>NZ_LYVQ01000187.1 GCF_001984095.1 Pelomonas sp. KK5
TGGACGCCTCCACCCATGTCCCGAGGCTCCGCGCGATCTGCGCGCTCGAAGGACAAGGAAGATGAGTTCCGGCATCACTACCGCCCACTCGGTCGTCGAACCCGGCGCCGGCTCGCGCTGGTTCGCGGGCAGCGTCGTCGTGCTCTACGCGCTGGTCACGATGATCCCGCTGGTGTGGATCATCCTCACGGGCCTCAAGACGCCGGCCGATTCGATCAGCTATCCGCCCAAGGTGCTGTTCAGCCCTTCAGCCCAGGGCTACTGCAACCTCTTCACCACCCGCTCGCGCCAGACGCCCGAGTACATCGCCGCGCTGCCGCCCGCCACCAGCACCTGCGACCGCATCACGCGCGCCGACAACATGGTCGTCGCCGGCCCGTCCAACTACATCCCGCGCTTCGTCAACTCGCTGATCATCGCCTTCGGGTCCACGATCCTGTCGGTCGGCTTCGGCGTGATGGCCGCCTATGCCTTCTCGCGCTTCAAGGTGCCGCTGAAGGACGACCTGCTGTTCTTCATCCTGTCCACGCGGATGATGCCGCCGATCGCCGTGGCCATCCCGATCTACCTGATGTACCGGGAGCTGGGCCTCTCCGACACGCGGCTGGGCATGATCCTGCTGTACAGCGCCGTCAACGTCTCGCTGGCCGTGTGGCTGCTCAAGGGCTTCATCGACGAGATCCCGCGCGAATATGAGGAAGCGGCGATGGTGGACGGCTACACGCGGCTGCAGGCCTTCCGCAAGGTGGTGCTGCCGCAGGCTACGACCGGCATCGTCGCCACCGCCATCTTCTGCCTGATCTTCGCCTGGAACGAGTACGCCTTCGCCGTGCTGCTGACCTCGGGCACCGCGCAGACCGCCCCGCCCTTCATCCCGATCATCATCGGCGAGGGCGGGCAGGACTGGCCGGCGGTGGCGGCCGGCACCACGCTGTTCCTGATCCCGATCCTCGTATTCACGATCCTGCTGCGCAAGCACCTGCTGCGAGGCATCACTTTCGGAGCCGTACGCAAATGAGCACGCAGAAATGGCCCCGCTGGCTGCGCCGCGGCCCGATGGAGATGCTCGCCTGCACCGTCATCGCCGCCGGCTTCGTGATGCTGCTGCAGCCGCTGGCGATGGTGCTCTACACCTGGTCCTTCATCACGATGCTGGTCGGGACGGTGATGTTCATGATCGTCTCGAAGTTCCCCGCCTGAGAACAGCCATGGCCGAGATCCGCGTCCAGAACCTGCACAAGGCCTTCGCCGACTTCACCGCGGTGAAGGACTCCAGCTTCACCGTCCGCGACGGCGAGTTCTTCTGCCTGCTGGGCCCATCCGGCTGCGGCAAGACGACCACGTTGCGGATGATCGCCGGCCTGGAGCTGCCCACCTCGGGCAGCATCCACCTGGGCAATGAGGACGTCTCCTTCAAGCGCGCCTCCGGCCGCGACATCGCCTTCGTGTTCCAGATGTTCGCGCTCTACCCGCACATGAACGTGCGGCGCAACATCGCCTTCCCGCTGGTCTCGCAGGGCATGGCACGCGCCGAGATAACACGTTACGTCGACGAAGCCGCCCGCATCCTGCGCATCACCCATCTGCTGGACAAGCCCGTCTCCCAGCTCTCCAGCGGCGATCGCCAGCGCGTGGCGCTGGGCCGCGCCATCGTGCGACAGCCGCTGGCCTTCCTGATGGACGAGCCGCTGGGCGCGCTGGATGCCGAGTTCCGCGAGCTGATGTGCGGCGAGCTGCGCGCGCTGCATGACCGGCTGAAGGCCACCACGGTCTACGTGACCCACGACCAGATGGAAGCGATGGCCATGGCCGACAAGATCGCCATCATGAACCAGGGCGTGATCGAGCAGCTCGGCGCGCCGCAGGAGGTCTACGAGCGCCCGGCCAGCGTCTTCGTAGCGGACTTCATCGGCGCGCCGGCGATGAACTTCCTGCCCGCGGTGCTGGCCGAGAGCGCCGACACGATCCGCATCGGGCCGGCCGTGCTGGCGATGCCGGCGCTGCGCGAGACCGCGGGCGCGAAGCCGCTGCTGTTCGGCATCCGGCCCGAGCATGTGCGCTTCGATGAGGGCTCGCAGCTGCGCGCGGAGGTGCTGGGCACCGAGTACCTGGGCAACAGCACCGTCGTCACGCTGGCCACCGCGCAGGGCGCGACGCTGCGCGCCAAGGTCGGCGTGGATTCACCGGCGCGGCGCGGTGACCAGGTGGGCCTGGCCTTCGAGACCGGCGCCGTCTCGCTGTTCGATGCCGACAGCGGCCGTGCCCTGAGGACCACCCGCCATGGCTGATCTCCGACTCCACCGCATCAGCCGCCATTTCGGCGAGGTTCGCGCCGTCGACGGCCTGGACCTGTCCATCGCCAGCGGGGAGTTCTTCGTGCTGCTGGGCCCCAGCGGCGCCGGCAAGACGACGACCCTGCGCCTGGTCGCCGGCCTCGAGAAGCCCGATGCCGGCCACATCGCCATCGGCGGCCACGAGGTCACCGCCCTCGCCCCGGCCCTGCGCGACGTGGCCTTCGTGTTCCAGCAGTATTCGCTCTACCCCCACCTGAGCGTCTACGACAACCTCGCCTTCCCGCTGCGTTCGCCGCTGCGCCCGCTGCCCGAGGGCCAGATCCGCCGCAAGGTCGAGGAGGTCGCGAAGCTGCTGCGCATCGAGGACAAGCTCAAGCAATCGGCCACGCGGCTCTCCGGTGGCCAGATGCAGCGCGTCGCCATCGGCCGCGCCCTGGTGCGCAGCCCGGCGCTGTACCTGATGGACGAGCCGCTGTCCTCGCTGGACGCCAAGCTGCGCAACGAGCTGCGGCTGGAACTCAAGCGCATCCAGCAGGACCTCGGCGCCACCATGCTCTACGTCACCCACGACCAGATCGAGGCGCTGACGATGGCCAGCCGCATCGGCGTGCTGGACGCGGGGCGGCTCGTGCAGGTCGGCACGCCGCGCGAGATCTACGAGAACCCGGCCAGCGCCCACGTCGCTGCGCGCCTCGGCTCGCCGCGCATCAACCTGCTGGACCGGGCGCTGATGCCCGCGCTCCAGGCCCCGCCGCAGGCCGCCACCCTCGGCATCCGCGCCGAGCACCTGCGCCTGCACCGAAGTACCGGTAGCGTGAATAACGCAAAGGTCAAGCGCACCGAGCGGCTCAGCGACCAGCACCTGGTCCATGTGGCGCTGGACGGCAGCGCGCAGGAACTGGTGGTGGCCGCGCCGGGCCACGAGAGCTATGCGCCCGAGGAGGCGGTGTCGCTGGAGCTGCTGCGGCCGCTCTGGTTCGGCGCCGACGGGCAGCGCATCCACGCCTAGGGAGTACCTTCATGGCCGACATCGAGCTGATCCGCCACGCCACGCAGACCCTGATCGACCATGTGGACGAGCTGACCGCGCTCGACCAGGCCATCGGCGACGGGGACCACGGCCTCAACATGAGGCGCGGCGCCCTGGCCATCCAGGCCAGGCTGGACGAACTGGCCGGCCAGTCGCTCAACGACGCGCTGCGCACGATGGGCATGGCCTGCATGTCGACGATCGGCGGGTCCTCAGGCCCGGTCTTCGGCACGCTGATGATCACGCTGGCCAAGACCCTGCCGGAGCCGCCCGACCCCGCCAGCCTGGCTGCCGCGCTGGACGCCGGCATCAAGGCACTGACCCGGCTGGGCAAGGCCGAGGTCGGCCAGAAGACGCTGCTGGACGTGCTGGACCCGGTGCAGAAGCTGCTGGCGGCGGGAGGCGATGACATGCCCGCCCGCGTGCGCGCCTGCGCCGACGCGGCCTGCGCCGCCACCGCGAACATGGATGCGATCAAGGGCCGCGCCTCCTTCCTGGGGGAGCGCGCACTGGGCCATGTGGACCCCGGCTCGCGCTCGATGGCCTTGCTGATCGGCGCCATCTGCGACAAGCTCGAATGAAGGAGACAAAGCGTCATGAAGAAGCTGATCAATAACGTCGACACCGTACTGACCGAGTCGCTCGAAGGCTTTGCCGCCGCCCATGCCGACATCGTCACGCTCGGCCACGGCTTCGTGCGCCGCCGCGATCTGAAGCCCGGCAAGGTGGCGCTGATCTCCGGCGGCGGCTCCGGCCACGAGCCGCTGCACGCCGGCTTCGTCGGCCCCGGCATGCTGGACGCCGCCTGCCCCGGCCAGGTCTTCACCTCGCCGACGCCGGACCAGATGCTGGCCGCCGCACAGGCGGTGGACACCGGCGCCGGCGTGCTCTTCGTCGTGAAGAACTACAGCGGCGACATGATGAACTTCCAGATGGCCGCCGAGATGGTCGAGTGCGACAACGAGACGGTCATCGTCAACGACGACGTGGCGGTCGAGAACAGCACCTACACCACCGGCCGGCGCGGCGTGGCCGGCACGCTGATCGTCGAGAAGATCGTCGGCGCCGCCGCCGAGCGGGGCGATTCATTGGCGCAGCTGAAGTCACTCGGCGATGCCGTCAACAAGGCCACCGCCTCGATGGGCGTGGCCCTGAGCTCATGCACCGTGCCCGCCGCCGGCAAGCCGACCTTCCAGATCGGCCCGGACGAGATGGAGATGGGCGTCGGCATCCACGGCGAGCCGGGCCGCCGGCGTGTCAAGCTGGCCAGCGCCAGCGAGATCGCCGCGGAGCTGAGCGAATCGATCCTGAAGGATCTGTCGCTGCAACCCGGCCAGCAGGTGATCCTGCTGGTCAACGGCTTCGGCGGCACGCCGCTGATGGAGCTCTACCTGATGGCCAACGCGGCCCGCAAGATCCTGGAAGGCCAGCGCTTGCAGGTGGTGCGCCACCTGACCGGCAATTACGTGACGTCGCTGGAGATGGCCGGCTGCTCGCTGACCGTCTGCGCGGTGGACGAGGCACAGCTGTCGCTGTGGGATGCGCCGGTGCACACCGCGGCCTTGCGCTGGGGCGTCTGAACCAGGGCCGCCGTTTCGACCGGGCGGCCCGACTCGGCCCAGCCGTCCAGCCCGCCGACCAGCGCCGCCACCCGCTTGAATCCCAGCCCCGCCAGCTGTTGCGCCGCCTTGGCCGCGGTGATCTCGTTGGGGCAGTTGCAGTAGAGCACCAGCAGGCGCTCGCGCGGCAGCTGCGCCGCATGCTCGGCGACGGCCTTCAGCGCGATCGACAGCGCGCCCGGGATGCGGCGCGGGTCCACGCCGCGGCTGGCCTCGCCGCGCACGTCGATCACCAGCGGCTGGTCCTCGCCCAGCTCAAGCAGCGAATGCAGTTCGTCCACGTCGATGCGCCGGATCTCCCGCGCGCGGCCGCGCCAGCGCCGCCAGGCCCGTTGCGCCACCAGCGCGGCCACCACCAGCAGCAGGGCCACGGTGGCGAAGATGCCCGCCTGGGTCATCACTTCCAGCACCTGCAGGATCTGCTCATGCAGCAGGCGGCCCAGGCCGAGGAACAAGGCGCTCCACACGGCGCCGGCCACCAGGTCGAAGACAACGAAGCGCCGCACCGACATCCCCAGCGCCCCCGCCATCGGCGCGGCCACCACCGAGATGCCCGGCAGGAACTTGGCCGCCAGCAGCGAGCGGCCACCCCAGCGGTCGATCAGCGATTCGCTCTGGCGCACGCAGGAGTCGGGCGACAGCGAGATCCGGCACAGCAGGCGAAGCACCCGGTGCCCGTAGCGCCGGCCGGCCTGGTACCAGACCGCATCGCCCAGCACATTGGCCAGCGTGGCGGCCGCCAGCGCCAGCGGCAGCGAGAGCGCCTCCCCGGCCGCCATGCCGCCCGCCACCACCAGCAGCGGCGCCGCCGGCAGCGGCACGCCGGCGCGCGCCGCCAGCGTGGCCACGAAGACCACCAGCAGTCCATGCCCCAGCAGCAGCTCGACGAGGGTTTCCATCTTGCCGGCCATTGTGCCGGCTGGCGTCGAACCTTGCCGTTATGGGGTCATGGCGTGGGCGCGTGGCATCCAAACCGACATCGGTGCGGCGCCGCGGTTCTGCCAGGCGAAATAAGGCACGGCGGTGAAGGCCACGCGCTCGCCGGCACCGGGATCGGGCTCGGCCGGGAGGTACAGCGCCTGTTCCCAGCCCGGCGCGGGCGCCCTGGCGCTCGCCTGTCCGCGCAGCACGACGACGCCGCCCAGCGTCGCGGCCTCGAACACCGCCTCGATGCCGGCCGGATCGATCGCCAGTTCCTGCAACGGGCGCGGCTGATCCTGCGCCTCCAGGCAGTACAGCAGCGGCCCGCGGGACAGCGCGATGCGGCCGCGGTTCTCGTGCAGCTGCGGGTGGCTCTGCCAGGGCGTCACCGCCATCGGCAGCGCCAGCCGGACGATGTCGCCCGCCTGCCAGTCCCGCTCGAGGCTCAGGTAACTGCCAGGTTCAGCGGACACCTCGACCACCTCGCCGTTGACGCTCAACGCCACGCCGCCGCGACACCAGCCCGGCACCCGCAGCTTCAGTGCGAAGCGGCCGGGGGTGCCGACCTCGATCGCGATGGCGCCGTCCCAGGGGTAGTCGGTGCGCTGGATCAGCTCGACGCTGCCGCCGCCCAGCGGGAGCGTCGCCCGGCCCTCGATGTACAGATGCACCCACAGCGCGCCCTCGCTGCTCCCGTAGGCATAGCCCGGCAGCGCGCCCAGCGTGCGGGCCACATTGGGCGGGCAGCAGGAGCACTCGTACCAGCTCTGGCGGACGTGCGTACCGTCGTCCTCCAGCGGATTCACGTAGAAGTAGCGCCGCCCGTCCTGGCCCCAGCCCGGCAGCATGCCGTTGTAGAGCGTCCATTCCAGCAGGTCGGCATAGCGCGCATCGCCGGTGGCGGCCAGCATCCGGTGGCACCACATCATGCTGCCGATGGCGGCGCAGGTCTCGGTGTAGGCGCGCGCATTGGGCAGCTCGAAGTCCTTGCCGAAGGCCTCGCCCTCGTGGCGCGAGCCGATGCCGCCGCTCAAGTACATGCGGCGGCGGGTCATCTCGGTCCACAGCCGCTCCAGCTGCGCCAGTGCGGCCGCATCGCCCTCGTCCAGCGCCAGGTCGGCGATGCCGCAGGCCATGTAGACCGCGCGTACCGCATGGCCGGCGAGGCTCGTCATGGCCATGAAGGGCTGCTCGTCCTGGAAGTAGTCGATGCCGAAGCGGCCGCCGTGCAACAGGCCCCGGCCGCGCGCCTCGATGAAGAAGCGGGCAAGGCGGCGGTAGCGGTCCTCGCCGGTCTCGCGGGCCAGCTCGATCAGGCCCATCTCCACTTCCTCGTGGCCGTCGATCATGAACAGCTTGCCCGCTTCCGCCGGGCCGAAGACCTCATCGATCAGGTCGGCGAAGCGGCAGGCCACCTTCAGCAGCCGCGCATCGCCGCAGACCCGATTCAGCGCCACGGCGGCCTGCATCAGGTGGCCGGCGCAGTAGAGCTCGTGCAGGTCGCGCAGGTTGCTCCAGCGCGTGTCCGCCCGTTCGAGGCTGTGATAGGTGTTGAGGTAGCCGTCCGGCTGCTGCGCGGCTTCGACGACCGGGATCGTCTGGTCGATCAGCGCCTGCAGTTCCGGCACCGGGCCGGACACCTGCGCCCAGGCCGCCGCCTCCAGCCATTTGTAGATGTCGGAGTCGTTGAAGAACAGGCCGGTGTAGGGTGCATCGGACGTGCCGGCAACACGGCGGAAATTGTCCAGCCGGCCGGTGCTTTCCAGCAGGGCATGCTGGGTCGGAAGGCTCACCTCGCGGTTGCGCTGCAGCCGCGGCGCCCAGAAGCGGCCGGCGAGCGAGACGGCCATCGGCGAGACCGGCTGCACGCGGGCGCCACGGCTGGCGCTGACATCGACGACCTGGGGCAACTTGTCTTGGTTCATTGAAGTCATGCCTTGACGGCGCCTGCAACCAGGCCCGAGATGTAGTAGCGCTGCAGCAGCAGGAACAGCGCCGCGCAGGGGACGATGGAAAGGACGATGCCGGCCTGCATCACACCCCAGTTGACGGAGCCGAGCTGCCCGCTCTGCGCGTTCAAGAGCATCACCGGCAGCGTGAAGGCGCGCGAGTCGGAGATCAGGATCAGCGCGGCCAGCAGCTCGTTCCAGGAGCCGAAGAAGGCGAACAGGCCCACGGTGGCAAGACCTGGCCCCACCAGCGGCAGCATCACGCGCAGCAAGGTGCCGGTGGGCGAGCAGCCGTCCAGCACCGCGGCCTCCTCGATCTCCAGCGGCACCGCGTCGAAGGCATTGCGCATCATGAAGACGGCAAAGGGCAGCTGGAAGGTGGTGTAGACCAGGGCCAGGCCCAGCTGCGTGTCCTGCAGGTGCAGCAGGCGCAGCAGGATGAACAGCGGGTTCAGGATCGACTGGAAGGGGATCATCAGCGTCGCCAGGATCAGCATGAACAGCGCATTGCGGCCCGGGAAGCGGAAGCGCGAGAAGCCGTAGCCGCCCAGCGTCGCCAGCACCAGCGTGAAGACGACCGTCATCAGCGCCACCGAGCCGCTGTTCCAGAGGTAGCGGCCGATGCCTTCCCCGTAGTTCGCGAGGTTGCGGTAGTTCTCCAGCGAGAAGCGGCTGGGCCAGTAGGCCGGCGGCGAGGCATTGGCCTCGCGGGCCGTCTCCAGCGAGGTCAGCGCCGACCAGGCGATCGGGAACAGGAACATCAGCAGCAGCACGCTGCACAGGCCGTAGTAGGCGGCGTTGACGCCCCAGCGCCGCCAGGCGCGCGCCAGCAGCGAGGCCTGCTCCTCGTGCCCGCGCACGATCCCGCCGAAGCCTTCGATGCGGCCGATGATCATTCCTTGTCGTCCCTCAGCAGCCAGAGCTGCAGGCCCGAGAGCAGCAGCAGCATCACCAGCAGCACCATCGACATCGCCGCGCCGTAGCCCAGCTTGAAGTAGGTGAAGGAGGCGCGGTAGATCCAGTGGACGATCGTGATCGTGCTGTTGAAGGGCCCGCCGCGGGTCATCACGAAGAACTGCTCGAAGGCGAGGAAGGAGCCGATGAAGGACATGGTCAGCGCCAGCGCGAAGGTGCGGCGCATCAGCGGGATCGTGATCGAGCGGATCTGGCGCCACCAGCCGGCGCCGTCCAGCGCCGCGGCTTCATAGAGGTCCAGCGGGATCGCCTGCATGCCCACCAGCAGGATCACCATCGTGAAGCCGGCCGCCTTCCACAGCACCATCACGACGATCGAGGCCAGCGCGCTGTTCGTCTCGCCGAGCCACTGCACCGGCTCGTCGACCACGCCGAGGTCCATCAGCACGTTGCTGAAGATGCCCACCTGGTCGTTGAACAGCCAGGTCCAGAGCAGGCTGGCCGAGGTCATGCCGATGACCACCGGCAGAAAATACGCGGTACGGAAGATGCCAACCCATCTGGCACCGCGTTGCACCAGCAGGGCCAGCGCGAAAGCGAAGATGAAGATCGAGGGCGTCACCACCAGCGTGTACTTCACCGTGAACAGGATGCTGCCCCAGAAGGACTCGTCGACGAACAGCTCCAGGTAGTTGCGCAGCCCGGCGAAGCTGGGGTGGCCCAGCAGCGGCCATTCGTTCAGCGACATCCAGGCGGTCATGCCCAGCGGCACCAGGAAGAACAGCGTCGTGACCGCCAGGCAGGGCAACACGAACACATAGGCGGCCCAGTGCCGCGGGACGGTGTGGCCGAAGAGAGTCGTGACCATCAATTCAGGGCGCTGCCAGGATCTTCCGGAACTTGGCCTGCGCGTCCTTGATGGCGGGATCGACCCCCTTGCCGAACACCGCCTCCTGGATCATCGCCAGCCAGGGCCCGTTCGGGTCGTTGATCAGCTGGTTGAACTTGACCGAGTAAGGCGTGCGGCCGGCCTGCATCTGCGCGGAGGCGACGGCGAAGCGCGCGTCCTGCTTGCTGTAGGCGTTGTCGGCCAGGTCGGCGCGCACCGGCAGGCTGCCGTTCTTCGCGAACTGCTCCACCTGCACCTCCGGCGAGAGGCACCATTGGATGAATTCCCAGGCCTCCTTCTTGTGCTTGGAGCCCTTGGGGATGGCGATCGAGTCGCCGCCGGCGAAGCTGGACGAGCCGCCCTTGTCGCCGGGCAGCGGCGTGACGCCGAAGTCGATCTCCGGATGCTCCTTCTTCAGCAGGCCGATCGAGAAGGCGCCGGAGCCGATCATGCCGATCTTGCCGGTAAAGAAGGGGCTGATGAAGTTGCTGCCGTTGTCGGTCTTGGCGCCGCTGGGGATCAGGCCCGCCTCCCACATGCGGCGGTACATGGCCAGCGTGTTGCGCAGGCCCGGGTTGTCCAGCGCCTCCTGCTTGTTGTCGGGCGTGAACACGTCGCCGCCGGAGGCCCACACATAGGGCGTCATCGTGAAGATGTTGCAGCCGCCGCAGGCGCCCGAGAAGTAGAAGCCCTTCACGCCCTTGCCCAGGGCGGCGATCTTCTTCGCGTACGCCTCCAGCTCGGCCGTGGTCTTGGGCGGCTTGTTGGGATCGAGCCCCGCCTTCTTGAACAGGTCCTTGTTGTAGACGAGGAAGGAGCTCTCGGCGCTGAAGGGCACCGCGTACTGCTTGCCCTCGTACATCGCCAGCCGCACATGCGAGGGCGAGAGGTTCTTGGCATAGGGCAAGGCGCTGGCCTCGGCGCCGATCTCCATCAGCTGGCCGGCCTGCGAGAAGGCGGGCACGAAGATCAGGTCGATGGCCACCACGTCCGGCGCCGCGCCGCCGGCCACCGCGGTGCCGAACTTGGTGACGAAGTCGTCGGCGGGAATCACCGTCAGCGCGACCTTGTTGGCGTGGCTGGCGTTCCAGGTCTTCACCAGCGGCTCGACGAAGCCGGCGTCCGGGGCGCGGACCCAGAAGGTGATCTCGGTCTGGGCCTGTGCCAGTGAAGCGGCCGCGCCGAACAACAGCGCAGCCGCCGCACGCACGGCCTGGATTGGGATTCGCATCGCTCTTGTCTCCGGTGTTGGTCTTTTGGTGGACGCGATGTTGACAGCAAGGCCCAGCCCCAACAAGATGACAAACGCTGCACATTCCGGGACAAATCCGACTTTGGCCGAGAACACGCTATCGCTCACGCTGCCGCAGGGCCTGCAGGCCACCAACGGCGGCCTGTTCATCTCGCGCGGGGTGGGCACCCATCCGCGCCGGGTGATCGATTCCTTCGAGCTGCTTTACGTCAAGAAGGGCACGCTGGGCATCGAGGAAGCGGGCCAGCAGTTCCTGGTCGGCGCTGAAGAAACGCTGGTGCTGTGGCCCGGCCGCGAGCACGGCGGGACGATGCCGTACACGCCCGACCTGCAGTTCTTCTGGGCCCACTTCCTGCTGCCCGAACGACGCGTTTCCCAGGGAAAACCCCGCCAATCCGAGCTGCTGCTGGATGTGCCGCAACACGCCCGCGTGGCCCGCGCCGAGCAGATGAGCGGCCTGTTCCGCCGCTTCCTGAACGAGCAGGAACTGCTGGGCGAGCGGCAGGTGCCGATGAGCCTGATGATGATGCAGATGCTGTGGGAGGTGGCGAATTCCCGGGCGGTCGGCGCGGCCGGCCCGGTGGCGGATGGATCAGCCGCGGTGCTGGCCGCACGGGCCGAGGCGCTGATCTGCACCGGCTTCGCCGGGCCCATCAGCACGTCCTCGATCGCGGCCCAGCTGGGTTGCAATTCCGACTATCTCGGCCGGGTCTTCCGCAGCCTCTACCGCTGCACGCTCACCGAGGCGATCCACACGCGCAGGCTCCGTCAGGCGACGGCGTTATTGGCGGACGGCAAGGCGACGCTGGAGGCGGTAGCGGCGCAATGCGGCTTCGACGATGCCGGGTACTTCCGGCGCCTGTTCAAGCGCTCGACCGGCATGACGCCGCAGGCCTACCGGCGGCTGCACATGCGGGTCCATGTCAATACCGGCTGAATGGGGCCGAGCGCCGGGCCGCCCCAAGCCGGCCCGTCTGGCGATGTTGCCCGGGCTCGATGCCCGGGCAATCGCCGTCCCCTCGGGGGACCGACCAGCGTACTCGCTGGGCGAGGGGCTGTAGGATCGCGCCCGTGAACCCGCTCCCTGCCCTCTACGCGAAGTTCTTCGGCCTGCAGGCCGAGCCCTTCTCGATCGCCCCCGACCCGCGCTACCTGTTCATGAGCGAGCGCCACCGCGACGCGCTGGCCCACCTGCTCTACGGCCTGCGCGGCGGCGGCGGCTTCGTGCTGCTGACGGGCGAGATCGGCGCCGGCAAGACCACCGTCTGCCGCTGTTTCCTGGAGCAGATCCCGGAGAACTGCCGGGTGGCCTACATCTTCAACCCGAAGCTGACCGTGGGCGAGCTGCTGCGCACGATCTGCGACGAGTTCCGCATCGAGGTGCGGCAACCATCGGAGGGCGACGACACCGCTTCGGTAAAGCGTTACGTGGACGCACTCAACGCCTTCCTGCTGGAAGGCCACGCCACCGGCCGCAACTCGGTGCTGATCATCGACGAGGCGCAGAACCTGGCGCCCGAGGTGCTGGAACAGTTGCGCCTGCTCACCAACCTCGAGACCAGCGAGCGCAAGCTGCTGCAGATCATCCTGATCGGCCAGCCCGAGCTGCGCACGATGCTGGCCCGGCCGGAGCTGGAACAGCTCGCGCAGCGGGTGATCGCGCGCTTCCACCTGGGTGCGCTGTCGGAGCCGGAGACGGCGCAGTACGTGCATCACCGCATGGGCATCGCCGGCGGGGCCGGCGCACCCTTCGACGCCGCAGCGCTGAAGCGGGTGCACCAGCTCTCGCGCGGCGTGCCGCGGCGGGTCAACCTGCTGTGCGACCGGGCGCTGCTGGGCGCCTACGCCCAGGGGCGCAAGCGGGTGGACCTGAAGACGCTGGAGCAGGCGGCCCGGGAGGTGTTCGACGACGACGTGGCCGCGACGCCCACGCCCTCGCGCGGCCGCACCGCTGCCATCGCCGGCCTCGCGGCGCTGGTGGCGGCGGGCGCCACGGCCTGGTTCTCAACAGGCACGCGCGAGCCCGCCCGCGCGCCGGCCGCCACCAGCGTCGCCGCGCTGCTGGTCGCGCAGGCGGCCAGCGTGCCGGCCTCGGCGCCCTCGCCC
>NZ_LYVQ01000188.1 GCF_001984095.1 Pelomonas sp. KK5
CGTGGCCGTCTCCGGCGGCGTATCGCTGGGCATCTCGGTGGCCGACGCCACGCTGAGCCCGACGATGACCAACCGCATCGGCACCGGCGCCAGCCTGAGCGCCACCGGCGTGGGTTCGGACCTGACCATCGCCACCCGCTTCAACAACGGCAGCAACCAGGCCGGCGGCGCCAGCGCCATCGCCAAGGCGGCCAGCGGCGGCCTGGCCTCCGGCGGCGGCACCGGCGCCAGCGCGCAGAGCCACTACAACATCCTGCAGAGCTCCGGCAGCGGCGTCACGCTCAATGCGGGCCGCGACCTGAACATCGGCCTGGCCGTCGGCAACCATGTGGATTCGCTGGCGAACAGCGACACCATCGGCCTCGTCGCGGCTTTCGGCGGCGCCATCTCCAGCGCCACCGTCGACGGTACGGCCACCAGCACCTTCGCCAGCGCCGGCGGCACGGTGGGCGGCAGCCTCAACGCGCTCGGTCAGTCGAACCAACTCGTTACTTCCACGGCACGGGCCGCCGGCGGCGGCCTGCTGAGCGGGCAGATCAACGACGCTTCGGCCAGCTTCACGCCCACCCTCGGCATCGACCTGGGCAGCGGCGCGACCACCGTCGGCGGCAATGCCACGGTGCAGATGCTGTCCAACACCGACACCACGGCCAGCGCCATCGGCAAGCAGGCGGGCGGCCTGAGCATCGGTGCGTCCACGGCCGAGGCGACGATGAGCCCGACCGTGTTCGCCCGCACCGGCAACCAGCAGCTCACCGCTGGCGGCGCGGTGCTGGTCGAGGCACGGCACAACCATGACGGCACCAACGCCACCGGGCAGGACACCGTGGCCACCGCGCTGGCCTCGGCCGGCAGCCTGCTGCTCAGCGGCACCGGCGCGTCCGCCTCGGCGGAGGCCAAGGCGAACGTGGACGCCAGCGTCGGCGCCGGCAGCTCGCTGACCGCCAACGGCGGCAGCGTGCGAGTGCTGGCCGATGCGGCCAACCTGGCCAGCGGCACGACGACGGGCCTGGGCGTCAGCGGCCTGATCGGCTTCGGCATCTCGAACGCCAGCGCGATCGTCGGCGGCGGCACCAATGCCAACCTGTACGGCGGCGTCGGCGACGCGGCCTCGGTCAGCGTGGTCTCGCAGGGCAAGAACACGGCGGTGGCTGCGGCCAGCGCGGCCGGCGCGGCCGGCCTGGCCGGCGCCAGCGGCGGCAGTGCGACGGCGCGCTCCAACAGCGCCGTCGGCGCGGTGCTGGGCGACGCCAGCGTGGCCAGCAGCACCCACTCGGGCAGCGGCGCCATCCTGGTGGACGCGATCTCCAGCGCCGATGCCGACGCCACCGGCAAGGCCTTCTCCTTCGGCCTGGCCGGGGCGGTGGGCTTCATGAGCGCCACCAGCGAGGTCTCGCCCAACGTCACCGCCGAGGTGCGCGGCGCCGCCACGGTCAGTGGCAACGGCATCACCGTGCGCGCCCGCCACAACCAGAACGGCGAGAACAGCACGGCGGTGGCCGATGCGGCCGGCATCGGCGGCGGCGTGTCCATCGGCGGCGCCAGCGCCGACGCCAGCGGCGCGGCCAACACCCGCGCGCTGACCAGCAACGCCAGCAGCCTGGCGGCCGGCAGCAAGGCCGGCGTGCTGGTGCAGTCGCTGGCCAACAATGTGGTGACGGCCACCGGCCAGACGGACAACGGCTCCATCGGTTACTCGGCCGGCGTGGTCAGCGCCGCCGCCCGCTCGGGCGGCATCACCGAGGCCACCAGCGGCGCGGACGTCACCGGCACCTCCTTGAACGTGCTCGCCACCGCCTACCAGGATGCCGATGCCACGGCCAAGGGCACGGTGCTGGGCCTGGTCGCGGCCGGCACTGGCGCGGGCGTCACCGTGACGGTCAACCCGGACGTGCGCGCGGGCCTCGGCGACGGCGCCCAGATCGACGTCACCGGCCCGGTCAACGTGATCGGCAGCGCCAGCGACGATGGCGACGGCACGGCCACCGGCGAGGCGGTCACCGCCGGCCTCGCGCTGGGCCTGTCCAAGGCCACGGTGACGATGACCCCGGCGATGAGCCTCACGCTCGGCAACAACGTCAGCATCACCACGCACTCCGCCAACACCGGCGACATCACGCTGCAGCTGCTGCACAACGGCGCCAGCAACGAACTGGGCGGCGCCAGCGCCACGGCCTTCGCGGCCGGCGGCGGCTTCGCGTCCGGCGGCGGGGCGGAAGCGAACGCGACCGTCACCTACAACATCAAGCAGACGACCGGCAGCGGCGTCACGATGAACTCGGCCCGCGGCGTGGCCATCGAGACCGATGTGGGCAGCCATGCCGATGCGACGGCCGATGCCCGCGGCTTTGGTGTCGGCGGCATCGGCGGGGCGGTGTCCAACGCGTCCATCGGCGGCAGCATCGATGCCACGCTGGGCGCCGTCAGCGGCACGCAGGCGCTGGACTTCATGGTCGAGACCACGGCCAACCACCTGGTCACCGCGATCTCGCAGGCCTCGGCGCTGGGCCTCTTGGGCGCTGCTCAATTGAATGGCGCGACGGCCACGTTCAGCCCGGTCATCAACGCCAACCTCGGCGGTGGCGGCACGCTCAACGTCGGCCGCGACCTGATCGTCACCGCCATCTCCTCGGCCGACACCACGGCCAATGCGCTGGGCATCGCGGCCGGCGCCGGCATCAGCGTCGGCGGCTCGATCGCCAGCGCGACGATGAGCCCCTCGATCAGCGCCCAGACCGGCGCCGAGACAGCCAACGTCGCCCGCAACATCGTCATCCGCGCCCAGCACAACCACGACGGCGCGGGCGCCACCGGCAACGACACCCGGGCGATCGCGCGGGCCTCGTCCGGCGGCGGGCTGTTCGGCGGCGTCGGTGCGTCGGCCACGGCCAATGCCAATGCGAACACGACCGCGAAGAGCGGCGCCGGCAGCGTGCTGACGGCCGGCGGCTCGATCACCATCCATGCGGATGCGGCCAACCTGGCCAACACCGAGTCCAGCGGCCTCTCGCTGTCGGCGCTGGTGAGCTTTGGCAGTTCCAGCGCCAGCTCGAATGCGCTGGGCAACACCACGGCGACGATCGACGGCGGCTCCGGCGGCAGCACCTTCGTGGACGTGCGCGCGCTGGGCCGCAACTACTCGGACGCCAAGGCCAATGCCTCCGGCGGCGCGCTGGGGGCGGGCGTCAACAGCGCCTCGGCCGCGGCCAAGTCGGGCGGGTCCGTGAACTCCGGCGCCGGCAACACCACGTCGGCCAGCACCGTGACCAGCTCGGGCAGCATCAACCTGCTGGCGCTGTCCGAGGCGGACGCGAACGCGCAGGCGCGCGGCCTCTCGGCCGGCCTGGTCGGCGCGGTGGGCCTGATGGCGGCCACCGCCGAGGTCTCGCCCGACGTGACCAACACGGTCAAGGGCACGACCACGCTGAGCGGCCAGAGCATCAACGTGCTGGCCCAGCACGACCAGGGCGGGCAGAGCGCCCGCGCCAAGGCGGACACGGCCGGCATCAGCGCCGGCGTCAGCGTGGCCGGTGCCACGTCCACCGCCAAGTCCGGCGCCGACACCTCGGTGCAGACCCAGGGCAATGCGACGCTGAACGGCAACGGCGGCGTGGTGACGCTGTCGGCCGTGGCGAACAACGTGGCCAATGCCGACGGCACGGCGACCGGCGCCGGCCTCGCCGCCGCGCGCGGCGCGATGACGGCCAGCGCCACCTCCAACGGCAGCACCAGCGCCAGCGGCGGCGGCAAGATCAACGGCGCGGGCCTGGACGTCAAGGCCACCGCGGTGCAGACGGCCTTCGCCAACAGCTCCGCCGCGGCCGGCGGCCTGATCGCCGCCAGCACCGGCGCGAAGTCCATCAGCGCCGTGACGCCGACGATCTCGGCCGGCATCGGTGCCGGCGCGCAGATCGACGTCAACGGTGGCGTCAGCGTGGAAGGCAATGCCACCACCAGCTCCACCGGCATCGCCAGCGGCGTGCAGTTCGCCGGCGGCGTCGGCGCGGGCGGCTCGGTGGCGGACGTGGACATCAACCCGACGATGTCCACCACCATCGGCAACAACGCCAGCATCACGACCCATGGCGCCAAGGGCGACGTGGCCCTGGCCCTGAAGCTCAACAACGGGGATGCGGCGGTGGGCGCGGCCACGGCCACCGCCACGGCCAGCGCCGGCGCGGCCGGCATCTCCGCCTCGGGCAGCGATGCCAGCGCCAACGTCAACGCCACGCTGACGAACAACACCGGCTCCGGCGTGCAGTTCAACACCGCGGGCAACGTCCGCTTCGACACGCTGTCGGGCCTGACGGCGGTGTCGGTCGGCGACAGCCTCAACCTCGCCCTGGGCGGCGCCGGCGGCGTGGCGAAGTCGTCCTCCGGCATCGGCGGCACGACCAATGCGGTGACAGGCTCGATCAACGGCACGGTCGGCGGCGACCTGGTGATCAACACCAGCAGCAACTACATCGCGGTGGCCACCTCCAAGGCCGCGCAGGGCGGCCTGCTGGGCTCCTTCGGCCTGAACTCGGCCGCGGCGACGGTGGCGCCGACGCTCAACGCCGGCATCGGCGGCGGCGGCAGCATCAGCGCCGGCCGCGACGTGATCATCAACAACCTCTCCACCGGCGACGCCAACGCCGAGGCCGACGGCATCACCGTCGGCGGCGGCCTGGCCGTGGGCGGCTCGGACGCGCAGGCCAAGGTGCGCCCGGTGATGACGACGACGGTCGGCGCGGCCGACGTGGCCGCCGGCCGCAACTTCGCGCTGACGGCCAGCCACAACGCCAACGGCAACGGCGCCTCCGACGGCCACGACGCCACCTCCAAGGCCACCGCGTCCGGCGGTGGCCTGGGCTTCAGCGGCATCGGCGCCAACAGCGTGTCCCAGGCCTCGGCGGACATGACGACCTCGCTGGGCGGCAGCGGCTCGGACCTCTCGGCCGCCACCGGCAACTTCAGCGTCACCACCCGCTCCGGCAATATCGCCTCGGCCGAGGGCTACGGCATGTCGGTGGGCCTGATCGGCCTGGGCAATGCGCGCGCCGACGCGATCGCCGGCGGCTCGCTGACCAACGCCCAGAACAACAGCTACGCCAACGACAACCAGCTCACCACGATCGCCGCGGGCACCGGCATCGCCGCTGGCGGCGACGTGGCGATCAACTCCACCAGCGCCCAGGGCGCCACCACCCACACGACCGCGCCCACCGGCGGCTTGATCAGCGCCGCCTCCAACGACGCCAGCAGCGTGGTGGCCCGCAACATCAACACGCAGATGCTGGGCAGCGGCATCAGCGCGGGCGGCAACATCCTGATCTCGTCCGGCTCCAGCGGCGGCGCCGATTCAGAGGCGAACGCACTGTCCATCGGCTTCGTGGCCGTGGGCAAGGGGGCGTCCAATGCGCGGGTGACGCCCACGGTGGCGTCCAGCGCCGGCGGCGTGCTGAACGCCGGCGGCCACATCACGATCCAGGCCTCGCACGACGGCACGCAGGGCGCCACCGCGCACTCGGATGCGGCCTCCGGCGGGCTGGTGGGCGTGGACGGCGCGGCGGCCTATGCGGGCTCGGCGGCGGTCGTCTCGGCGGCCATCCTCAACGGCGCCTCGGTCAACGCCAGCGGCGGCACCGAGGTGCTGTCCGGCGTGGCCGACAAGGCCAATGCCAGCGCCGACGGCCAGGCCTACGGCCTCGCGGCCTTCGGCGCCACCGATGCCGGTGCCGATGCCAATTCGAGCAGCAGCGCCAGCGTGGGCAACGCGCAGGTCACCGGCGCCAGCCTGACGGTGGAAGCCACCGGCGGCGGCCGCGGCAATGCGGTGGCCGAGGCCACCAGCGGCGGCCTGATCACCGGCAACGGCGCGGCCCCGGTCGTCAACGTGAACCCGCAGATCAACGCGCAGCTCGCGGGCGGCGCGCGCATCGACGTGGGCGGCAACGTGACGGTGGAGGCCAGCGGCAATGCCGAGGGCGACGGCAATGCGGTCGGCTATGCCGGCGGCGCCGGCGCGGTGAGCATCTCCAAGGCGGACATCAACGTGAACCCGGTCGTCGTGGCGCAGGTCGCTGCAGGCGGCCAGGTCAAGGCCGGCGGCAGCGTGACGGTGCAGGCCACGCAGGGCCAGCAGGTCAGCGTCGGCGATTCGAGCTTCGGTTCCGGCGGCGTCAACGCCTCCACCAACGTGATCACGCTGAACGGTCCGCACGGCCTGACCACCGGCGACACGGTCACCTACGACAAGGGCGGCGACGCCAACGGCGCCGTCGGCGGCCTGGTGGACGGCAACAACTACCAGGTGATCGTGCAGAGCGACACCGCGGTGAAGCTGGGCGCGGTGTTCAACGCCAACGTGGTGGACGCCACCCAGGACGCGATCAAGTTCGCCTCCGAGCACGGCTTCACCAACGGTCAGCGGGTGATCTACCACTCGGCCGGCAACACGGCCATCAGCGGCCTGGTGGACGGGCAGGCCTACTTCGTCCGCGTGATCGACGCGCAGACGATCAAGCTCGCCACCAGCCAGGCGGCGGCCACCGCGGCGCCCAAGACCTTCCTCAGCGGCGCGGTGGATGTCGCCAACGACAAGATCACGCTGTCCGGCCACGGCTTCTCAAATAACCAGGCGGTGACTTACCGGACCGCCGGTGCGGAGCAGTTCCCGGGCAGCGCCGTCGAGGCCGATGGCGACGACCAGATCACCATCGCCAACCACGGCTTCAACACCGGCGACGCGGTCAAGTACACGCTGCGCGACCTGGTGATCGAGAGCCCCAACAAGCCGCCGGTGGCGATCACCGGCCTGACGGCCGACGCCACCTACTACGTGATCCGGGTGGACGCCAACCACATCAAGCTGGCGGCCAACCCGACGGACGCGAGCAACGGCACGGCGATCGCCATCAGCAACACCGCCGAGTCGCTGGCCAGCGGCCACATCCTGACCCGCGTCGGCGCGGCGCCGGTGAGCGGCCTGGTGAGCGGCAACACCTACTACGTCAAGGTGCTCGATGCCAACACCTTCCAGCTCTCCACCACGCCGGGCGGCGCGGCGATCGACCTGACCGGCGTCGGCGGCGGCAAGCACACCATCGGCACCGAGGGCATCGAGCTCTCCGGCGCCGCCACCAGCGGCCAGCACCAGCTGGAGCTGGACATCACCAGCAGCGGCAGCGGCAACGGCCAGCAGCTGCTGGGCGCGGGCGGGGCGCGCTCGCTGGTCGGCAATGCGATCGATAACGGCGTGTCCAGCGGCGCCACCTCGGGCTCGGTGGGGGCGCTGATCTTCGGCGACAAGGGCTCGACGTCCAACGTGGACATCGTCACCCAGGTCAAGGCCCTGCTGGGCGACGGCGCCACCATCAGCGCCGGCGGCGACGTGACGCTGAACGCCTTCTCGGCCGCCAACGGCGCGGCCACCGCAGGCAGCAGCGGCGGCGCCTTCATCGCAGTGGGCTATTCGGACGCCTTCGTCAACACGACGCAGACGGTGCTGGCCACGGCCGGCAACAACGCGCAGATCACGACCAGCGGCGGCTCGGTGACGCTGTCGGCCATGTCCACCCAGAACGGCACGGTGGACGCCAACTCCAAGGGCGGCGGCTTCATCAACTCCTCGCAGGTCAGCGGCGGCGCACAGCTGAACCACACGACCACGGCAGGCCTGGGCGACGGCGCCAGCATCGTCGCGGCGCACGACGTGAACCTCACGTCCGAGGCCCGCTTCGACGGCAGCATCAACGGCAAGGCCAGCAGCGGCGGCCTGGGTGCCGATTCCGATGCGGACATGTACTGGCGCGTCGGCTCCTCGGGCAACCACCAGACGATCGGCGTCAACGTCGGCACCAATGCCAGCATCAATGCCGGCGACGACATCAATCTCGACGCGACGATGAGCCGCGCCAAGAGCAGGGTTACCTCGAGCGCCTACTCGGCCGCGCTGGGCGCCAACCCGGACGCCCACTCGAACAACGACATGTGGAACGACGCGGTGGTGACGGTGAATACCGGCGCCACGGTGCTCTCGCTGGAGAACATCTACGTCCATGCGCTGAACACCGGCCTGGACGCCTACACCTACGGTAACGGCGAGGCCGATGCGGCCGGCGGCGATACCGACGTGGACTCGATCGTCGAGGACCGGCTGCTGGCCTATGTCAACGCCGCGGCCGGCGCGCTGTTCGACACCCATGCGCTGGACGTGCGGGCCGAGATCGGTTCCTGGCAGGTCACCACCCGCCACCGCCAGGACGGCGCCTTCATCGACGACGGCGACGTCAATGACCGCTTCGACCACACACTGGCCCAGAAGATCGACTTCAACGCCGACGCGCGCCTGTCCTCCGGCCCGGCGCCGGAGCTGCTGGTCAACGCGGCCGGCAACGTCGTGACGGCCACCAACGTGACGGTGCAGAACACCGCCAGCACGGTGATCGTCAACGACATCGTCAACACCAGCGTCGGCACCGCCTACTTCCGCGCCAACGGCGCCTTCGACCCGGCCCATGGCATCGTGGACCTGGGCTCGATCGCCGGCACGCAGTCCACCTTCACCTTCATCCACACCTTCAACCGGATCACGCTGACCAACGAGTCGGCGAAGGACCTGCGCATCAACAACATCGCGCCGGTCAACAGCACCGCGGTGCCGACGGTGACGCTGGACGTGGACAACGTGACCGGCCCGGCGACGGACCCGACACCGTTCGAGTTCAACATCCGCCACAGCTACGGCGCCACGCAGATCCTGATCAACAACACCAGCACCTCGGCCCAGCCGGACATCCAGCTGAACGGCACGATCGACAACCCGCTGGGCAGCACGCAGATCGGCAGCGTGGGCGGCGATATCGTCGCCTTCAACCCGAACTCGATCATCCGCACCAACCTGCTGGCGCTGAGCGCCGGCGGCGCGATCGGCACGAGCTCGCAGCGCGTCAACGTGGAGCTGGTGCAGAGCGAGGGCCGCAACGCGACGATGACGAGCCTCTCGGCCGGCAGCACCTACCTCGGCATCCGCGGCCTGCTGCGCGACCCGAACGTCAGCGCCTTCACGCTGAGCCTGGGCGACATGCAGGCCGGCGGCGTGCTGGACCTGCTGCTGCGCGAGGCCAAGCTGCAGACCACCGTCAACGGCGTGCCGCCGACCTACCAGGTGCAGGTGCACATCAACGCCGCCTCGCTGGGCAGCGATCTCGGCACGACGACCTGGATCCGCCACTTCCGGCCCGACCAGGCCGGCGGCGCGATCGTGGACTTCCCGGTCGGCTACTTCGGCACCGGCAACACCGCGATCGCCTCGACCACCAGCATCGGCAAGCTCAGCGCCGGCACCAACCTCAGCGTCATCGCCGACACCCCGGCCCAGCGCATGGACCTGTTCCAGCGCAACACCTGGATCGGCGGCAGCAACGTCACGCTGCGCACCAATGGCGACCTGACGCTGCCGAGCACCGTGCAGGCCGGCACCGGCAACCTGTCGGTGCAGAGCCAGAACAACAGCGTCTACGCGGACCACCTGATCGCCGGCGGCAACGCGACGATCACCGCCGCGCTGGACATCTCCAACGTGCTGGCGAGCTACGCCCACACCTGGCTGGCGCTGTACCAAGCCAACCTGCTGACCGCAGGCGGTTCGGTGAACATGACCGCCGCGCGCGACATCACGCTGCCGCGCATCGTCCAAGGCGGCGGCAACGTGACGCTGCTGGCCGGCGCGCAGATCCTCTCGCCGGCGTCCATCTGGTCGCAGGCGGGCGACGTGGCGATCACCAGCACCACCGGCTCGGTGCAGGTGGACCATGTGGTGGCGGGCAGCGATGTGTCCATCACCGCGCGCCAGGGCACCATCAGCAACGTCACCGGCGGCCAGACCGGCAACCGGCTGAACCTCTATGCCGACAACCTGATCACCGCCGGCGACAGCATCACGCTGCTGGCCGGCGGCGACATCACGCTGCCGCGGCTGGTGCTGGCCTTCAGCGGCCCGATCAGCATCACCTCGACCGGCGGCAGCGTGCTGCTGGCCCAGGTGGAGGCGGACAACAACAACGTGACGATCAGCGCCAACGCCGGCGCGATCACCGAGATCGGCAGCGATGCGGCGGCCGACATCCTGGGCATCACGCTGCACCTGACGGCGGGCACCGGCATCGGCACGCTGGCCAACGCCATCGAGATCGACTCCTCGCGCCCGAGCCACGGCACGGTCTTCGCGCAGGCCGACGGCTCGGTCTTCCTGACCGAGGTGGCCGGCGACCTGAACCTGGACATGGTCAAGTCCACCGGCGCCGACGTGGTGCTGACGGTGCAGGCGGGCGATCTGCTCGACGACTTCGCCGACCTGGCTGCCGACGTGGTCGGCAACAACCTGACGATGACCGTCAGCGGCAGCATCGGCAGCTACTACAACGACGTGGAGATCGACAGCCGCTTCTCCGCGGCAGGCGGTTTCGTCGACGCCAGCGCGGGCAATGCGATCCAGCTGACGGAAGTGGTGCAGGCGCTCTACGTGGGCACCATCATCGGCACGGCCGGCCAGGTGCGGCTGACGACGCGCGACAGCGCCGCCGATGGCGAGGACATCATCGTCGGCGAGGGCCGCAAGGTGCAGGCGGGCGGGGCGGTGACGCTCGATGCCGGCGATGACCTGCTGATCAACGGCACGGTGACGGCCGGCGACCGGCTGTTCATGGCGGTCGACTGGCACAGCGCCGATGCCGGCGGCGGCCATGCGACCGTGGGCGGCACGGTGACCGGCGACCGGCCGGAACTCAGCGGCGGCGAGCAGGGCGACGTGCTCGACGTCTCGGCCCAGGCCCAGGCGTGGACCGTCTACGGCAACGGCGGCGACGACACGATCCTCGGCGGCGCCGGGGATGACGACCTCTACGGCGGCGAGGGCGCGGACAACATCGCCGGCAACGGCGGCGACGACCTGATCGTCGCAGGCAACGGTGGCGGCGGCACGCTCAGCGGCGGCGCCGGCAATGACCGCATCTTCGGCTCCGACGGCGACGACACGATCAGCGGCGGCGACGGCGCCGACCAGATCTGGGCACTGGCCGGCAACGACGTCATCGACGCCGGCGCGGGCGACGACTTCGTGGACGCCGGCGACGGCAACGACACCGTCTACGGCGGCGCCGGTGCCGACACGCTCTACGGCGGCCGCGGCAACGACACGATCTACGGCCACTACGCGTCGGGCCTCGCGGCCCAGCCGGCCGACGACAACGCCAGCGACTTCATCTACGGAGAGCAGGGCGACGACGAGCTGCATGGCAACGGCGGCGACGACTACATCGACGGCGGCTTCGGTGCCGACCGCATCTTCGGCGAGGCCGGCAACGACGAACTGCACCAGGGCTACGGCCAGGGCGGCTCCATCGACGGCGGCGACGGCGACGACCTGCTGGTGGGCTCCGACGATGGCGCCGACACGCTGCTCGGCGGCGCCGGCAACGACCGGCTGCAGGGCCTGGCCGGCAACGACCAGCTGAACGGCGGCGACGGCCAGGACGTGCTCGAAGGCGGCGCGGGCGACGACCTGCTGGAAGGCGGCGCGGGCGCGGACCTGATGGTGGGCGGCGCGGGCAATGACCGGCTCTACGGCCAGTCCGTCAGCGGCGCCGGCGACGACAACGCGGCCGACTACCTCTACGGCGATTTCGGCACCAATGGCAACGAGGCGGGCTCCGGCCGCGACCAGCTCTTCGGCCAGGGCGGCAACGACCTGCTCTACGGCGAAGGCGGCGACGACCTGATCCAGGGCGCGGCCGGCATGGCCGTGACCGAAACCGGCGGCGGCACCAGCAACCTGATCGACTTCGGCGGTGGCGGCGACGATGCGTCCTTCACCGGCACCGTGACGCCGACCCCGGCGCCGACCCCGGTGGCGGTGGACGACACGAGCCCGCGCGCGGTGGGCGTGCTGCCCGACGGCGTGGCCGGCGCGGGCCGCTGGGCGGACCTGGGCGGCAGCGCGGCCGATGTGCAGCGCGGGCTGGCGGGTGATGTCGGGCTCTCTCTCGATCCCGCGGTGGCCGCGGGCGCGGCGGGCCAGCAGTACGTCGCCTGGAGCGACAGCCGCAACGGCAATCTGGAAATCTACGTGGCTCGTTGGGACGGCGCGAACTGGACCATGCTGGGCGGCAGCGCGCAGCAGGGAGGCGTGTCGGCGAGCACGAATGCGGGCTCGACCAAGCCGAGCATCATCGTCGACGGCACGGGTGCGCCCGTCGTGTCCTGGACCGAGACCAATGCCGCCGGCAGCCACGACATCATGGCGAGCCGCTGGAACGGCAGCGCGTGGGTGAGCCTTGGCAATGCCACCGGCACCGGCACGGCCGTGCAGGGCTGGCTGGTCAGCACGACGAACGGCCCGGCCCTGGTCTGGACCGACGACGCCACCGGCAACCTGCGCATCTACGCGCGGATCTACACCGGCGGCGCCTGGGCGACGCTGGGCTCGCAGGCCGCGATGACGGGGACAGGTCTTGCCGTCGGCACCGAAGTGCAGGACGTCAGCGTGGCCAGCGACGGGAGCAAGGTCGCCGTCGCCTACACGGCGATCCAGCCGAACACCGCGCTGCGCCAGGTCTACATCACCGAATTCACGCCGCAGGCCGGCGGTACGGCCGGCACCGGCACCTGGGCGGGCATCGCCGGCTCGGCCTCGGGCAGCGGCGTCAGCGGCATGGCCGCGGTCAGCACCGCGCTGGGCCTGCCGACCACCTGGCATGCCGACCCCAGCATCGCCTACTTCGGCGGCAGCCTGTTCGTCGCCTGGCAGGCCTTCTCGGACACCGGCGCCACCATCCTCACCGCCCAGCTCGATGCGGGCGGCCTGGCGGTGCGCGACGTGATCAAGGACCTGAGCCGGCCCGGCACGCCGCAGCTCGCGGCGGGCGGCGCCTCGCTGCGG
>NZ_LYVQ01000189.1 GCF_001984095.1 Pelomonas sp. KK5
CCACAAGCCCCTGGCGGTCGCCACCGCCGCCGTCCTGCTGCTGAGCAGCATCGCGCTGATGCCCTGGGCCTCGCAGCCGCTGGCGGCCCGGCCCGACGGCAGCCCCGCCGGCGCCGCCACGCTGCTGGCCCAGCTGCTGCTGGCGGCCCTGCTGTTCGGCCGCGGCGCCACCGAGCGGGATGCCGGCGCCGCGCGCCTGGGTGGGGCCTTCCTGTTCGTCGCGACGCTGTTCCTCGTGTCGCTGATCCCGGCCGCCGGCGACGGGGCCGCATGGCTGTGGACCGCTCGCCATGCCGGCTTCGCGCTGCTGGTGCTGCGCCAGTTGCGGACGCCCTCCGGCAGCGCGCCGCGGCCCGCCGCCGAGGCGGGCCTGGCCCTGGCGCTGGCCGGCGCGCTCGCAGCGCTGGCCGTGCTGGGACCCGCGCCATCGCCGCGTTCATTGCTGTTCATCGATGCCATGCTGCTGGCCCTGCAGCTGCTGGTGCTGGTGCTGCTGGCACGCCGGCCCCGGCACGGGCCGCCACAGCTGTGGCTGGGCGTGATGCTGGTGGCCGCCTGGGTGGAGATCTGGCTGGTGCTGCAGGGCGCCGCCCGCGACACCCTGGGCGGCCAGGCCGCCGCCTGGCTGGGCCTGGCCGCCGCGCTGGCCATGCTGGTGGCGCTGTTCGTGGAGACGCATCAGCTGTACCGGCGCTACGCCCAGGACAACGAGCGGCTGCAGGGCCTGGCCCGCACCGACGGCCTGACCGCCCTGGCCAATCGCCGCCGTTTCGACGAGGCGCTGGCGGCCGAATGGTCGCGCGCCTTCCGCGCCGAGCGGCCGATGACGCTGCTGATGGTGGACATCGACCGCTTCAAGGCCTTCAACGACCGCCATGGCCACGCGGAAGGCGACCAGTGCCTGCGCCGCGTCGCCCAGCTGCTGCAGCGCTGCGCCCGGCGCCCGGGCGACACCGCTGCGCGCTACGGCGGCGAGGAGTTCGCCCTGGTGCTGCCGGACACCGACCAGGCCGGCGCCGCCGTGGTCGCCTCGCTGCTGCGCCGCGAGCTGGCGGCGCTGGCCATCGCCCACGAGGACGCGCCCGAGGGCCGGCTCACGCTCAGCATCGGCATTGCGCAGACGCAGGCCCAGCAGACCGGCCCGCTGGACCTGCTGCACGCCGCCGATGCGGCGCTGTACGCCGCCAAGCGCGATGGCCGCGACCGCGCCTGCTTCGCGCCGCCGTCGTCCGCGCTCGCGCTGCCGGCCTGAATCAGGCCGCGACGATGCGCCCCGCCTCCAGCAGCAGCCGCTGCTGGCCGAAGCGCTCGAGGTCCTCGGCGTCGTGGGTGATCATCAGCATCGGGATGTCGATGCGGTCCAGCAGCTGCTGCAGCTCGTCGCGCAGGCGGGCGCGCAGGGCGGCGTCCAGCGCCGAGAAGGGCTCGTCCAGCAGAAGCGCGCGGGGCTCGCTGACCAGCGCGCGGGCCAGGGCCGTACGCTGGCGCTGGCCGCCCGAGAGCTCGCCCGGCAGCTGGCCGGCCACGCCCTCCAGCTCGAAGGCCTGCAGCCAGCGCTGCACGGCGGGATCGTCGACCCGCCGCGGGGGATTGAGCCAGCCGCGGCGCAGGCCGAAGGCGATGTTCTGCCGCACGGTCAGGCGCGGGAACAGCGCGTAGTCCTGGAACAGGTAGCCGAAACGGCGCCGCCGCGCCGGCAGGTCGATGCCGGCGGCGGCATCGAACAGCGCCTCGCCGTCGCAGGCGATGCGGCCTTCGTCGGGCCGCTGCAGGCCGGCGAGGGCCTGCAGCGTCAGGCTCTTGCCGGCGCCCGAGGGGCCGTAGATCACCGTGCGGCGTGCCGTCGTGGCAAAGGCGATGTCCAGCGCGAAGCCGCTGCCGGGCAGGGTCTTGCGGAAGCGCACCTCGAAGCTCATCGCCGCACGCTCCCGCCCACCAGCCGGCTCGCCAGCACCAGCACGATCACGCAGGTCACCGACACGATCAGCACCAGCGCGTTCGCCTCGCCGTCCTGCCCCGCCTGCACCGCCTCGTAGATGGCGATCGACAAGGTCTGCGTGCGGCCGGGAATGCTGCCGGCCACCATCAGCGTGGCGCCGAACTCGCCCAGGGCGCGGGCGAAGGCCAGCAGCAGGCCGGCCAGGATGCCGCGCCAGGCCAGCGGCAGCGTGACGCGGAAGAACACCGCCGGCTCCGACAGACCCAGCACCCGCGCCGCATTCTCCAGCTGCCCGTCAACACCCTCGAAGGCCGTGCGCGCCGCCTTCATGACCAGCGGGAAGGCGACGATCGTCGCCGCCACCACCGCCCCTTGCCAGGTGAAGATCAGCTGGATGCCGAAGGTCTCGTCGAGCCAGGCCCCGAGCCAGCCGCGCTTGCCCACCACCACCAGCAGGTAGTAGCCCAGCACCGTGGGCGGCAGCACCATCGGCAGCGTCAGCAGCGAGTCCGCCAGCTCGCGGCCCGGGAAGCGACTGCGCGCCAGCAGCAGGCCGACCGCCGTGCCCAGCAGCAGGTTCAGCCCGGTGGCCCAGCCCGCGACCTTCAGCGACAGCAGCAGCGGGATCCAGGCCGCGGACCAGTCCGTCATTTATGGTTTCTGGAATCCGTATTTCGCCAGCACCGCCTGGCCGGAGGCAGAAAGCAGATAGGCGATGAACTGCCGTCCAGCCTCGGTGTTAGGGCCGCCGGCGATCGCGGCTACGGGGTAGCTGATCGCGGTCTCGGTCGGGATGGTGGCGGCCACCTTGACCTTGTCCTTCTGGATCGCCGCGTCGGTGGCGTAGACAAAACCGGCGTCGGCCTCGCCGCGGGCCACGTAGTCCAGCGCCTGGCGCACATTGGTGGCGTAGACCGCCTTGGGCTCCACCGCCGGCCACAGCTTGGCGGCCTCCAGCGCGCCCCTGGCATAGCGGCCGGCCGGCACGCCCTCGGGCTTGCCCAGCGCCACGCGCTTGACCTCGGGCTTCGAGAGATCGGCCAGCGCCATCACCGGCGCCGTGCCGTCCACCGGCGTGATCAGCACCAGCGCGTTGTTGACGAAGTTGCGGCGGCTGCCGGCGGCCAGCAGCTTCTGCGCCTCGGCCTTGTCCATGGTCTCCTGGTCGGCCGAGGCGAACACGTCCACCGGCGCGCCCTTGGCGATCTGCGCCAGCAGCGCGTCGGAGGCGGCGAAGTTCAGCAGCACCTTGGTGCCCGGATGGGCGGCCTCGAACTGCGGGGCCAGCTCCTTGAAGGCATTGGTCAGGCTGGCGGCGGCGGAAACCGTCAGGTCCGCGGCCGAGGCACCCAGGCTGAACAGGCCGGCAGCAGCCAGGGCGGCAAGGCGGTGGGCAACAAGCATCGTCATCGTCTCCATGGTGGAGATCGAAATATATCGCAGGATATGACGAGACCTGCTCAGCGCAGCAGCTTCAGCAGCTTGCGCACGTCGGCGGCGCAGGCCTTCAGCGCCTCGGCCTCGATGCCGCGGTAGAGCTCGATCAGCCGCCGGCCGGCCGGGGTCAGCTCGCTGCCGCCACCGCGCTGGCCGCCGGTGGCCGAGGCCACGGCCGGCTCGACCAGCGAGCGGTTCAGCTCGTCGATCAGCAGCCAGGCGCGGCGGTAGGACATGTCCAGCGACTTGGCTGCCGCGGTGATCGAGCCCTGCTCGGCCAGCGCCTCCAGCAGCGCGATCTTGCCGGGCCCGATGGCGATCACCTCGCCCACCGAGACGCGCATGCGCAGCTTGAGGACGGGCTTGGGGTTCTTGCTTGTTGTTGTCGTCGTCGTGGCCATGGCGGTGCTCCGGGTGGGGCGGAGGTTAGCGCATCGGCGCAGCGCGGCTTACGTTGTATTCCTGTGTATATTACGAGCGCCATCCAGGAGGTCGCCGGCACCATGCTCAATCCGCCGTTCAAGCGCAGCTTCGACTTCAACGCCGCCGCCGCCACGCCGCAGCCGCCCTGCTGCGGGCAGGATCATCATCACGCCACCGAGCCGGCCCAGCAGGCCCGCGCCCGGCTGGCCCAGCTCGACCCGCACCTGCACTGCTCCGTCATCGGCACCTGCCTCGCGCTGCCCGAGCTGCGCAAGCTGATGTCGCGCTACATCGTCGTCGCCGGCCTGAGCGAGCTGGACGTCCACCACGAGGCCGTGCGCATGGCGGCCCAGAACGGCGAGGCCGCGAAGCAGCTGCACAAGGCGCTGGACCAGCGCCATGCCGGCGCACTGCGGCGCTTCGCCGCGGCGACGAATGAAGAAGAGCTCGGCGCCGCCTGGGACGAGTCGCGCGCGCAGGGCGACATCCCCGGCGCCTACTGGGCCGTGCTGACGCACCGCCAGTGCACGCCGGCGCTGCGCCAGCGGGCCTTCGGCGAGGTGCACATGCTCTCCCACCTCGTCGGCGCCGCCAACCAGGCCGACCTGCGCCGCCTGGTGGCGCTGGAACGCGAGAACGCGGAGCTCGGCGAGCGGCTCGAACGCGAGCAGCAGCGCCGGCATGAGCTGGTGCAGCAGCGCGAGGACCTGGGCGCGAAGCTGCGCGAGCAGGGGGTCGAGCGGGTCGCGGCCGAGGCCGCGCAGGCGATCCCGCTGCAGGCCCCGCCCGAGGCGCTGGTGGCGCTGCACACCCAGCGCCGCGAGCAGGCCGAGCAGCAGGCCGCCCAGGCCCGCGCCGCCGCCGAGCAGGCACGCCAGGAGCTGGAGCAGCTGCGGCGCCATGCCCAGGCGCTGGCCCACGAACTGGCCGCAGCGGAGCGCCATCTGCGCCTGTTGCTGGACGACGCCGCCGGCCCTCTGAAGGACCACGCGCCCGCGCCGCTGGCCGGCCGGCGCCTGCTCTATGTGGGCGGCCGGCCCAGCGCGATCCCCGCCCTGCGCGACCTGGTGCAGCGCCTGGGTGGTGAGTTCCTGCACCACGACGGCGGCCTGGAGACCCGCAAGGGCCTGCTGGCGGCGCTGGTGCAGAAAGCCGACCAGGTGCTGTTTCCGGTCGACTGCATCGACCACGACTCGGCGCTGAACCTCAAGCGCCTGGCCGAGCGCCAGGGCATCCCGACGCTGCCGCTGCGCAGCGCCGGCGTGGCCAGCCTGGCGGCGGCGCTGGCGCCGCCGGCGTCTTCAACGGATGGGTCGCCGGCGCGCTGCCTGCGCCACGCCTAGGCTGCCGAGCAGCATCAGCGCCCAGCTCGCTGGCTCCGGCACCGGCGTCGCCGCCGCGCTGAGCACCTCCAGGCTCACCAGGTTGGAGACCCAGCGGCCGGCCTTGACGTCGCCGGGCACGACCAGGCGCGCGAAGCCGTTGCTGCCCAGCGAGGCGCCGTCGGCGGCGTAGGCGACCAGGTAGGGCTGGTTGCCGAAGTCGCTGCTCAGCTCGCCCAGCGAGAAGGCTGCCTTGTAGCCGTCGCTGCCGGTGGCCACGACGTACTTGTTCAGCACGTCGTTCTTCACCAGCGGATCCAGCGACAGGCCCACCGTCTTGCTCAACAGGTCCCAGAAGCTGACGCCGGTGTAGTCCACGCCGCCCACCACCTGGTGCACCACCGGCAAGCCCTGCAGCGCCGCCAGGTCGAAGTTCATCGTGGACTTCACCGCGCCGCTCACGCTGAAGCTGCCGGACACGCCGCCGCCGGTGCCGGTGGCGGTGGAGCCCGAGGCGCGCACGTCCAGGCTGACCAGGTTGGAGACATAACGGCCTCCCTTGACGTCACCGGGCGCGGTGATGCGGGCCATGCCGTCGCCGCCCAGCGGGGCGCTGATGCCATTGACCGTCTCGGCGCCGGCCACCAGGTCGGGCCGGTTGCCGAAACTCGGGTTCAGCTCGCCCAGCGAGAACACCGTGCGGTAGCCGTCGCTGCCGGTGGCCACGACGATGCGGTTGAGCACGTCGTTCTTGTTGCTGTTCACCACCACGCCCGAGGCGTCCAGCACGCCCCACAGGCTGGCGCCGGTGTAGATGTGCGTCTGCGGCGTGGGGCCGGAGAGGAAGCTAACCGTCTGCGTGGTGGTCGAGATCGCCGCCAGCGCCGCGGCGTCGTAGGTCTTCGGGTGCTGGACCGCGCCGCTGACGCTGAAGCTGGTGCTGGGGGCGGCCATGGCTGCCGCCGTCGCGAGCAGGGCTCCGGCGGCGAGCAATTCGTTCATCTTCATTGCGAAAAGTCTCCATCGTTGTAGCTGGCGAAATATAACGATGGAGATACTTGGCGTCGACAGGGTCTTGCCGGCAGGCGTAGGCTTGAAAGCTACAGAAGGAGATCCCGATGCGCAGCCGCTCTCCGCTCGTTCCCACCGTGATGGCCGGCCTGTGTGCCGCCCTGCTGGCCTGGCAGGCCGTACCGGCCAGCACCGAAGCCCGGCTCGTGCCGCCCTTGCTGCTGCAGCAGCGGGCCGACGCGCCCGCTGCCGCGGGCGAGGAAGAGACCGCCGTCTTCGCCGGTGGCTGCTTCTGGGGCGTGCAGGCGGTGTTCCAGCACGTCAAGGGCGTATCCGCTGCGATATCGGGTTATGCCGGCGGTGCGGCGCGCTCGGCCGACTATCACTCGGTCGGCACGGGCAGCACCGGCCATGCCGAATCGGTGCAGGTGCGCTTCGATCCGCGCCAGGTCAGCTATGCGCAGCTGCTGCAGGTCTATTTCTCGGTCGCCCACGATCCGACGCAGCTGAACCGCCAGGGCCCGGACAGCGGCCCGCAGTACCGTTCGACCGTCTTCCCCACCAGCGAGGCCCAGGCCCGCACGGCCCGCGCCTACATCGACCAGCTGGGCGCCGCACGGGTGTTCGGCGCGCCGGTCGTCACCACCGTCGAGCCGGGCAAGCCCTTCTATCCGGCCGAGGCCTATCACCAGGATTACCTGGTGCTGCATCCGGACTATCCGTACATCGTCATCAACGACCAGCCCAAGGTCGCGGCGCTGAAGAAGCTGTTCCCGCAGCTGTGGCGGGAGCAGCCGGTGCTGGTGGCGAAGGCCCGCTGAGCGGGCGAGGCCGACCTTCTTCTCGCAGGCATGCCGCCGACCCAAGCATTGAATCCAGTTATATTCTCAACATGGATGTTGAGTTTGCTTCAGGATGGCTGCTGCTGATCCTCTCGCTGCCGACGGCCAGCACCGCGGCGCGCATGCGCGTGTGGCGCGGCCTGAAGGCCCTGGGCTGCATGGCGCTGCGCGACGGCGCCTACCTGCTGCCGGCCAGCGCACCGCACGAGGAAGCCCTGAAGGCCGTCGCCGAGGACTGCCAGCGCGAGGGCGGCGCCACCTGGCTGATGGCCGTGCAGGCCCGCGACGCCGGGGAAGAGGCCGCCTACCGGCAGCTGTTCGACCGCACGGACGACTACGCCGAGCTGCGCAAGGGCTGGAAGGCAGCGGCTGGCACGCTGAAGAAGCTCTCGGCGAACGAGCTGGTGCGGCTGCAGCGCCGGCTCACCAAGGAATTCGAAGCGCAGCGCGCGATCGACTTCTTCCCGGCCGACGCGAGCGCCGAGGCCGAGGCCGCCTGGTCTGAATTCAGCCGCCGCCTGCAGGCGCTGATCTCGCCCGACGAGCCGCACCAGGCCGCCGGCGGCATCGCACGCCTGGACGCCGCGAAGTACCAGGGCCGGACCTGGGCCACGCGGCGGCGCCTCTGGGTCGACCGCGTCGCCAGCGCCTGGCTGATCCGGCGCTTCATCGATCCGGCAGCCCGTTTCAAGTGGCTGGCCAAGCCGGCGGACTGCCCCAGGAGCGCGCTGGGCTTCGACTTCGACGGTGCCGCCTTCACCCATGTGGGCGAACGCGTGAGCTTCGAGACGCTGCTGGCGAGCTTCGGCCTGGAAGAAGACGCCGCGCTGATGCGCCTCGCGGCGATGGTCCATCACCTGGATGTGGGTGGCACGCCGGTTCCCGAGGCCGCGGGCTTCGAGGCCGTGATGGCCGGCGCGCGGGAGCGCCTGGACGACGACGACGCGCTGCTGGCCGAGATGTCGGCGGTGCTGGATTCCCTGTACGCGCACTTCCAGCGCCGCAAGCCCGAATGAACGAGGAGCTGTCATGAACGAAGCGGGCACGTCCTACGGCCTCTGGCAGCTCGTGCGCTACATGCTGGCGCTGGGCACCTGGGGCTTCGGCGGCCCGGTGGCCCTGGTGGGCTATATGTACCGCGACCTGGTCGAGCGGCGGCGCTGGATCAGCGAGAGCGAATACAAGGAGGGCATGGCGCTGGCGCAGCTGATGCCGGGCCCGCTGGCGGCGCAGCTGGCGATCTACCTCGGCTACGTGCATCACCGGGTGCTGGGTGCCACCCTCGTCGGCATCGCCTTCGTGCTGCCTTCATTCCTCATGGTGATCGCCATCGGCGCGGTCTACCAGCGCTACGGCGGCATCGAGTGGATGCAGGCCGTGTTCTACGGCGTCGGTGCCGCGGTGATCGGCATCATCGCGATTAGCGCCTGGAAGCTGACGACGAAGAACATCGGCAAGGACCGGCTGCTGTGGGCGATCTTCGGCGTGAGCGCGGCGGTCACGGTGATCACCAAGTCCGAAGTGGTGTGGATCTTTCTGGGCGCGGGCGTGCTGGTGTGGCTGCTGCGGGCGCCACCGAAGACCTGGCGCGGCAGGACGCTGAACGGTGTCGCCACGCCGGTCCTCGCCTTCTTCGCCGTCGATTCGCTCGACTGGCACAGGCTCGGCCAGCTCGGCGCCTACTTCGCCTACGCGGGCAGCTTCGTGTTCGGCAGCGGTCTGGCCATCGTGCCCTTCCTCTACGGCGGCGTGGTCCAGCAGTACCACTGGCTGAACGACCGGCAGTTCGTCGACGCCGTGGCGGTGGCCATGATCACGCCCGGGCCGGTGGTCATCACGACCGGCTTCATCGGCTTCCTGGTGTCCGGCTTCTGGGGCGCCGTGGTGGCCGCGGCCGGCACCTTCATCCCCTGCTACCTGTTCACCATCCTGCCGGCGCCCTACTTCAAGAAGCACGGCAAGCGGCCCGGCATCGTGGCCTTCGTCGACGGGGTGACCGCGGCCGCCATCGGCGCGATCACCGGCGCGGTGATCGTCATCGGCCAGCGCTCGATCACGGACATCCCGACTGCCGCCCTGGCCCTGCTCACCGTCGGCGTGCTGTGGCGCTTCAAGAAACTGCCGGAGCCGGTGATCGTGGCCGTGGCTGCGGCCGCCGGGTTGCTGCTCTATCCGCTCGCGCACCACGCCTGAGTGCCGCCCTGGACAAGGAGCCCGCCATGCCCCGCATCGCCCTGCTGTACCCCGGTGATCGTGCGATGCGCGATCGCAGCGATCCGGCCGAGAGCCGATTCGCTTCGCTGTTCCAGGCCTTCGCCGGCGCCGGCATCGCCGCCGAGCCCGCGGTCTACAACGACGACTTCGCCGATGAGGTCGCGGCACAGCTGCTCCGTGTCGACGGCGTGCTGACCTGGTGCAATCCGATCGAGGCGGGCCGGCGCCGCACGCGGCTCGATGCCCTGCTGCGCGAGGTCAACGCGCAGGCCGGCGTCTTCGTCAGCGCGCATCCCGACACCATCCTGCGGCTCGGGACCAAGGACGTGCTGGTGGACGTGCGCGACCTGCCCTTCGGCAGCGATGCGGTCCGCGTGGACAGCCTGGCCCAGCTCGCCAGCGAGCTGCCCGGGCGGCTCCAAGGCGGCGCGCGGGTGCTCAAGCAGCACCGCGGGCACAGCGGCATCGGTGTCTGGCGGGTCGAGGCGCTGCCGGGCAACCCGCCGATGATGAAACTCAGGCATGCGCAGCGCGGCAGCGAGGAGCAGCAGGTTGGCATGGCCGAGCTGCTGGAGCGCATGGCGGCCTACTTCGCGGCGGACGGCGGCGGCCACATGATCGACCAGGCCTGGCAGCCCCGCCTCGTGGACGGCATGGTCCGCGCCTACCTGGTCGAGGACCGGGTCGTCGGCTTCGGCCACCAGGCCGTCAATGCGCTGTACCCCGCCGCGGCGGACGGATCGACGCCGCAGCCCGGGCCGCGCCTGTATCACCCGCCCGAGCTGCCGCAGTTCCAGCGGCTGAAGCAGCTGCTGGAAACGCAGTGGGTGGCGCAGCTGCGCGATCGCGTCGGGTTGACGCGGCAGCAGCTGCCCCTGCTGTGGGATTGCGACTTCATGTTCGGCGAGGCCGAGCGCTACGTGCTGTGCGAGATCAACGCCAGCAGCGTGTCGCCGTTTCCGCCCTCGGCCATCGAGCCGCTGGTAACGGCGATGAAGGCGCGCGTCACCGCCCCTTGACACCCGCGGCCCATGTGTACTACTGTACTAGTACACACAGACCATGACCGACCCCGAGCTCTTCTTCACCATCAACACCGGCTCCACCGAGCCGATCTACCGCCAGTTGCTGGAGCAGCTGCGTCGGCGGATCGCCAGCGGGCAGCTGGTGGCGGGGCAGGAGATTCCTTCGGTGCGTGAGCTGGCGCAGGCGCTGGCGGTGCATCCGATGACGATCTCCAAGGCCTTCGGGCTGATGGAGGCGGAGGGGTTGCTGGAGCGGCGCCGGGGGCTGCCGATGGTGGTGGCGGCGCAGCACCGGCGCGCGCAGTCCTCGGCCTCGCGGGTCGAGCTGCTGCGGCCCTCGCTGGAACGCGCCGCGGCCGAGGCCGTGCAGCTGGAGTTGCCGGCGCAGCAGGCGCTGGACCTGTTCACCCGGATCCTGAAGGAGCAAGGAGCACGATGAATACCGCCACGATGTCCGCCTCGATCTCCCTGCACGCGCAGGCCGCACAACTGCCCAGCGCTTCGGCCGAGCTGCAGGGCGTGAGCGTGGCCTTCGGTGCGCTGCCGGTGCTGCGCGGGCTGGACTGGCAGCTGCTGCCCGGCCAGGTGGTGGGCCTGCTGGGGCGCAACGGCGTGGGCAAGACCACGCTGCTGGAGGCGCTGCTGGGCCTGCGCGAAGCGGACGCCGGCCGCATCACGCTGTTCGGCCAGCCGGTGGCGGCGCTGGACGACGCGGCCCGTGCCCGCATCGGCTACGTCCCGCAGCGCAGCGACCTGTTCGGCGAGTTCACTGCCGCTCAACTGCTCAGTTACTTCCGCAGCTTCTACCCGCGCTGGAACGAGGCCAAGGTGGAGGGGCTGATGTCGCGCTGGGCGATCGAGCGGGACAAGCCGATCGCGCGCCTCTCCGGCGGCCAGCAGCAGCGGCTGTCCATCATCCGCGCGCTGGCCCACGAGCCGGAACTGCTGGTGCTGGACGAGCCGGTCGCCAGCCTCGACCCGGCCGGCCGGCGCGACTTCCTGCGCGAGCTGGTCGAGCAGGTGCTGGATCGCAGCACGACGGTGGTGTTCTCCACCCACATCCTGTCGGACCTGGAACGGGTGGCCTTCAACGTGGCCTTCATGAGCGGCGGACGCGTCGCGCTGCAGGCGCCGCTGGACGAGCTGATCGACGAGACCCGCGCGCTGACCGGCACGCCTGAGGCGCTGCGCGCCGCCGGTGGCACTGCCTTGAGCCGCACGCCCCTGGCCGGCGGACGCGAGCGCTGGCTGGTGCGCGACGCGGCAGCACCGGCCGGGCTGGACGTGCAGCCGGTCTCGCTGGAGGACCTGTTCATGGAGCTGACCCAGCCATGAGCACGCTGATCACCGCCGCCCATGCGCAGGCGCTGGCGACGCCGTGGCGGCAGGTGCGGGGCACGAGCTGGTTCGTCGTCGCGCTGATGCCCCTGACGCTGCTGCCCGGTGTGCTGACGCTGATCCACCAGCCCTCGGCGACGGGCGCCGCCATGGGCTTCAGCCTCGCGCTGCTGCTGCAGGTGCTGTGGCTGTGGCAGTTCGCCAGCCTGCTGCGGCAGAACCATCCGCATGCGGCGCGGCTCGTGCCGGGCCATGTGCGCACGCTGCGCGACTGCGCGGTCGGGCTGTGGCTGCTCGCCGGCGCGGCCACGGCTGTCGCTTGCGGGCTGGGCTGGGGGCTGCTGGCCGGGGCGCTGATGATCGTGACGGCGCTGTTCGTGATCTGGCCCTGGCTGTGGGTGTCGATGGCGCTGCTGCCGCTGCTGATCTCGCTGATGGCCCGCCACCATGGCTTCGACGTGCTGCTCGCCGCCTGGACCGACAGCCATGCCAGGCCCGCGCTGGCGCTGGGTGCGACGCTCGTGATGGCCTGGCTGCTCACGCGGCTGCTGCTGGAAGGCGGCGCCGTCCACATCCGGTGCTATGCCGGCAACGAGCGCCTGCGCAAGGCCTTCGAGAGCAACGGCGGCCAGGTGCGCGCCAGCGACTTCCAGGGCCGGATCGGCGACTGCTTCCGCTGGCCGCTGCAGGCCTGGACCCGCCATGTGCTCGCCACGGCCCGGCCCACGCCGCGCAGCCGCATGGCCCGGCTGGATCTCGCGCTGGGCGGGCACTGGATGAACCAGCTGGTCGGCGGCCTGTGCTTCCTGGCGATCGTCGCGCTGACGGCGGCCTTCCTCGAATGGGGCGCGGGCCTGCCGCTGCAGCAGTTGCGTGGCGACGCCGGCATCGGGCTGATGATCGCCGCCTTCAGCGCCACGCTGGCGCCATTGGCGGAAATGCCGCTGCGCCTGGACCGCAGCCGCGGCGAACAGGCCCTGCTGATGCTGCTGCCGGGCATGCCGCGCGGCGCTGCGCTGAACCGGCGCCTGGGCCGGCGCCTGCTGTTGCGCCTGCTGCTGGCCTGGAGCGTTGCGATGCTGTTCATGGCCGCGCTGGGCGCAGGCACGACGATCTTCTGGCCGTCCATGGCCTACGGCTTGGCGGTGCTGCCGGGCGGGCTGCTGGTCATCTGGCGCGACTGGTCGCGGCTGCAGCTGGCCACCTCCTGGGCCCGCATCGGGCCGGTGCTGCTCATGACGGCCCTGGGCCTAGCCGCCATGTTCCTGCACCGGCTCTCGGACGCCACGCCC
>NZ_LYVQ01000190.1 GCF_001984095.1 Pelomonas sp. KK5
CGCTCAGCACATCGCCGTCCGGGTCGCTGTCGTTGCTCAGCAGCCCCGGCGCGGCGATGTCCAGCACCTGGCCGGCGTGGACCGCGTAGCTGTCGTCGGTGGCCACCGGCGCCTGGTTGCTCTTCGTCACGGCCACGTTCAGCGGCGTCGCGGCGAAGCTGCCGTCCTCGTTGGTGGCCGAGACCTGCACCGCGAAGCTGCCCGCCGCCGCGTAGCTGTGCGAGGCGGTGGTGGCCGTGCCGGCGAGCGTGCTCTGCTGGCCGTCGCCCCAGTCGATCACCCACTGGCTGATCGTGTCCTGGCCGGGGTCGGTGGCGCTGAAGGTGATCGCATAGGGCTGGCCGGTCTGGGCCGTGGCCGCGCCGCTGACGGCCAGCGTCGGCGCCACGTCCTGCACGTCCGCATCGAAGCTCAGGCTGGCCTTGCCGCCCGCGCCGTCGTCGGCCTGCACGGTGAAGGACACCGTGGCGTTGCCGTCCTTGGCCAGCCAGCTCAGCACGCCGGTATCGGCATCGAGCGTGGCGCCGGCCGGGCCGTTCAGCAGCGTCCACTGGACCGGGTTCGGGCCGTCGGCATCGCTGGCATGCAGCGTCAGCGTCAAGACCTGACCCTCGTCCACCGACTGCCGCGCCACCGGCGTGATCACCGGCGCGTGGTTCACCGCGACGACGGTGATGCTGACCGTCGCATTGGCGGACTTGCCGCCCGCATCGGTCACCTTGAACACGAAGCTGTCGGCGCCGCTGTAGTCGTCGGCGGAGGTGTAGCGCACGATGCCCGTGGCCGGGTCCACCGCACCCAGCGTGCCGTGGGCCGGGCCGCTGACCAGGCTGTAGACCAGCGCGCTGCCTTCCGGATCGGAGCCGCTGAGCTGGATGTCCTTGGGCTGGCCCTCGCTGGCCGTGACGCTCTGCGCGTTGGCCACCGGCGGGTCGTTGAACTCCATGTGCAGCGTCAGCGTGCTCGGCGCATGGGCGCCGTCCTCGTCGGTCGGCGAGACCTTGACCGTGTAGTCGCCGTCCTGGCCGTCCGCATAGGTGTGGGTCAGGCTCTTCGGGTTGCCGTTGACGGTCTCGACGTTGCCGTCGCCCCAGTCCACCAGCAGCGAGCTGATCGTGTCCTGGCCCGGGTCCGTCACCGTGTAGGTGAAGGTGTAGGCCTGGCCGGCCACGCCCTTGCCGCTGTTGGGCGTGGTGAAGGCCAGCGTCGGCGCCACGTCCTGCACCAGGATCTTGAAGCTCAGGTCGGCATAGGCGTTCGGGCTGCCGCCGTCGCTGACGCGCACCAGCACGTCGAAGCTGCTCGGTCCGTCGGCCGGGGTCCATGTGAACAGGCCGGTGGCGGCATCCAGCGTGGAACCGGCCGGGCCGCTGAGCAGGGTCCAGGTCTTGCCCGGGCCGTCGGCGTCGGTGGCCGTCAGCTGCACGGTGATCGTGCTGCCTTCGTTGACCGTCTGGTCGGCCACCGGCGTGACCACCGGCGCGGCGTTGACGTGCAGCACGTTGAGCGTGAAGGTCGCGGTGTTGGAGTTCTTGGCATTGCCGTTGCTGCCATCGGGATCGCCGCGGTCCTTGGCGCGCCAGGTGAAGCTGTCGCTGCCCACATAGCCGGCATTGGCCGTGTAGACCCAGGCGCCGCCGGCGCCTTGCGTGACCGTGCCGTGGGCCGGGCCGGTGACCAGCTCGAAGGTCAGGTTCGCCCGCGCGGTCTCGTCATCGCTGGCCGACAGCAGCAGGCTCACCGAGCCGCCCTCGTTGAGCGAGGCGCTCTGGTCCACCGCCACCGGGGCGGCGTTGACAGGATTCACCGTGATGCTGACCGTGGCCGAGGAGACGCCGGTCTTGCCGTCGTCCACCTTGAACACGAAGCTGTCCGTGCCGTTGAAGCCGGCGTCGGGCGTGTAGGTCAGCTGGTGCGTGTTCGGGTCCAGCGCCGACAGCGTACCGTGCTGTACGTCGGTCGGGATCGTGTAGGTCAGCACGTCGCCGTCGGCATCGGTCGCCGCCAGCGTGATCGTCAGCGAGCCGTTCTCGTTGACGCTGACCGTCATCGGATTGGCCACCGGCGCATGGTTGGCGCTGCGGTCGATCGTGAAGGTGCGGATGTAGTCGCCGCCCGGGGTGCCGTTGCCGTCACCGTCCAGCGGGTTGCCGGCGGTGTCGAAGATGGCCTTGGTGCCGGACAGGGTCAGCCGGTACTTGCCATCGGCCAGGATGCCGTTGAAGTTCAGCGTCAGGCTGGTCTCGGGGAAGCTGTAGAACGGGGTCAGCTTGATCAGCTGGTCGTCGCCGGTGTCGAAGATGCCGTCGGCGCCGGCGCCGCGCAGCTCGTAGTTGGCCGGGCTGCGGGCGGAGACGCCGTTGAGCGCCTCGTCGAAGTTGACCTGGATGCTGCTGAAGGCCGCCGCGGTGCTGCCGCCGTTGGGCGGGAGCTGGGTGATCGTCGTGACCTTCGGGCCGGTGGTGTCGCCCGAGTTGCCCTGGAACTCGTAGGCGCCGATGTCGTAGTAGACCAGGCCCGGCGTCGGCGTCCACAGCAGCGAGTTCGCGCTGGCGAGCGACGACTGCCCGTCGTAGCTGGACAGCACGTAGCTGACGCCGTTGCCGGCCGACAGGCCCACCGTGGGCGTCAGGCCGGTGTTGCCGGCGCCGTAGTCGAAGCGGACCTGGCCGTTCGAGAACAGCGTCAGCGAGGCGTTGACGTCGGTGTTGGTGCCCTGCAGCTTGGCCTGCCAGCGGATCGTGTAGCTGGTGGCCGTGGAGCTGGTGAAGATGTCCTTGCCGGCGGGGCCGGTGTCCAGGTCGTCCCACAGCACGGCGATGCGGACGTTGCGCAGCAGCACGTCGGTGCTGTTGTTGTTGCCGGTGTAGGGCGAGTCCGGGCCGGCGAACTGGATGAAGCCGTTGACGTTGATCCAGAGCTGCGTGTAGGTCTGGCCGTAGAAGCTGAAGGCGAAGGGCAGCGTGATCTGCGTCGCGTAGTCGCTGGTGCGGAAGTTCAGCGCCGTGCCGCCGCTGGTGAACAGGCTCGAGCCCTGGTCGGCCGGGACGAACAGATCCCAGCCCTGGCCCTTGTTGGTGCTGGCCGGGTCGTCGCGGCGGTCGCGGCCTTCCAGGTCCTTGGGCGGGGCCTGGTAGGCATTGGCCGCGTCGATGGCCGGCGAGAAGGCCGAGAGCTCGAAGTTGTCGTCGCTGCCGTTGCCGGTGGACAGGCCCTGCTCGCCGAGGATGTTGTCGGCGCCGTCGATGTCGATGAACTTCGGATCGCCGGTGACCGACTTGGCATCCTGGCCCGAAGCCGTCTGCCAGCCGGCCAGCGTGGCCTGCGTGGCGCCCTGCCAGATGCCGATGAAGGCATTGGCGGCCGGGCCGCGGTAGAGCAGGTTGTTGTTGCTGACGAAGCGCGTGGCACTGCCCGCATCCACCGACATGCCGTAGCCGGCCTGCACGTCCACGATGTTGTTGATGAAGACGACGTCGCTGGCGCCGCCGGTCAGCCGCACGCCCTCGCCCACCAGCTGCAGGATGGTGTTGTTGAAGAAGCCGTCGCCGTCGCCCACCGTGTGGCCGCCGGTGACCTTCACGCCGATATTGCTGTTGGCGTAGATCACGTTGTTGATCACGCGGCTGTAGCCGTTCTCGGCCAGGCCCACCGAGTTGCTGTAGATCTTGTTGCCCTCGATCAGCACCTGGTAGGCGTTGATGCCGGTGGTGTTGGCGTACACCGAGTTGTTCTTCAGCCAGCCGCCCTGGCTCACGTCGAAGCCGGTGCCGTTGTGGTGGACGATGTTGGCCTCGAAGTACGGGTTCGAGTAGACCGCGTAGAAGCCGGTGCCGGCCTGGTTGTAGACCTCGTTGCCCTTCACCACCACGCCGCTGTCGGCATAGAAGTAGCCGCCGTACTGCGAGTTGTCATGGATCTTGTTGTTGCTGACGGTGTTGGCGGTGCTGCTGGTGGTGTTGGTGTAGTCCACCTCCACGCCGACGCGGTTGTTGCGGATGTCGTTGCCGTCCAGCAGGTTGTTGTTGCCGTACTCCTGGTAGTAGCCGCGGTTGCCGTTGTTGCGCAGGATGTTGTTGCTGAAGGTGTTGTTGTCGTTCAGCTGGCCGATCCAGATGCCGTCCTGCGTGGCGGCGTGGATCTCGTCGTTGGCGAGCACATTGCCGTCGCTGTCGGCATTGGTGCCGAAGACGACGCCGTACTGGCCGCCGGTGATGGCCAGGTTCTTCAGCGTCACGTTGTCGGCGCCGGCGAACTGCACCGTGTAGGCACCGCTGTAGCTGGTGTTGGCGCGGTCCAGCGTCGCGGTGTGGCCCAGGCCCGTCGGGCCCTGGATGGTCACGCCGGAGTCCTCGGCCAGCAGCACCAGGTTGGTGTACTGCGTGTAGCTGCCGGTGTCCACGTAGACGATGTCGCCCGGGTTCAGGTCGTAGGCGCGCAGCAGCGCGGTCAGGCTGGCCATCGGGTGGGCCGCGTCCTTGCCGCTGTTGGCGTTGTTGCCCGGCGCCGTCGTGTACTCGTCGCCGGTCGATGAACCGTCGTTGACGTAGAAGACGCTGCCACCGTTGGCGATCAGGAAGGGCTCATCCGAGGTGTCGCTGGCCACCGTCGTGCCGTCGCCGGCATGGGCCACCGCGCGGATCAGCGCGGTGTTCCCGCCGGTCGCCTGGTCGGGCGTCCAGGTGTAGCTGCCGTTGCCGAAGCGGTCCATCTTCAGCCCGGTCGCCAGGGTCTGCCAGGTGGCGCCGTTGTCCAGGCTGGTCTGCAGGTCCACGCTGGCCTGCGGGTCGCCGCCGGGCACCACGCGCAGGATCTCGATGCCGCTGATCTCGGCGCCCCAGCCGCTGTTCTTGGTGATCAGGTCGAGGTCGATGCCGTTCCCGCCGCTGGCCACGACGTTGAACTCCTTGACCACCGCCTTGCGGTAGGCGCCTGCCTCGGCGCGGATGTCGAAGTTGGCCTGCACCACCGTGCCGTTGAGCACGATGTCGATCTTGCGGTAGCCGGGCTGGGTGTAAATGTAGTCGTCGGCGAAGTGCAGGCGCACGACGTACTGGCCGTCATCCACCGGCAGGTCCCAGGACAGGCCCTGGCCCACCGTGCCGTTGGCGTAGACATAGCTCTGGTAGACCGATTGCGGCGCCGGGTTGGTGACGCCGCTGACGTCCACCGGGTCGGTGTAGCTGCCGTAGCTGTAGCCCTGGGTCTGGTAGGCGTTGCGCACCCAGTTGCCGAGCGTGCCGCCGGCCACCGGGCCGGTGTTGCCGGCGTTGATCAAGAGGGCCGGTTCGGTGCCGATCAGGCCGGCGGTGTGCCAGCTGATCGTCGTGGGCGTGCCCACCTCGAGCTTGGCGTAGCTGTCCGGGCCGTTGACCTGGATCAGCGGCGCCGGGCTCTGCGTGGCCTCGGGCGTGTTGCCGTAGGCGCCCTGGTCGATGCGGGCGCCGTTGTTGACCGGCTCCATCACATAGGTCAGCGTCGGGTCGCCGCCGTCCACGCCGGGGCTGCCGGCCGCGAGATGGAAGTCGTCGTCCGCGCCGGCATCGCCGACGATCTGCTGGATCTTGACCGCGTCGGCAATGATCTTGCCGTAGCTGCCCTGATCGCTGATGCGCACGGTCAGCGTGTCGCCGGTGACGACCACCGTCACCAGGTCGCGCCACTTGGCGCCGTTGGCCGTGTAGTCGCTGGGCAGCGTGTTCTGGCCGACGCGGAAGTTGCGCGTCAGGTTGCCGGTGGTGGCCAGGCCGTCGTAGACGCTGAACAGCGTGTTGCTGGCGGCGCCGTTGGTGTCGTTCCAGCTCGCGGCGATCACGTAGGTGCCGGCCGTCAGTCCGGTGAAGGTGTAGGTGGCGTAGTTGGCGCCGCTGCCGGTGACGTAGCCGCTGGCCTCGCGCCGGTCGTTCTGGAAGCCGCTGGTGCCGGTGGTGACCGTGGTCCAGCTGCCGGTGAAGGCCACGCCGATGTCGCCGTCGTCGAGGATCCTGGCGGCGCCGATCGGCGCCGTGGACCAGCCGCTCAGGTCGTCCGCCCCATCGGCGTCCGCGAAGTTCGCGTTGCCGATCTGGCTGTGCACGTCGTTGCCGGTCTCGAAGCGCCAGTTCAGCAGCGTGTCGAAGTCATGGCCCTGCCAGTTGATGAAGATCGGCGCGGTGGCGCTGTCCTGGTTGCCGGCGAAGAGGTTGTAGTCGCTGTAGTAACCATTCTGGGAATTGGACGGAACGACGATGTTCTGCGCATCGACGGTGGCGAAGATGTTGTCGACGATGCGCACGTTGGCCGCATTGGCCTGCACGTCGATCGCGCGGCCGCCGGTCTGGCGGATCGTGTTGTTGACGATGCCCTGGGTGTCGTCGCCGCTGTAGGTGCCGCTGACGCGGATCGCGTTGGTGTTGTCCCACAGCAGGTTGTTGCGGAACATCGAGTAGCCGGTGACCGAGGCGCCCAGCGCGTTGTCGTACAGGCGCAGGCCGAAAGCGGTCGCGTTGTAGACGCTGACGCCCAGCGTGCTGCCGTACACCGTGTTGGCGCCCAGCGTGGCGCTGGAGACGTCGATGCCGGTGTTGCTGCCCCAGATGGTGTTGCCGGTGAAGGTGCCCGAGGTGGAGTACACCGCCAGGCCGCGGTCGCTGGCGGCCCAGATCAGGTTGTCCTCGGCCGAGCCGTTGTACTGGACCTGGATGCCGACGTTGACGTCGTGCACCTGGTTGCCGCGGATCATCGTCTCGTCGCCGGCCACGGCGCTGCTGCCGATCGAGTAGGTGGAGATGCCGGCGCCCTGGTTGTAGACCTCGTTGCCGCTGATCACCAGGCGCAGCGTGTACTGGTTGTAGATGCCGGTGCCGCCGTTGTCGTGCACCAGGTTGCCGGTGACGCGGCCGTCGGCCACGTTCTGGCCGATATAGATGCCGCCGCTGGTGTTGCCGTACACCTCGTTGCCGATCAGCTGGAAGCCGTGGGAGCCGGAGCTGTCGCCGACCACCAGGCCGTACTGGCCGCCGGTCAGCTTCAGGTTCTGGATCGTCACGCCGGTGGCGCCGGAGAGCTGCAGCGGGTACTGGCCGCCGTTGGTGTTGTTGCGGTCCAGGATCGAGGCACCCACGGTGGCGCCGACCACCTTGACGCCCGAGTCCTGGGCGCCGATGACCACGTTGGTGATCAGCGTGTAGTGGCCGGTGTCCACGTAGACGGTGTCGCCCGGGTTCAGGTCGTAGGCGCGCAGCAGCGCGGTCAGGCTGGCCATCGGGTGGGCCGCGTCCTTGCCGCTGTTGGCGTTGTCGCCGATGGCGGTGGTGTACTCGTCGCCGGCGGTGGAACCGTCGTTGACGTAGTAGGCGGTGCCGCCGTTGGCGATCAGGAAGGGCTCGTCCGAGGTGTCGCTGGCTACCACATGGCCGTCGCCGGCATGGGCGATCACGCGGATCAGCGCGGTGTTGGCGGCCGTCGCCTGCTCCGGCGTCCACTGGTAGCTGCCGTTGCCGAAGCGGTCCATCGCGAGGCCGCTGGCCAGCGTGGTCCAGGTCAGGCCGTTGTCGAGGCTGGTCTGCAGGTCCACGGTGGCCGCGGCGTCGCCGGCCGGCACCTGGCGCAGGATCTCGATGCCGCTGATCTCGGCGCCCCAGCCGCTGGTCTTGGTGATCAGGTCAAGGTCGATGCCCTGCCCGCCGCTGGCGGTGACGGTGTACTCCTTGACCACCGCCTTGTGCGAGGCGCCGGTGGTGGCGCGGATGTCGAAGTTGCTCTGCACCACGGTGCCGTTCAACTTGATGTCGAACTGGCGGTAGCCCGGCTGGGTGTAGATGTAGTCGTCGGCGAAGTGCAGGCGCACGGTGTAGGTGCCGTCGTCCACCGGCAGCTGCCAGGACAGGCCCTGGCCCACCGTGCCGTTGGCGTACGAGAAGCTCTGGTACACCGCCTGCGGCGCCGGGTTGGTGACGCCGCTGACGTCCACCGCGTCGGTGTAGCTGCTGTTGCCGTAGCTCGCCGTCATGTAGCCGTTGCGCAGCCAGTTGCCCTGGGCGCCGCCGGCCACCGGGCCGCCGTTGCCGGCATTGAGCAGCAGGGTCGGCTCGGTGGGGATCAGGCCGGCGGTGTGCCAGCTGATGGTCGCGGGCGTGCCCACCTCCAGCTTGGCGAAGCCGGCCGGACCGATCACCTGCACCATCGGCGCCGGGCTCTGGGTGGCGCCCGGCGTGTTGCCGTAGGCGCCCTGGTCCACGCGGGCGCCGTTGTTGACCGGCTCCTGCACATAGCTCTGCGCCGGGTCGCCGCCGTCCACGCCGGCGCTGCCGGGCTGCAGGTGGAAGTCGTCGTCCGCGCCGGCATCGCCGACGATGCGCTGGATCTTCACCGCGTCCGCGATGATCTTGCCGTAGCTGCCGGCATCGCTGATGCGCAGGGTCAGCGTGTCGCCGGTGACGACGACGGTGACCAGGTCGCGCCACTTGGCGCCGTTCTGCGTGTAGTCGTTGGGCAGCGAGTACTGCTGGACGCGGAAGTTGCGCGTCAGGTCGTCCGCGGTGGCGCTGCCGTCGTAGACGCTGAACAGCGTGTTGCCGGCCGAGCCGTTGGTCTCGTTCCAGCTGGCCGCGATCACGTAGGTGCCCGCGGTGAGGCCGGTGAAGGTGTAGGTGGCGTAGTTGGCGCCGGTGCCGGTGACGTAGCCGCTGGCCTCGCGCCGGTCGCCCTGGTAGCCGCCGGTGCCGGTGGTGACCGTGGTCCAGCTGCCGGTGAACACGACGCCGGCATCGCCGTCGTCGAGGATCTTCGCCGCGCCGATCGCCTGGGAGGCATAACCGCTCAGGTCATCGGCGCCGTTGGCATCGACGAAGCTGGCCTCGGCGATGCGGCTGTTGACGTCGAAGCCGGTCTCGTAGACCCAGTCCGGCCGGCTGGTGAAGTCGCGGCCTTCCCAGTTGAACAGCACGGTGCCGGCCGCCTGGCCGAACAGGTTGTAGTCGCTCTGGAAGCCGCCTTCGGAATTGTTCGTGACGATGACGCCGGTGGCGCCGCCGCGCAGGTCGATGATGTTGGACGCCAGGTGCGCGTTGGAGGCGTTCTGCACCCGGATCGCGGTGCCGCCGGTCTGGACGATGGTGTTGTTGATGAAGCCGTGGGTCTCGTCGGCGTTGTAGCCGCTCTGCATCACCACGCCGTTGGTGTTGTCGTAGAGGATGTTGTTGCGGAACAGCGTGTAGCCGTTGATCGAGGCGCCCAGCGTGTTGTCGTAGCTGCGGTTGCCCTCGGCCAGCAGGTTGTAGGTGGTCAGGCCCGTGCTGTTGGCGTAGACGATGTTGTTGCGCAGCGTGGTGCTGGAACCGTCGATGCCGGTGCTGCTGCCCCAGACGGTGTTGCCCGTCGCCAGCGTGATCGAGTAGGCCCCGATGCCGCGGTCGCTGGCGCCCCAGACGGTGTTGTTCAGGATCTGGCCGTTGTACTGGGCCTGGATGCCGACGCTCACGTCGTGCACCCGGTTGCCGGTGATCATCGGCTCGTCGCCCGCCACCGGGTTGCTGCCGATCGAGTAGGTGGAGATGCCGGTGCCCTGGTTGTAGACCTGGTTGCCGCTGATCTCCAGGCGCAGCGTGTACTGGCCGTAGATGCCGTTGCCGCCGTTGTCGTGGACGAGGTTGCCGGTGATGGTGCCGTCCTGCACGTTCTGGCCGACGTAGATACCGCCGGCGCTGTTGCCGGTGACTTCGCTGTTGCTGATGGTGAAGCGGTGGGCGCCGCTGTTGTCGCCCACCACCAGGCCGTACTGGCCGCCGCTGAGCACCAGGTGGTCCAGCGTGACATCGGTGGCATTGCTGCCAAGCTGGAGCGCGTACTGGCCGCTGTTGGTGTTGCCGCGGTTGAGCACCGATGCATGGGTCAGCGCGCCGCGGATCAGCACGCCACTGTCCTGCGCGTCGACCAGCAGGTTGGTGCTGAGGTTGTAGACGCCGGCGTCGATCAGGATGATGTCGCCGGGCTTGAAGTCGTAGGCATTGAGCAGCGCCTGCAGCGAGGCCTTGGGCTTGTCGGCGCTGCGGCCGTCGTTGGCGTCGTCGCCGATCGCGGTGGCGTATTCGTCGCCGACCAGCGAGCCGTCGTTGACGTAGAAGATCGAGGTGGTCGCGGCCAGGCGGAACTTGGCGTCGGACACGTCGAACACCGCCGGCTGCGCCACCGAGCTGACCCGCAGCAGGTAGTTGCCGCCGGCGAACTGGCCGGCCGTGGGCGTCCAGGCATAGCTGCCGGTGTTGTCCACGTTGGCGGCCACGCTGAGCCAGTTCGTGCCGTCCAGGCTGATATCGATATTGACCTTGCCGGTGAAGCCGTCGGAGCGCCAGGTCACGGTCGTGGTCTCGCCCTCGGCCACCGTCTCGCCGCCGTTGGGCGACATCACGCGCACATAGACGGCCGGGCTCAGCGAGGCCAGCCGCGTGTTGCCGTCGGAGCCGATGTTGACGTAGCCGCCGCGCGGGGCGGGCTCCTGGTCGAAGGGCTGGTCGAGCGCGCCGCGGTCGATCCCGGGGGAGTCCTGCGCGTCGTTGGTCAGCGTGCCGTTCAGCAGCATCGGCAGGCCGTTCGCGCCGATCACCGGCGCCAGCGAGGCGCCGTGGAAGCTGCCGTGGGTGCTCTTCAGGTGGAAGTCGTCGTCCGTCGTGCCCAGCGTCCCGTCGGCGCCAAGCAGGTTGACGAACAGCGGGTCGGTGAACTGGCTGTTCGCATCGCCGAAGCTGGCCTGCTGCCAGGCCGTCAGCGTGCCGCGCTGCGTGCCCTGCCAGATGCCCACCGCGCCCTGGAAGATGTTGTAGTCGGAGACGAAGCCGACCTGCGAGTCGCTGGCCACGTTCAGGCCGACGCCGCCGCCGGCCGCCACCCAGATGATGTTGTCGATGAAGCGCGCGCTGGAGGCGCTGCCGTAAAGCTGGATCGCATCGCCGGCCGTCTGGTAGACGGTGTTGCCGATGAACTGCGGGCTGCTGCCCTGGAACTGCGCGCCGACCGAGCGGTTGGCGTAGATCAGGTTGGAGCGCACCACCGCATTGCCGTAGGCGTAGAAGCCCACGTCGTTGCCGTAGATGGTGTTGCCGGTGACCGTGCCGTAGGGCGCGTAGATGCCGTAGCCGGCGTTGTTGTAGACCCGGTTCTCGGCCGAGGTCGAGTTGTAGGCGTACAGGCCGTTGACGTTGCCGAAGATCACGTTGAGCCGCGCTTCGCCGCTGCTGATCGAGATGCCGTAGCTGCCGTTGCCGGTGTTGCCCGAGGCCACGTTGCCGGCCACCAGCACATTGCCGCTGAAGCTGGCGCCGCCGTTGGCATTGCCGATGAAGCGGTTGCCCAGGTTCAGGCTCAGGTCGGTGCTGCCCACCAGCGCCTGCGTGCTGCTGCTGACCGGCATGTTCAGGCCGGTGTTGCCGTTGCCCTGGAAGGTGCTGCTCTGGATGCGGGTGGCGCCGCTGTAGTAGAGGTAGGCGCCGAAGCGCGAGTTGGCACTGAAGGTGCTACCGGTGATGAAGCCGAGGCTGCCGCTTTCCCAGTAGAGGCCGTCGGTGCGGTTGTTGCTGCTGACCAGCTGGTCGATGCCGCCCAGCGTGCCGTAGCCGACCAGGCCGGTGCCGCCGTTGTCGTGCATGTACAGGCCGGTCCAGGTCGCCAGCGGCGAGGTGGTGTTGGCGTTGATGCCCTCGTAGACCATGCCGTAGGCCTCGATGTCGTCGAGGTCCAGGGCCTCCGTGCCGCCGTAGGTCAGCAGGCCCCGCTGCGCATCGCGCAGCTGCAGGTGGGAGATCGAGACGAAGTCGGTGTCCGACATGTCCAGCAGCGCCCAGGTCCGCTCGTTCGGCACGATCGGGAACAGCGAGGCCACATGGCCCTCGCCGGTCGGGCCGGTCATCACGAAGCCCTCGTCGATGCCGTAGCCGCGCGAGGCGGTGCCCGACAGCGTCAGCGATTCGAACTGCGGATAGTTGCCGGTGTCCACGTAGAGCGTGGCGCCGGCCTGCAGGTCGTAGGCGCGGAACAGGTTGGCGATATAGGGCTTGGGCGCATCCGGCGTCTTGCCGGTGTTGCGGTTGTTGCCCACGGCCGTCGTGTACTCGTCGCCGGCGGTGGAGCCGTCGTTGACGTAGTAGGTGGCGCCGTCCTCGGGCACGGTGAACGGTTCCTGGCTGCGGTCCAGCACCGCCGCGTTGTTGACCAGCGAGACCTGGATGCGCAGGCCCTGGGTGCCGAAGTCGATGCCGCTGTTGCCCGGGATCCAGGTGTACTGGCCGGAGTCGGGCGTGGCGCCCACGACCGTCGCCACCCACTTGGGTCCGTCGGCCGTGTCGCGGTAGACGTCGATGCGCACCGGCGAGTCGTCGGTGTTGCCGAAGGTCTCCCAGGTGATGTTCAGCGGCTTGAACTTTTCCCAGTCGAGGTAGAAGTCCGGCGAGCGCAGCTCGATGCGGGCGGCGTTGTTGGCCACCGGCAGATCCTTGACGGTGTCGCCGTAGGCGCCGATGTCGGGCGCCGCGTTCTCGCTGAGCTTGTAGAGGAAGGCCTGGTCGAAGTAGCCGTCGGCATTGCCGCCGGTGACCCGGTTGGTGCGGAACACGTACTCGACCGAGCGCGTGCCGTAGGGGATCGCCGAGCGCTGGCCGATCAGTTCCCAGCGGCTGATGTCGCCGCTGGCGTTGGCCGTCGCGGTGGCGATCGCATTGCCGCCGGCGTCGCGGAAGGTCAGCTGAACCTGGGCGTTATCGACCGGCGATTCGTTGCCCAGCCGCACCCGGCCGCCGAACAGCAGCTGGATGTCCTGGCTGTCCGCCTCGGCCGCGGTGATGCCCAGCTGGGCCAGCGTGAAGGT
>NZ_LYVQ01000191.1 GCF_001984095.1 Pelomonas sp. KK5
GCTCGACGCCGTCCCCGCCTCGCCGCAGGCCGGCCGCGTCGCCTGGCGCCTGGGCGCGCCCGACAAGCTGCCGCTGGTCGGCGGCCTGCCCGACCCTGGGCGCACCGGCCGCGACGACCGGCATGCGCTGGTCCCGCGCCTGCCGGGCCTCGTCGCCTGCACTGCCCTCGGCTCGCGCGGCATCACCTGGGCCGCGCTGTGCGGCGAGCTGGCGGCCGCCCAGGCACTGGGCGGCCCGCTGCCACTGCCGGCCAGCCTGGTCGACGCCGTCGACCCCGCACGCTTCCTGGTACGCCGCTCACGTCTTGCAACCAATGGGCGCACATCGACGCCGCCGCGCGAAACAGAATGCGCGGATGACTAGCAGCAGTACCAGCCCCAACCTCACCCAGGATCTCGCCGCCGACTCCGACCAGAAGCTGATCGACAAGCAGATGGCCGGCGTCGTCGAGGCCATCATGATCCAGAGCTACAGCCTGGCCAACCGCGGCTTCATTCCCTCGGACGCGCAGATCGCGGCCTATATCGCGAGCCTGGACGAGGCCACGCTGCTGCAGAAGGTGCGCCGCCATCCCGGCGCCGCCTCCACGCGCGCGCTGAGCGCCAGCGATGACGAACTGCTGCGCTGGGCGCGGCTGGTGGGCCAGCGCCAGTACAAGGGCAGCCGCGCGCGCTGAGCTATATTCGCGGCCATGGCCCTGCACGCCTTCTTCTTCACTTCCAAAAAACAGCAGCTCGTCTGACCGGAGCTGCGGTTCCGTCGTCGGATGAGCGATCGACGGAACGAAGGACTGCAACAAGCCCAAGCCCCCGCTCTGCCCTCGCCCATGCGCCGCCGGTTTTTTCCAACCGTACGGTCGCATGGAGAACTTCGCGATGGATAGCAGCAGAGATTTCTCGGGCATCTGGATCCCCCTCGTAACGCCCTTTCTCGACGGTGCCGTCGATCATGCCGGCCTGCGCCGGCTCGTCACCCGCCTGGCCGGCTCGGGCGTTGCCGGGCTCGTGCTCAACGGGAGCACCGGCGAGGCCGCGGCGCTCAGCGAGGCCGAGCAACTGGCCGTGCTGGACACGGCCTGCGGCACGCTGCCGGTGATCGCCGGCATCTCCGGCATCACGCCGCAGGCGGTGGCCGCTCGGCTTGACGCGCTGCGAGGGCGCGACCTGGCCGGCGTGCTGCTGACGCCGCCGTACTACGTGCGCCCCTCGCAGGCCGGCATCGCCGAGCACTTCCGCCGCGCCGCGGACGCGTCGCCCGCCCCGCTGCTGCTCTACGACATCCCGGCCCGCACCGGCGTGCGCATCGAGACGGCGACGATGCTGGGCCTGGCCGCCCATCCGAACATCGCCGCCGTCAAGGACTGCAGCGGCGACCTCGACCACGCGCAGGCCGTGATCAACGACGGCCGGCTGCAAGTGCTGGCCGGCGACGACCATCGCCTCTTCACGACGCTGTGCCAAGGCGGCGTCGGCGCCATCTGCGCCTCGGCCCACCTGCGGCCCGACCTGTTCGTCGCGCTCCACCGCGCCGTCGCCACGAACGACCTGCGCACGGCCGCCGCCCTGTGGCGCAGGCTCTGGCCGCTGACCAAGGCCCTGTTCGCCGAGCCCAATCCGGCCCCGCTGAAGGCGGCGCTGGCGCTGCTGGACGGCCTGGGCCCCGATCTGCGCGCGCCGATGACCGCCGCGTCGCCCGAAGCCTTGGCCAGCGTGCTGGCTGCCGTCGAGGCCTTGCGTTAGCTCGCCTCCTCGATCAGCCACTGCTCGAAGGCCTGCACCGCCGGCCGCAGCCGCGAGGCCGGGTCGACGATCAGCTGGTAGGCGCGCGCCGAGGCCACGTCGCCGTCGAAGGGCGTGACCAGTTGCCCGCTGGCCAGCAGCGCGTCGACCAGCGGCCGGCGGCCCAGTGCCACCCCCTGCGCGGCCAGGGCGGCGGCGATGGCCTCCGAATAGCTGGTGAAGCTCAGCCGCGCCGCCGGCCGCAGGTCGGCCAGGCCCCAGGCGCTGAGCCAGGGTTCCCACTCGGCGGGCATGCCGCCGGCGGCGTCGTCATCCATCGCCAGGTGCAACAAGGTGTGATGGGCCAGGTCGGCCGGCTCGCGCAGCGGCAGCGCCGTCTCGCTCACCAGCCGCGGGCTGCAGACCGGCAGCATCGCCTCGTCGAACAGCTTGCGCGCGCCGCCGAGCGCGCCCAGCTTGGCGTAGCGCACGGCCAGGTCGAAGCCCTGCGCGGCGAGGTTGCGGTTGTCCAGCGTGGCGTCCAGCCGCACGTCGATGCCCGGATGGGCGCGGGTGAAGCCGGTCAGCCGCGGGATCAGCCACAGCGAGGCGAAGCCCGGCGTGGTGGTGAGCGACAGCACCTCGCGCTGGTGCGGGGCGCGGATGTCGCGCATCGCGCCGCGCAGGCTGCCCAGCGCCGTGGTGCAGGCGGCCAGCAGGCGCTGGCCGTCGGGCGTCAGCACCAGCGCGCGGTGGCGCCGCTCGAACAACGCCACGCCCAGTTCCTCCTCCAGCGCGCGCATCTGCCGGCTCATCGCCGACTGGGTGACGAAGCGCTCCTCGGCCGCCTTGGTGAAGCTCAGGTGGCGCGCCGCCGCCTCGAAGGAGACGACCAGCTCCAGCGGCGGCAGGCGGTCGATCGGTTTGCTGCTTGGCATGCGTCCAGGGAATGCGTTAGGTTCCGATTGGTCGTTTGTCGGCCCGGGGCGGGAGGCCTATTGTTCAGCCCAAGCTGAACCCAGCGCAAGCATGCAGGCAGTGCATGCAAATTCCCACAAGGAGCGCCGCATGATCGCCATCGACACCACCGCCCCCGCCAGGCTGCAGTTGCAGCGCGGCCAGACATCGCGCCTGACCGGCGCCGCCCACCTCGCCAGCAGCGCCGGCACGATCTGGGTGACGATCGACCACGACCCGCGCGACTGGGTCCTGGAAGCCGGCGAGACGCTGGACGTGGCCGACGGCGCGGCCGAGCTGATGGTGTCGGCCCTCGGCGGCCCGGCCACGCTGGAACTGAGGCCGCTGCCATGAACGCGCTGCTGGCCGCGCCGCCGCAGATCGCGCGCGAATCCGTGGCCCTGCCCGGCGGCCGCCGCGTGCTGCTGCGCCCGATCACTCCGGCCGACGCGATGGCCGAGCAGGACTTTGTCGGCGCGCTCTCGCTGGAGAGCCGCCACAAGCGCTTCCACACCGGCCTGCACCGCCTGCCGCCTGACCTGCTGGAGCGCTTCACGAACGTGGACCAGCGCGAGCATGTGGCGCTGGTGGCGGAAGCCGACGACGGCCATATCGTGGCCGATGCCCGCTACGTGGTGAACGAGGCCAATCCCGCCGAGGCCGAGTTCGCCATCGCCGTGGCCGACGACTGGCAGAGCCTGGGCCTGGGCCGCGCGCTGATGGCCCGCCTCGCCGCCCACGCCGGCCGCGCCGGGCTCAGCGCGCTCTACGGCGACGTGCTGACCGTCAACCGCCGCATGCTGGTGCTGATGCGGGGCCTTGGCGCCACGCTGCGCCCGAATGGCCAGGGGCCGCATATCGCCCGGGTCGCCTTCGAGCTGGGTCAGGCCTGAGCTGTCAGCTGATTTTCGTCGTTATCCCGTGCGTTCCTGCACGGTGGCGCAAGCGCTTTGAGGGCCCGCCAGGCGGGCATTGCCGCCACAATTTCAGGTTGTGGAGACAACCCGGATAACGACGACAACATGAGCTCGAACACCGCCCGCGTCCGCTCGATCGGACAGCGCCTCACCTTCGTGCTGAGCCTGGTGCTGCTGATCGCCTTCATCGGCTCCGGCCTCGGCTACGTCGCGCTGCAGCGCGTGGCCGCGCAGACCGCCCAGATGAACGAGCAGAAGCTGGTCGCCGAGCGCATCGCCAGCGACTGGTTCCGCAACATCACCAACGGCGTCACCCGCACCAGCGCCATCGCCGTCAGCGCCGATCCGAGCCTGGTGGACTTCTTCAAGGAACAGGCCGCCGAGTCGAGCCGCCAGTCCGGCGAGTTGCAGAAGGCGCTGGAAGCCAAGATGACGACGCCCGAGGAGCGCGAGGCCTTCGAGGCCCTGTCCACCTCGCGCAAGGCCTACCTGAGCACCCGCGACAGCGTCTCCGAGGCCAAGCGCATCGGCGATGCCTTCAAGGCCAAGACCATCTTCGAGAAGGAGTTCCAGCCCGCCGCGGCGACCTTCCAGGCCGGCATCAAGAAGATCAGCGAGATGCAGCGCCGCCAGATGGACGAGGCCACCGCCAGCATCGCGCAGACCAACGCCCAGGCCCGCATGGCGCTGATCGCCTTCGCGCTGTGCGCGCTGGTCGTCGGCGGCGTGCTGCTGGTCTGGCTGACCCGCTCGATCACCCGCCCGCTGGGCGAGGCCGCCCAGGTGGCCGAGGCGATCGCGAACTACGACCTGAGCCGCCCGATCCAGTCCGGCGCCAACGACGAGACCGGCCGCCTGCTGCAGGCCCTGCAGCGCATGCAGGGCTCGCTGCAGGGCCTGATCGGCTCGGTGCGCGGCTCCAGCGACAGCATCAACACCGCCAGCGCCGAGATCGCCACCGGCAACCAGGACCTGTCCGCCCGCACCGAGCAGACCGCCTCCAACCTGCAGGAAGCGGCCGCCTCGATGATGCAGCTCACCAGCACCGTGCGGCAGACCGCCGAGTCGGCCCAGACCGCCAACCAGCTCGCCAGCTCGGCCGCCGAGGTGGCCCAGCGCGGCGGCACGGTGGTGGCCCAGGTGGTCAGCACGATGGAAGACATCAGCGCCAGCTCGCGCAAGATCGGCGACATCATCGGCACGATCGACGGCATCGCCTTCCAGACCAACATCCTGGCCTTGAACGCCGCGGTGGAAGCGGCGCGCGCCGGCGAGCAGGGCCGCGGCTTCGCGGTGGTCGCCTCCGAGGTGCGCTCGCTGGCGCAACGCTCGGCCGCGGCGGCCAAGGAGATCAAGACGCTGATCAGCGCCAGCGCCGAGCGGGTCGATTCCGGCACGCGGCTGGTGCAGGACGCCGGCAGCACGATGGGCGAGATCGTCGCCAGCGTGCAGCGGGTCACCGACATCATCGGCGAGATCACCGCCGCCTCGCGCGAGCAGAGCGACGGCATCAACCAGATCAATGCCGCCGTCAACCAGCTCGACCAGATGACGCAGCAGAATGCCGCGCTGGTCGAGGAATCCGCCGCCGCGGCCGAGAGCCTGCGCGATCAGTCGCAGCAGCTCGCAGGCGCGGTGTCGGTCTTCAGGCTCGGCTGAAGTCCAGCGTCTTCACGCCGCTGCTGGTGCCGAGCAGGCACACGGCAGCCTTGTTGCGGGCGAACACGCCCACCGTGACGACGCCGGGCCACTGGTTGACGTCGCGTTCGAAGGCCTGCGGGTCGGTGATCTGCAGGCCGCGCACGTCGAGGATGTGGCAGCCGTTGTCGGTGACGCAGCCGGCGCGCAGCGTGGCCGCGGCGCCCAGGGCGGCGAAGCGGCGCGCGATCTGCGCGGCGGCCATCGGGATCACCTCCACCGGCAGCGGGAAGGCGCCCAGCACCTTGACCAGCTTCGATTCGTCGGCGATGCAGACGAAGCGCTCGGCCAGGTCGGCCACGATCTTCTCGCGCGTCAGCGCCGCGCCGCCGCCCTTGACCATGTGGCCGGCCTCGTCGATCTCGTCGGCGCCGTCGATGTAGACCTTCAGGCTGTCCACTTCGGCGGCCTCGAGGATCTTGATGCCGAGCGCCTGCATCCGTTCGGTCGAGCGCACCGATGAGGACACGGCGCCGGCGATCTGCACGCCGCTGGCGGCCAGCGCGTCGATGAACTTGTCCACCGTCGAGCCGGTGCCGACGCCGACGATGCTGCCGGGCGTCACGTATTGCAGGGCGGCTTGGCCGACCAGGGTCTTGAGTTCGTCTTGAGTCATCCGCCGATTATCTCAAGCCGCGTAGAAGCGGCCGTGGAAGCCATAAGGCACGGTGTAGGGCAGCCAGATGCGCGCCAGCGGGCCGTCGGCCAGGTGCTGCGCATCGAAGACGCTGGCGAAGCTGCGGCGATGGCGCGTGTCGTAGCCCATGCCGAGCAGCCAGCCCTCGCCTTCCCTGCTGCTGCCCGGCTTCGGCACCAGCACATGCTCTTCGACGACCGTGTCAGCGCCGAAGGCGAAGCGCTCGCGGCGGCCGGTCTCGACGTCGAGCTTCATCAGGCCGTTGAAGCCCCAGCGAGGGCCGAGGTCGATGGCAGTCGGATAGAACACCTGGCCGTAGCGTTGCGCCACCACGCGCGGATCGACCACAGGGAACTCGACCGACTCGTCACGCGCCTCGATCGAGATGCGCCCGCCACCCGCCAGCTCGATGCGCATGAAGCGCGGGGTCGACGGATGCGTCTCGGGCCGCTCGCCGCGCATGATGGCCTGCAAGCGCTCGTTGATCAGCGGCAGCGCCTCGCCCTTCACGAAGTCCAGGCGAATCACATCGCCTTCATCCCAGGCATTGCCGAAATGGAAGACGAAGGTCGCCGGCATCTCCAGGATGCGGCGCCGCGAGAGGTCGCGCTTGTCGACGATCAGCACCCGGGTCGGCGCATCGCCGTGCCACTGCATCGCGTCCACCATGCTGGCCCGGCCTTCGCGCAGCGCCGCCATGTCCAGCGTCAGCGGCGCCAGCAGGAAGACGAGGTAGCGCTGCGAGACGGCGAAGTCGTGGACCATCGCGGTGGGCGGGATCTCGAACACCGCGCTGTTCACGACGGCGCCCGCGGCGGAGATGCGGTAGACCACCATCTGCTTCCCCGAGGTGCCGAAGTTCCAGCTGGTGCCGTCCGGCTCCTGCTTCGGATGGGCGGAGAAAGGCATGCCGGCCAGCTCCGGCGTCCAGGCGCGTGGGCCCAGCGTCTCCAGCGTCGCGGGGTCCAGTTCGTAGGCACTGCCGCCTTCCCACAGCGCATACAGGCGGCCGGCCTGCTGCAGCACGCTGGTGTTGGCGACATTCATCGAATCCGCGTTGCGCAAGGGGACGCGCGGCGGGATCGCGGTGCCGAAGGCCGGCACCAGGAAGCGGCCCTCGCGCGCCTCGGCCTTGAGCTTGGCCGTCTGCACGAAGCGCCCGCGGTGCGAGACCCTGCCCTCCCCGTCGAAGCGCAGCGCCTGCACGAAGCCGTCGCCGTCGAACCAGTGGCGGTAACGCTCGCCGCCGCGCGCCATCAGGCCCGGGCCGTTGCGGAAGTAGCTGCCGCGCAGGCCCGCGGGCAGGCGGCCTTCGATCCGCAGCGGCGCGGCATCGAGGCGTTCATCGCCATGCAGGCAGGCGATCGGCAGCAGTTCAGGCGCGGCCTCGGCGGCGAAGCTTGCATGGGGCAGGCCGAAGGCCAGCGCGGCGGAGAGGAAATCGCGGCGTGTCGTCGTCATCATCGCGGCCTCCCGCTTCAGTTCAGACGGACGGTGATGCGCGTGGCGCCCGGCGCCAGGCGTGCCTGCTCGAAGCTCGGCGGCCCGAAGTTGCCGGCGGCATCGTTCGAGAACCCATAGGGCTCGATGGGCATGCCCATCGCGTTCACGTTCAGCCGGCCATTGCCGTCGCGGTCATGGAACAGGCTGATGGCGGCGCCCTCCGGCACGCCCTGCACGAGCAGCACCAGCCGGCCATCACGCGCCTCGGCAGCGGCGGCTCGCGCCACGGCCACCGGCTTCTTCAGCCAGTCGCCGGCATCGGCATAGGCGGCCAGCAAGACCTGGCCCTCGGTCGATGCGAGGCCCTGCACCTCGACCTCGAGGTCGGCTGCGCCGGCATTCAGGGCCAGCAGGGCGGGAAGAGTCAGCAGCAGGAGCTTGGCGGCGTTCATCGGCGTTCCTTCCGGGTTGGGATGGAACGCACTCTAGGAAGCGCCCTCGCCTGCCGCGACGGCGCTGCGACGAACGGCAGCGAAACGGCGCGAAGCGCCGTGCTTCAGCGCGAACGGCGGGCGCGGACGGCGGCGGCCAGCTCGCGCAGCAGCGGCTCGGTCTGGGCCCAGCCCAGGCAGGCGTCGGTGATGGAGACGCCGGGCAGCAGGTCGCGCTTGGTCTGGCCGGCGGCCAGGTCCTGGCGGCCCGGCTGCAGGTGGCTCTCGATCATCACGCCGGTGATGCGCGCATCGCCGCCGCTCATCTGCGCGGCCACGTCGCGGCCCACGTCGATCTGGCGCTCGTACTTCTTGCTCGAGTTGGCATGCGAGAAGTCGATCATCACCTGCTCGCGCAGGCCCGAGGCCTTCAGGGCCTCGCAGGCGGCCTGCACCGAGGCGGCATCGTAATTGGGCGCCTTGCCGCCGCGCAGGATGATGTGGCAGTCCTCGTTGCCGCGGGTCTCGAAGATCGCGGCCGTGCCCATCTTGGTCATGCCGATGAAGGCGTGGCTGGCGCTGGCGGCCAGCACGGCGTCCGACGCGACCTTGATGCCGCCGTCGGTACCGTTCTTGAAGCCGATCGGGCAGGAGAGGCCCGAGGCGAGCTGGCGGTGGCTCTGGCTCTCGGTCGTGCGGGCGCCGATCGCGCCCCAGGCGATCAGGTCGGAGATGTACTGGGGCGACAGCAGGTCCAGGAACTCGGTGCCGGCGGGCAGGCCCAGCGCGGTCACGTCCAGCAGCAGCTGGCGGGCCAGGCGCAGGCCCTCGTTCATGTGGAAGCTGCCGTCCAGGCGCGGGTCGTTGATATAGCCCTTCCAGCCCACCGTCGTGCGCGGCTTCTCGAAATACACGCGCATCACCACGAGCAGGTCCCCGGCCAGCTCGTCGCGCAGGTCCTTCAGCAGCCGCGCATAGTCCATCGCCTGGTCATGGTCATGGATCGAGCAGGGGCCGACGACGACCAGCAGCCGGTCATCCCGGCCATGCAGCACGTCGCCGATCTCGCGGCGGGCGCGCTCCACGAGTTCCAGCGAGGCCTCCGGCAGCGGCAGTTCGTCCAGCAGCAGCGCCGGCGAGATCAGCGGGCGCACCGCGCTGATGCGGGTGTCGTCGGTGCGGGTGGTGTCACGGGTAGCCGAATCCGGGGAGGTCATGATGCGTGGCGCCGGGAAGGCGGTGGTCGTCGGGGGAAGCCCTCGATTATGGCCGCTGGTTTTCGTAGTTATTGACCGATCATTCCAATTCAAGGATACTCGCCGGCCATGGCCCGACCGAAGCAGTTCGACCCCGACCAGGCGCTGGACGCCGCCATCGACGTGTTCCGCGAGCACGGCTATGCCGGCACGTCCGCCGAGATGCTGGTGGAGGCGATGCAGATCGGCAAGCAGAGCCTCTACAACACCTTCGGCGGCAAGTGGCCGCTGTATTGCGCTGCGTTGGCGCGTTATGCCGCCGCCGAGACCGCCGGCCACCTGGAGGCGCTGAACGGCGCGCCGACGGCGCTGGCCGGGCTGGAGGCGATGATGAAGCGGGTGGTCGCCGAGGCGCGGCTGGCCTGCCTGGGCACGCACTCGGTCAGCGAGTTCGGCGAGGGCCGCGAGGGCAGCGAGGAACTGGGGCGCATCCGCCAGGCGGCCGGCCGCGGGCTGCGCACCGCGCTGGCCGCGCGGCTGCGGCAGGCGCAGCAGGATGGGGAACTGGCGGAGGAACTGGACGTCCAGCATGCGGCCGGCTTCCTGATCGCCAATATCGCCGGCATCCGCCTGGCCGCGCGCGGCGGCGCCGGCGATGCCGAACTGCGCGCACTGGCGCGCTTGAGCCTGCAGGCGCTCAGGTAGGGCGCCTGCGTTTTTTTTTGACTTGTTATGGAACGATTGTTCAATTAAAGGAGAACCATGATGACGACGCATTCGAAGGGAACGGCCCTGGTGTTCGGCGGCTCGCGCGGCATTGGCGCCGCGATCGCCCGCCGGCTGGCGCGCGAGGGCTACGACGTGGCGCTGACCTATGTCTCGCGGCCGGACGACGCGGCCACCGTGGCGGCAGCGATCGAGGCGGCGGGGCGGCGGGCGCTGGCGGTCCGGGCGGACAGCGCGGACGCGGCGGCGCTGCAGGACGCCGTGGCCCAGGTGGTCGGGCAATTCGGCCAGCTGGACCTCGCCGTCATCAATGCCGGCGTGCTCCGCCTGGGGCCGCTGGACACCTTCAGCCTCGCGGACCTGGACCAGACGCTGGCCGTCAACGTGCGCGGCGTGTTCGTGGCGCTGCAGGCCGCGGCGGCGCGGATGAAGGATGGCGGGCGCCTGGTCACCATCGGCAGCAACACCGCCATCCGCACCGGCTCGCCCGGCAGCAGCGCCTACGCCATGAGCAAGGCCGCCGTGGCGGCGCTGGTCAAGGGCACGGCGCTGGACCTGGCGCCGCGCCGCATCACCGTCAACAACGTGCAGCCCGGGCCGACCGAGACCGACATGACCAGCGCGCTGCGCGAGCACGTCGTGCCGCGCGTGCCGCTGGGCCGGCTGGCGGAACCGGAGGAGATTGCCGGCCTGGTCGCCTACCTGGCCAGCGCCGAGGCCGGCTTCGTCACCGGCGCCAGCCTGACGATCGACGGCGGTTTCGTGCTCTGAGGCATCAGCGCTCCGCCAGATCCTTCAGCGCGCTCAGCACCTCGATGAAGTCGCCGGTCACCAGCGGTCCGACCTCGGCCGCCTGCGGGCCTTCGATCAGCGTCTTGTAGACCACCTTGGTGCCGCCCCAGGCGAGCGGGATCAGGCGGTGGTCGACGACGACGCGGGTGTCGTCGATCACCGTCTCGTCGATGAAGCCCTCGTTCTCGACCACGTCGAGCAGCCGGCTGGTGAAGGCCTCCTGGCCCGGCGGCTGCATCACGAAGCGCGTGCCGCTGGCGAAGTCGCCGAGCAGGAGGATGCGTTCGATGCCCGAGTTCCAGCGCTTCCAGCCGGGAACGTCGGAGAAGAGGTGCCAGAGGCGGTCCGGCGCGGCGAGGGTCTCGATGCTGGCTTCGTGGGTCCACATGGTTCGATCCTTCCTGTTGTTGCACTTGTTGGATCACCATTGGAGCGGCCCCCTGCTGACAACGACGTGACAGCAACCGCTGCGGCGCTAACGCCGAAACCGAGCAGCGCCAGCGCCGGCAGCTGTTCGCCCAGCACGACATAGCCCATCGCCGCCGACACGCCGGGGATCAGGTAGAACAGCCGCGCCACCGCGCTGGCCTCGCCGCGCCGGATCAGCAGGAACATCAGCGTGAAGGCGCCGATCGAATTGACCAGCGCCAGCCAGAGCACGGCCAGCAGCGCCTCGGCGCTCCACTGCACCGCCAGGCCCTCGGCATGCACGGCCAGCGGCGTCACCAGCAGCGCCGAGATGCCCATCTGCACCGAGGCGCCGCTGCGCAGGTCCATGCCGGCGCAGAAGCGCTTCTGGTACAGGGTGCCGGCCACCAGGCCGACCAGGCCCAGCAGCGCCAGGCCATAGGCCGCGGCATCACCGCCGCCCTGCAGTGGCCGGGCCGCCACGACCAGGCCCGCGCCCAGCAGCCCGCCCAGCAGGCCCAGCCACTGCCGCCCCGCCAGCCGCTCGCCCAGCCAGCCCCAGGCGCCGAGGCTGGTGGCCAGCGGCATCATGCCGATCAGCAGCGCGGCGATGCCGCTGGGCAGGCCGCGCCGCATCGCCTCGTAGACGCCGACGAACTGCAGCAGCTGCATCAGCAGGCCCACCACGAGCAGGTGGCCCCAGTCGCGCGCCCGGCGCGGCCAGGGCGCACCGCTCGCCAGCGCCGCCGCCAGCAGCACCGCCGCGGCGATGCCGAAGCGCAGGCTCAGCAGCGTCAGCGGCCCGGTGTGCGCCAGCGCGGTCTTGCCCATCACATAGCCGCTGCTCCACAGCAGCACGAACAGCAGCGGCAGGCTCGAGGTGGGAGGTTTGATGTTCATGACGCCACTCTAGAAACTGGCGTATCGGGACACAATCCACTTCCATATCGATTCAGAGTTTCCAATTGGAGAACAAAAGCGATGGGCCGCCTCGAAGACCTCCACGCCTTCGCCCGCGTCGTCGACGCGCGCAGCTTCTCGGCCGCGGCCCGCGTGCTGGGCACGACCAAGTCCGCCATCAGCAAGCAGGTGGTGCGGCTGGAAACGCAGCTGGGCACCAGGCTGCTGCATCGCACGACGCGCAGCGTCAGCCCCACCGCCGAGGGCCGCGGCGTCTACGAACGCGCGCTGCGCCTGCTGGAGGACGCACAGCTGCTCGCCGACGAGGTCGAGGGCGGCCAGGCGCCGCGCGGCGTGCTGCGCCTGTCCACCTCCACCGCCTTCGGCAACCTGCAGTTCACCGCGCTGATGGGCGAGTTCTGCGCGCGTCATCCGCAATTGCAGGTGGTGCTGGGGCTCAATGACCGCTATGTGGACCTGGCCGAAGAGGGTTTCGACGTGGTCCTGCGCCTGACCTCCCGGCCGGCGGAGGGCCTGGTGGCGAGGCGGCTCGCGCCGATCCGCTATGCGGTCTGCGCTTCGCCGGCCTACCTGCGCGCGCACGGTCGGCCGAAGACGGTCGAGGCGCTGGCGGAGCACCGCTGCCTGCTGTTCGGCTACCTGCAGGCGCCCGACCGCTGGCAGTTCCGCCATGCGGCGAAGGGCCAGGAGAAGAGCGAGGAGAGGAGCGTGCCGGTCCGCGGCGCGCTGCGCTTCGAGAGCGGCCTGACCGTCAATAGCAGCGAATCGCTGCGCGTGGCGGCGCTGGCCGGCATGGGCATCGCCGTGCTGCCGACCTACGCCGTCGGCGAGGACCTGCGCGCCGGCCGGCTGAAGGCCCTGTTGCCCGGCTGGCAGCCGCTGGGTGGCAATGCCGAGGCCGACACGCTCTACGCCGT
>NZ_LYVQ01000192.1 GCF_001984095.1 Pelomonas sp. KK5
CCCTGCCAGAGATCGAACAGCACCGCCGCCGGCACGATCGGCACCCGGATGCCCGTGCTGCCCACCGGCAGGCCATGGCCGCGCTCGCGCAGCCAGCGCATCACGCCGCCGGCGGCATCCAGGCCGAAGGCGCTGCCGCCGGTGAGCAGGATCGCATGGACCTGCTCGACGCTGTTCTCCGGAGCCAGCAGGTCGGTCTCGCGCGTGCCCGGCGCCGCGCCGCGCACGTCCACGCCGGCCACCGCGCCTTGTTCGCACAGCAGCACCGTGCAGCCGGTCGGCCGCCGGCTGTCGGTGAAGTGGCCGACCTTCAGGCCGGCCACGTCGCAGATCGAACCGCTCACTTGCCGGCGTTGATCGGCTTGAGCGCGCCGCAGTCGGTGCCCAGCCAGCTGGCGTCGGAGGTGGCGTCGACGGCCTCGGTCTTGCCGTCGCGGGTATGGGTGATGTGGGTGCGGGCGGTGAAGCCCTCGCCGCCGGGCTTCAGCGTGACGTCGCTGGTGCCTTCGGAGGCCGGGTTGGTGCAGGCGAAGCGGGTGTGGATCATCGAGCCGTCGCGCTTGACCTCGTGGGTGCAGTTGCCGCGCGTGGCCACCGGCGGCTCGTTGCGCTTGGCCTGCTCCTCGCTGACGCACATCTTGACGGTGATCACGCCGCCGCCGGAGAAGTCCATGCTGACGCCGCGCTTGGCCATCATGTCCTCCATCATCTTGCGCTGGTCGGGCGACATCTTGGCCATCTGCGCCTGGGCCTGCTCCATCTGGGCCTGGCGCGCAGGGTCGAGCTTGGGCTGCTGGCGGATCTCCCAGAGGCCGGGCTTCATGGTCTGGGCCTGGGCGGCGAACGCGGCCACCAGCAGGCTAACGAGCAGGATCGACTGACGCATGGCATCTCCAGAAGGAACAAAGCCCGTCGGGGCGACGGGCTTCGACTTTAGGCGAGTCGCGGGCTCAGGCAAAGACGCCGGCCGTCTCCTGCATCCCCGCACTGACGATGCCGAGCTGGTGCAGGCCGTCGCCGAACTGCATTTCCATCGCCGTGAGGCGCTTGAAGTAGTGGCTGCCGACGTACTCGTCGGTGACGCCGATGCCGCCGTGCAGCTGCGTGCACTGCTGGCCCACGAAGCGGGCGGAGTTCGATAGCTGCAGCTTGGCCTGGGCCAGCGCATAACGCCGCGCCTCGGCGGGCTCGCCGAGCTTCAGCGTGGCGAAGTAGCTCATCGAACGGGCCAGCTCCAGCTGCATCTTCACGTCGGCCATGCGGTGGCGCAGCGCCTGGAAGCTGGCGATCGGCACGCCGAACTGCTTGCGCGTGTTCAGGTACTCGGCGGTCAGCTTCACGTAGGTGTCCATCGCACCCACGCCCTCGGCGCACAGTGCGGCGATGCCCAGGTCCACCGCCAGCTCCAGCACCGGCAGGCCGTCCTCGACCAGCAGGGTGGCGGGCGACTCGGTGAAGCTCACCTCGGCGGCGCGCGAGCCGTCCTGCAGGCTGTAGGCGCGGGTGGCGACGCCGGCGGCGCCGCGCTCGACCAGGGCCAGCACGATGCGGCCGTCCTGCCCGGTGGCCGGGACGATGAAGGCACCGGCCTTGTCGCCGGCCGGCACCAGGCTCTTGGCGCCGCTGACCTTGCCGTCGGCATAACGGGTTACGCACTTGGACAGGTCGTAGCGGGCGGCGCGCTCCTGGTGGGCCAGCACGATCATGGCCTCGCCGCCGGCGATCTTCGGCAGCCAGGCTGCCTGTACCTCGGCGGAGGCGTGGCGCAGTACGCTCGGCGCGATCAGGCCGGCCTGGGCGTAGGGCTCCATCACGATGCCGCGGCCCAGTTCCTCCATCACCACCATCGCGTCGACCGGGCCGAAGCCCAGGCCGCCGTGTTCTTCGCTGACCAGCAGGCCCGTCAGGCCGAGGCCGACCAGACCATCCCAGGCCTCCTGCGAGAAGCCGCCGGCCTTGACGACCGCGTGGCGGCGGGCGAAGTCGTAGTCCTTGTCGACCCAGCGGCGCACCGCGTCGCGCAGCGATTCCTGGTCATCGGTGAAATCGAAATCCATGTTCTGTGTCTCCTTAACCGAGGACCGTCTGGGCCACGATGTTCCGCTGCACTTCGTTGGACCCGCCGTAGATGGTGGTCTTGCGGTAGTTGAAGTAGTGGCTGGCCAGAGGCGCGCAGTAGGCGGCGCCGACATGGTCGCCCTGCCAGCCGGCTTCCATCGCCTCCTGGATGAAGGGCAGGGCGTAGGGCCCGGCGGCCAGCATCATCAGCTCGGTGTAGCGCTGCTGGATCTCGCTGCCGCGGATCTTCAGCAGGCCGGCGACGTCCAGCGACTGCTTGCCGCTCTTCTCGGCCGAGAGCACGCGCAGCACCATCATCTCCAGCGCCACCAGGTCCACTTCCAGCAGTGCGATCTGGTCGCGGAAACGCTGGTCTTCCCACAGGCCCTCGGCCTTGGCGATGCGCTTCAGGCGTTCCAGCTCGCGCTTGCCGCGGTTGACGTCGGCGATATTGGTGCGCTCATGGGCCAGCAGGTACTTGGCGTAGGTCCAGCCCTTGTTCTCCTCTCCGACGAGGTTCTCCACCGGCACTTCGACGTTGTCGAAGAACACCTCGTTCACCTCGTGCTCGCCGTCCAGCATGATGATCGGCCGCACCGTGACGCCGGGCGACTTCATGTCGATCAGCAGGAAGGAGATACCGGCCTGCGGCTTCACGGTCGGGTCGGTGCGCACGAGGCAGAAGATCCAGTCGCCGTACTGGCCCAGCGTGGTCCAGGTCTTCTGGCCGTTGACGACGTACTTGTCGCCCGAACTTGTATGGACTCGCTCGGCGCGGGTCTTGACCGAGGCCAGGTCGGAACCGGAGCCCGGCTCGCTGTAGCCCTGGCTCCACCAGACCTCGCCGCTCATGATGCCGGGCAGGTGGCGCTGCTGCTGCTCGGGCGAGCCGAAGGCCATGATCACCGGCGCCACCATCACCGGGCCGAAGGGGATCACCCGCGGCGCGCCGGCCAGCGCGCACTCCTCCTCGAACAGGTGGCGCTGCACCGCGTTCCAGCCCGGGCCGCCGAACTGCTTGGGCCAGGCCCAGCCATGCCAACCCTTCTTGCCCAGGATCTTGGCCCAGCGCTGCATGTCGTCACGGTTCAGGCGCAGCGCGTTGTGCACCTTGTGGCTGATGTCCTTGGGGAGGTTCTCGGCCACCCACTGGCGGATCTCGTTGCGGAAGGCGAGCTCTTCCGGCGTGAAGTTCAGGTCCATGCTTCTTGTCTCCTGCTGATCGCCGGGTTTTAGCACGAGCGTGCTTTTCCGGGCTGTCTCGACTGGGACAGGGTACTTTTCCCGGGGCCAAAAGCACAAAGGCGACCCGATCGGGTCGCCTTCGCGAGGGGTGCGTTGGCAGCGCTCAGTTCTTGCGGAACTGGCGGCGGCTGTAGAACACGCCGAACAGCGCCAGGCTGGCCAGGGCCAGGGAGCCCGGCTCGGGCACCTTCTTGCCGCCGCACTTGGTGGTGTCGCCGGTGCAGGCGGAGCCGGCCACGGCCAGCAGCTTGAAGTAGTCGTCGCCTTGCGTCAGGCCGGTGCCGGTACCGTAGGCCGTGTTGTAGGCCGTGATCAGCCACCAGCTCGAACCGACACTGGAGGCGCCGGCGGTCGGCGAGCTGCCGTTGGTGGCGCCGTTGACCAAGTTGTAGGTGTAGGGCACCGAGTTGTCGGCGGTCAGGTCGGCGTAGTTGCCCACAAGTTGCCAGCCGGCAGTGTTCATCGACGCCAGGCTGGCGCCCGTGCCGTTGACCGTCGGCGCGCTGCTGCCGGTGTAGCGGAACACCGAGATGTCGGCATCGCCGGAGATGTAGCCGAGGTCGATGCCGGTCAGGATCGTGCTCGAGCTGAAGCTCAGCAGCACGCCTTCGGTGTAGGTGCCGTTGTTGTCGATCGCGTGGTTCGGCGTGGCCGTGCCATCCGAACCCATGCCCAGGCCGCCACCAGAATAGAACTGCAGCGTCGACGAGGGCGTACTGGTGGTGTTCACCGTCCAGTTGCCGGTGATCCCGTTGGTGCCGTTGTTGGTCGCATACGCGCCGGTGGTCGCCAGGCTGGCCGCGCCGGCGCTGGCGGTATCAACGCCCGCCCCGTTGGCGTCGACGCCGGTGTAGGTCCAGGTATCGACCGCGTGGGCCGACATCGCCAGCAAGGAGCCCAGGACCAGGCCGAGTGCCGACTTGCCGAGGAACAGTGTCGTTTTCATCAGTAGTCCCTTTTTATTGCTGGCTGCTTGACGCAGTGAATGCCTTGTCGGTACCGGTATTGCAAGTAAGGTGCCAAGCCGGAAATAACCTTCAGATTCAACAGCTTGCGACTCCGCTTGGCCTTGGAGTTAGGGCGATTGTAAGAACATCCGACAAATTAGGGGGAGGCGACTTCCCCCTGTTTGGGGGTGCCGTCCAGATAACGAACTACTTGAGCGTGCTCATCAACTGGCGCGCGTCGTCGGCGCTGGCGAAGCTGTGGCTCTTGAGGGCGGCTTCCAGTTCCTCGCGTGCCTCGCCGGAGCGGCCGGTCTGGGCCAGGACGGCGGCCAGGTGGTAGCGCACGTCCGGGTTGGCGGGGTTGCGCAGCCGGGCGTCACGCAGCAGCTGCAGCGCACGGTCGCGGTTGCCGGCGATGAAGTGCGCCCAGCCGGCGGTGTCGATCACCACCGCGTTGCGCGGGTCCAGCGCCAGCGCCTTCTCCGCCACGGCGGGGGCGCCGGGGTCCTTCTGGCGGATCAGCACGTTGGCGAGGTTGTTCATCGCTTCCAGGTCGCCGGGCTGCTGGGCCACGACGGCCTCGTAGCCGTGCCGGGCCGCGGTGAAGTTGCCGGCGCGGGCATGGGCGTCGGCCAGCGCCTTCTGGACCGCGGTGTCCTTCGGGTGCGCCTTGATCCAGCCCTGGGCCAGCTCGATCGCCGCCTTGCCGCCCTCGGGCACCTGGGACTGCGCGCGGAACAGGCGCAGCAGGTTGGGGGCGGTTTTCTCCAGCTCGTAGGCGTGGCGCAGCGCGTCGACGGCGGCCGCCTGCTGCCCGCGGCTGGCCGCGACGTCGGCCAGCAGGCCGTAGCCGATGGCCGCCTTGGGCCAGCCCTGGATGACCTGGCGCGCGCGCCGCTCGGCCTTTGCAGGGTCGTTCTGCATCAGCTCCACGGTGCTCATCAGCACCATGGCCGGCAGGAAGTTGGGCGAGCCCTGCAGGGCCTTGTCCAGGCTGTAGGCGGCGCCGGCGAGATCCTTCGCATCGAGCTGGGCCCGGGCGATGCGCTCCAGCTGCGTGGCGTCGTAGGCGGCCCGGCGCGAGGCGTTGGTCAGCGTCGCGCGGGCGCCGGCGAAGTCGGCGCTGGCCAACTGAGCCTGTGAATAGACCAGCAGGGCTTCGATGTCGTCCGGCCGCTTGGACAGCAGCACCTTGGCCGCGTCCAGCGCGCCGCCCGGTGTGCCCTTGCGCAGTTGCCAGGCGACCAGCGCGTAGTTGGCGCGGGTCTGGGTCGGGCTGCTGGCATCGGCGGCGCTCTGCAGGTAGCCCAGGGCCTTGTCGTCCTTGCCCCAGGTCTCGTAGAGCGTGGCGAGCTCGAACAGCACGTCGACATTGCGCTCGTCGCTGCGCAGCAGCGTCCGCAGGCGGTTGTCGGCGGCGGCGAAGTCGCGCGTCGTCAGCTCCAGCCGGGCCATGCCCAGCTGGGCCGGCAGCAGCTTGGGGTCGATCTTGAGCGCGGCCTGGTAGCCGGCGCGGGCGCCGGCGACGTCGCGGGCGCGCAGCCTGGCGGAGGCCTGCACCAGCAGGATGGTGGGGTTGGCGGGGTTCGCCTTGGCGAGGGAGTCGGCCACCTGCAGGGCCTTGGCCTGCTGGCCGGCCTTCAGGTACATGTCCACCAGGACCAGGCCGGCCTGGATCTGCTTCGGGTCAGCCTTGTAGGCGCGTTCCAGCTCGGCGGTGGCGTCCGCGCTCTTGCCCCCGCGCATCAGGCTCAGCCCCAGCGCGGCGCGGAAGTCGGGCGAGTCCTTGGCCTGCAGCGCCTCCTGCAGCAGCGCGGTGGCCTTGGCGTGGCGGCCCTGACTCATCTGCGCGGAAGCGAGCATCAGCAGGGCCTGGCCGTCGCCGGGCCGGGACTTCAGGTAGGTCTCAAGCAGGTCGATGGCCCGCGGAACGTTAGGCTCGGCCAGCGCGATCTGGGCCAGCAGCTTGGTCAGCGGGCTGTTGGGCTGCTGCTTGGCGGCGTATTCCAGGTAGGGCTTGGCCTTCTCGAACTCCTTCAGGTCGTAGTGCGAGAGGCCGTTCAGCATCAGCAGCTGCACGCGGTAGCGGATGTACTCGATCGGCACCGGGTCCAGCAGCTCGGTGACGCGCTTGAGCGCCGCCTTGGCCGCCGGCATGTCGCCGGCCCGCTCGGCCACCTGGGCGCGCAGGTAGGTGCCGCGCGGGTCGTTGGGCGCCAGGCGCCGCAGCTCGTCGATCTCGGTCTGGGCTTCCTTGTCGCGGTACAGGTCCAGCAGCAGGCCGGCGCGCGCCAGGTGGGCATCCACATTGCCGTTGTCCAGCTTGATGCTGCGCTCGTACAGCTGCAGCGCATCGGCGATCTGGCCCTGCACGTGCAGGATCGAGGCCTTCTGATAGGCGGCCTCGGCGGAGTCGGGGGCCAGCTTCAGCGCCTGCTCGGCCGCGGCCGTCGCTTCCTTGAACTGGCGGCTGCGCACCCGCAGCGGCACTTCGGCCAGCCAGCTGGCGGCGTCCGCCGGGTTGACGGCGCGGGCGTCCATCACCGCCTGCAGGGCCTGGCGGTTGTCACCGACGTCCGACCAGGCGGAGGCCAGCACCAGCTTCAGCTTGAGCAGCACGCCGGGCGGCAGGCCGGCGGGCTTGAGCCGCGCATCGTCGAACAGCTGCGCCTGCTTGCCCTGGGCCACCATGGCCTGGGCCAGTTGCACGACGATCTCGCCCCGGTTCACGCCCAGGCGCAGCGCCTCGTTGAACTCCAGCTCGGCGTTGGCCACTTCGGCGTTGGCGAGCAGTGCCTTGCCCAGCAACAGGTGGACTGACAACTGGTTCTTGTCCTGCTGCAGCGAGTTCTTCAGCTGGATGATGGCGCCGGCATAGTCCTTGCGGTCGTAGCGCTGCAGCGCGTCCTCGTAGAAGCGGGCGGCCTTGCCGGTGTCGCCCTGCGCGAAGCCGGCGCCGGCGGTGGCGATCAGCAGGGCAGCCACGAGCACGTGGCGCTTGAAGGATGTCGTCATGGGGCGGTGGGGTCGGAGGATCAATAGCGCAGTTCGAGCGTCAGCACCTCGTTCTCGCGCCGCATCTGGAAGCGGGTGAGAAAGCTGTTGCCCAGCAGGACATGGGTCATCTGGCCGGGGACGACGATGGCCTCGACATTGCGCACCTCGACGTCGCCGATGCGCACGCTGGCCAGCGTCAGCAGGTTCGCCGGGACGGTGCCGTTGGCGGTCTGGGTGAGCACGCGGCGGCCGTCGCGGAAGGCCAGGCCGAGGCGGTCGGCCTCGGCCTGGCTCAGCGCAACGACGGTGGCGCCGGTGTCCACGAGGAAGCGGGTGGCCCGGCCGTTGATGCTGCCGGCGCTGGTGAAATGGCCGCCGTCGCCGGAAGCCAGCACGATCTGGCGCCCGCTGCCGGCCGGCGCGGCGCCGCTGCCGACGCGGCCGGGCGAGCCGCCTAACTGCAAGGTTCGACGGTGCCCGTCGATCTCCACGACGGCGCCCTCGGCACTCAGCGAGACCAGCGTGACGCCCTGCACCTTCTGCCCCACCGCGACCGTGCGCGGCTCGCCGTCGATCAGCAGCAGGGCGGCGCGGCTGCCCAGGCTGCCGTTGAACGAGACGCTCTGCGCCGATGCGGCCGCGGCGAGCATCGTCAGGACGAGGGCGCAGGCGGCGGCACGCATGGCGTTCGCAGGATCAGGCGCGCTGGTTGTCGAAGGACAGCGGCACGTCGTGGAACTCCTTGCGGATCAGCGCCATGGTCTGCTGGATGTCGTCGATGCTCTTGCCGGTCAGGCGCACCTTGCCGTCCTGGAAGGCCGCCTGCACCTTGATCTTGCTGTTCTTGACGGCGGCGGTGATCTTCTTGGCCAGGTCGGCCTCGATGCCGTCCTTGATCTTGTAGACCTGCTTGACCTTGTCGCCGCCGAGCTTCTCGATCTTCTCGTTCTTCTCGAGGAAGGTGATGACCACGTCCTGCTTGGTCAGCTTGGCGTAGAGCACCTGCTCGACCTGCTCGAGCTGGAAGTCGCTGTCGCCGACCACCTCGATGGCCTTGTCCTTCTCCTTGAGCTCCACCTTGGCGCTGGTGCCCTTGAAGTCGAAGCGGGTGCCGATCTCCTTGGCGGAGTTCTCGACGCCGTTCTTGATCTTGACCATGTTCGGTTCGAGGACCGTATCGATGCTGGGCATGTGTGCTGCTTAATTTAAGGGTTAGGAGCGGGTGGCGCTCGCGATCGGTGAAAATTCTCTCATGCAGGACAAAGCCCGGACACCCCCGAACGGGGCCATCAGCCAGATGAACCTAACGCTGGAACACGACGTCAACCTGAAGCCGTACAACAGCTTCGGGCTGCCGGCCGTGGCCCGCCGCCTGGTGCGCATCCGCGAGGCGGCCGACGTGCGCCGCGTGGTCGACCATCCGCAGCTCGGCCGCGCGCCGAAGTTCGTGCTGGGCGGCGGCAGCAATATCGTGCTGACGCAGGATGTGGAGGCCGTCGTGCTCAAGGTGGAGATTCCCGGCCTGCGCCTGCTGGAGGAGCGCGAGGACGCCTGGATCATCGAGGCCGGCGCCGGCGTCGTGTGGCACGAGCTGGTGCAGTGGTCGGTCGACAGCGGCTACCCGGGCCTGGAGAACATGGCGCTGATCCCCGGCACCGTGGGCGCGGCGCCGGTGCAGAACATCGGGGCCTACGGGATCGAATTGAAGGATCGGCTGGAGGCGGTGGAGGTGGTGGACCTGGTGACCGGCCGTCCGGCGCTGCTGCCGGCCTCGGTCTGCAGGTTCGGCTACCGGGACAGCGTGTTCAAGCAGACCGGCTTCGGCGGCCTGGCGGGCAAGAGCGTGATCACCGCGGTGCGCCTGCGCTGCCCCAAGCCCTGGCGGCCGGTGCTGGGCTACCTGGAGCTGGAGCGCAAGATCGCCGAGAGCGGCAACACCACCCCGAGCGCGCGCCAGATCTTCGACTGGGTCTGCGAGATCCGCCGCGCCAAGCTGCCCGACCCGGCCCGCATCGGCAACGCCGGCAGCTTCTTCAAGAACCCGGTGGTCAGCGAGGAGCAGTGCCGCGACATCATCGGCCGCGACCCCGGCATCGTGCATTACCCGATGCCCGACGGCAGCGTGAAGCTGGCGGCCGGCTGGATGATCGACGCCTGCGGCTGGAAGGGCAAGGCGGTCGGCGGCGCGGCGGTGTACGAGAAGCAGGCGCTGGTGCTGGTCAACCGCGGCGAGGCCCGCGGGGCCGAGGTGGTGACGCTGGCCCGCGCGATCCAGGAGAGCGTGTACGGCCGCTTTGGCATCCGGCTGGAGCCGGAACCCGTCGTCGTCTGAGTGCCGAGGTGACGATTCACCGCTGGTGAAGTCACCAATCGACCCCGCCACCGCGGCCACCCACAATCCGCCCCCAGCCCGGCAGTCAATCAAACGGGCAGGGGAGTGTGGACATGTCGGATTCCGTGGATTCGCGATTCGCGCCGCCGGTGGCGCATGTGGATGACGTGGTGGGCGCGGGTGCCGAGGAGCAACTGGCCACGCGCGGCCAGCGCTTCCTGGGCGCGCTGATCGACGGCGTGATCGGCGGCGGCATCGGCTGGCTGCTGGCCCTGCTGCCGGGCTTCGGTTTCATGACCGAGACCGGCACGCTGCGCTTCAAGGCCATCGGCGTGGGCATCGTGGTGTTCCTGCTCGTGCAGGGCTGGCTGCTGGTGACGCAGGGGCAGACGGTCGGCAAGAAGCTGCTGGGCATGCGCATCGTGCGCAGCGACGGCAGCGCCGCCGATGCCGGCCGCATCCTGGGCCTGCGCTACGGCATCGGCATCGTGCTGCAGCTCAACCCGGTGCTGGGCGGGCTCTATGGCCTGGTCGACGGGCTGCTGATCTTTCGCAGCTCGCGCCAGTGCCTGCATGACACGATCGCCGACACCAAGGTGATCAAGCTCTGAACCGCATCGACACGCTGGCCCCGGCCGAGACGCCCGAGGGCATCGGCCTGGCGCTGCGGCCGGCGGGTCTCGTGCCGCGCACGATGGCCTTCCTGCTGGACCTGCTGATCCGCATCTGCATCGACCTGCTGGTGGCGACGGTGTTCGGCACGATGGGCGACTTCGGCGCCGGCGTGATCCTGCTGACGGTCTTCGGCATCGAATGGCTCTACCCGATCGCCTTCGAGCTGGGCCGGCGTGGCGCCACCCCGGGCAAGCAGGCGCTGGGCCTGCGGGTGGTGATGGACAGCGGGCTGCCGGTGACGCCGGCGGCCTCCTTCACCCGCAACCTGCTGCGGGCGGCCGACTTCCTCCCGCTGGCTTATGGCTTCGGCATCGCCGCGCTGCTACTCAATCGCGAGTTCAAGCGCCTGGGCGACATGGCGGCCGGCACGCTGGTGGTCCACCACAAGCCGGTGCTGCTGCATGACGCCCCGCCGCCGGCCCCGCCGCTGGCGCCCTCGCGCCTGCTGGCGCTGCGCGAGCAGGCCGCCATCCGCGCCTGGGCCGGCCGCGCGCGCCGCCTGACACCGGCGCGCTTCGAGGAACTGGCGCAACTGGCCACGCCGGTGCTGCCGCCGGCCGTGGCCGGGCAGTCCGCCAGCGCCAGCGAGCGCCTGCTGGGCGTGGCTCAGTGGTTGATGGGCAGCCGGCGGTGAGCATGTCGCCCCTGCAGTTCGAGGCCGCGCAGGCGCCGATGTGGGCCGCCTTCGCCGAGCAGCTGGCCACCGCCGCGCGCGGCGATCCGGTCGACGGCGCGCTGCTGGCGGCGCGCTACCGGCGCGTCTGCGAGCAGCTGGCGCTGGCGCAGTCGCGTGCCTATCCGCTGCACCTGGTGGCGCGGCTGGAGGCGCTGGCGCACGAGGCCCATCCGCTGATCTACCGCCGGCAGGACTTCGGCCTGGCCCGCTTCGGCGCGCTGCTGCGCCGCGACATCCCGCGCGGCGTGCGGGCCCAGCGCCGCATCGTCGGGCTGGCGCTGCTGGCCTTCGTGCTGCCGCTGGCGCTGGCGCTGCTGCAGTCGTGGCTGGCGCCGGACTTCGCGCTGCACCTGCTCGACGCGCGCCAGCTGCGCGAGTACGAGCAGATGTATGCCGACCCGCGCCACATCGGCCGGCTGCGCGAGGCCGGCAGCGACTGGCTGATGTTCGGCTTCTACATCTACAACAACGTGGGCATCGGCTTCCGCGCCTTCGGCGCCGGCATCCTGGCGGCCGTCGGCAGCGTCGTGGTGCTGGTCTTCAACGGGCTGAACATCGGTGCCGTGGCCGGGCACCTGTCCCGCGTGGGGCTGGGGCACAACTTCTGGCCCTTCGTGGCGACCCACTCGGCCTTCGAGCTGACCGGCATCGTGCTCTCGGGTGCGGCCGGCATGCTGCTGGGCCTGCGCCTGCTGATGCCGGGGCGGCGGCGCCGGCTCGATGCGCTGCGCGAGGCCGGGCGCGAGGCGATGCCGCTGCTGTGGGCGGCTTTCTTCCTGCTGGTGGTGGCCGCGGTGTTCGAGGCCTTCTGGTCCCCGGCCGCGTGGATCGCGCCGGCGGTGAAGTACGGCGTGGCGGCGGTCTGCTGGGGGCTGGTGCTGGCCTGGCTGGCCGGCATGGGGCGCGGCCATGCGGGTTGAGGGCCTGGCCGTCATGCTGCGCCCGCGCAGCCAGGGCGAGGCCTGCGACCTCGGCCAGGCGCTGGTGCGCGCCCATGCGGGCTCGATCTGGCGCTGCTTCGCGCCGGTGTTCGCCGTGGTCGCGGCGCTGGCGCTGTGCACGGTGGAACTGGGCGCCGGCGGACCGATCCTGGTGGTCTTCCTGCTCAAGCCCTGGCTGGACCGCACGCTGCTGTTCGTGCTGGCGCGCGCGGTGTTCGGGCTGCCCACGCGCTGGGCCGACGTCTGGGGCGCGCGGGGTCAGGTCTTCACCGGCCAGCTGCTGCGCACGCTGTTCTGGCGGCGCCTCTCGCCGTGGCGCGCCTACACCCAGCCGATCGAGCAGCTGGAGGGCCTGCGCGGCAGCGCGCGGCGCCAGCGCGCCCGGCTGCTGTTGAAGAGCAACCGTGGCGCCGCCACCGCCCTGCAGACGGCCTTCGTGCACGCCGAGGCGGTGCTGGCCTATGCGCCGGCGGCGCTGCTGTGGTGGTTCGTGCCGGAGGCCTCGCGGGGTGCGGTCTGGGACTGGTTCTTCCATCCGGATGCCCACGCGGCCGGCGCGCTGGCGCAGGACCTGTTCTTCGCGCTGTCCTATCTCGCCGTCGTGCTGCTGCTGGAGCCCTTCTACGTGGCGGCCGGCTTCGCGATGTACCTCAACCGCCGCGTGGCCCTCGAGGCCTGGGATGTCGAACAGGAGTTCCGCCTTGTGTTCGCGCGCTGAGCTCCGCTGGCTGCTGGCCCTGGCGCTGCTGTCCGGCGCGGCCACGGCGCGGGCGGAAGCGGCGCCGCCCGAGTTGAGCGCCAGCGCCGTGAAGGCCGCGATCGAGCAGGTGCGGCAGGACCCGCTGCTGCCCGGCAGCGAGA
>NZ_LYVQ01000193.1 GCF_001984095.1 Pelomonas sp. KK5
CCCGCATAGCGCACCGCCGGGCCGTGTTCCTGCGCCAGCAGGGTCGGCCCGTCGAGATCGACCACGTCGCACAGCTGCCCCAGCAGGAAGGCCGGCGCCGTCGCCAGGCTGGTGCCACCCATATTGCCCACCATCACCCGCAGGCCCAGTTCGCGTGCGCGGCGGGCCATCAGCAGGCCTTCGGTCAGGCCGCCGCATTTGTCGAGCTTGATGTTGACCATGTCGAAGCGGCCGGGCAGCGTCTCCAGCTCGCGCAGGTCCAGGCAGCTCTCGTCGGCTGCGGTGGGCATGGGGAAGTCGATGGCCGCCATGTCCTGCTCGCGGCCGCGCGCAAAGGGTTGCTCCAGCAACTGCACGCGGCAGGCGGCGAGCGCGGGCAGCAGCGCCTCGATGGAGGCCGGCGTATAGGCCTGGTTGGCATCGACGCCGATCCAGACGGTCGGCCGCGCATGGCGCACGGCGCGCACGCGCTCGATGTCCAGCGGTGCGTCGCCGGTCAGCTTGAGCTTCAGTGTGTCGCCCTGGCCGTGCAGGCCGACGGTTGCCCGCCTGGCCATCGTCTCGGGATCGTTGGCGCTGAGCGTGAAGGCGGTGCGGATCGGGCGGGGTTCATCGAGCCCGGCGATCTGCCAGGCGGGGTGGCCGGTCTGCCGGGCCTCCAGGTCCCACAGCGCGCAGTCCAGCGCATTGCGGGCGCCGCCGGGCGGCATCAGGCGCCGCAACTGCTCGCGGTCCAGCCCTTCGCGCAGTGCGGGGCGCAGGCGCTCCAGTTGCGCGGGCATGCCGGCGGGATCGTCCTTCATGTAGAAGACGCCGGCCGCCTCGCCGCGCCCGCGGTGCGGGCCGCAGCGCAGTTCGACCTGCAGGCAGGGGATCTCCTCGAAGGTCTTGCCGGCAATGCGCACCGGTTCGAGCAAGGCCGGCGAGAGGATCCGGCAGTCCAGTTCGATCGCCTGGGTGGTCATGGGCATGGCAAGGCTCAGCGGTCCATCAGTTGGCGGGAGAAGTAGACGTACTCCAGGGCCAGCGTGCGGGCTAGTTCGTCCAGGTTGGCGTCGGCGCTGTGGCCGCCTTCGGTGAACTCGTAGAAGTAGTACGGGATGCCGTAGTCCGACAGCCGGGCCGCGAACTTGCGGGCGTGCTGGGGGCCGACGCGATCGTCCTTGCTGGTGGTCCAGACGAAGGGCCGCGGGTAGGCCTGGTCGCGGCGCAGCTGGTGGTAGGGCGAGATGCCGGCGAGGAAGGCGCGCTCGTCGGCGTTTGCCGCCGAGCCGTACTCGCCGGCCCACAGCGCGCCGGCGGCGATCTGCTCGAAGCGCAGCATGTCCAGCAGCGGCACCGCGATGTCCACCGCGTTGAACAGCTCGGGATGCTGCGTCATCTCGACGCCCACCAGCAGCCCGCCGTTGGAGCCGCCCATGATGCCCAGGCGCCGCGGCGTGGTGAAGCCGCGGGCGATCAGGTCGCGCGCGACGGCGGCGAAGTCGTCGTAGACGATCTGCCGCCGCGTCTTCAGGCCTGCCTCGTGCCAGGCCGGGCCGAACTCGCCGCCGCCGCGGATATTGGCCTCCACGTAGACACCGCCGCGCTCCGCCCACAGCTTGCCCATCGCGCCGTCGTACTTCGGCGCCAGCGAGACGGCGAAGCCGCCGTAGGCATGCAGGATCGTCGGGTGGCTGCCGTCGAGCGGCAGGCTCTTCGGATGCACCACGCTGTACGGGATCGCCACGCCGTCGCTGGAGCGGGCCTCGAACTGCTCGACCGCCAGGCCCGAGGCATCGAAGCGCGCCGGCAGCGCGCGCAACAGCCGCGCGCCCCGGCCGTCCACCCGCCACAGGCCCGGCGGCTGCAGGTAGCCGGCCACAGAGAGGTAGGCGCCGGCCGCGTGCGGCGAGGCGTCCTTGATCTGGACGGCGGTGTCGTCGGGCAGCGCGACCGGCGTGGCGGACCAGGCGCCCGCCGGCGAGCGGCGGAACAGGCTGGCGCGGCCGCGCACATGGTCGAGCTGCGTGACCAGCAGGCCATCGGCCGTGCCTGCCACGTCATCGAGCGTCTGCCGCGCCGTGGGCGCTACGATGAGCCGGGCGCGCAGGGCATCGGGCGCACGCCGCGCCTGCGCGAGGTCCACGGCCGCCAGCGCACCGGCGACGAACTGCGGCCCCGCGGCGGGCCAGGCCTCGTCGAGCTTGACGATCAGCTGGCCGTCGTACAGCGCGACGACCAGCGCCTTGGCGGGCAGCGCCAGCCGCCTGACGCCGCCCGGCATCACCAGCAGGTTGTCCCAGTCGAAGAAGCTCAGGCCGCGCTGGATGATCACGGCGCGGCGCCCCTGCGCATCGGACAGCGAGCGCAGCTTCATCCGCACATCGTCCGGGCCGCCGCGGAAGATCTCGGTGGCGGCCGACAGCGGCTGCCCGCGCCGCAGCCGCTTGACGACGAAGGGGTAGCCGGACTTCGTCATCTCGCCCGGCGCCCAGGCGCGCGCCGCGACCAGGGAGTCGGCGTCCTCCCAGGCTACGCTCTGCTTGCTGCGCGGCAGCTCGAAGCCGCCAGGCACGAAACGCCGCTCGCGCAGATCGAACTCGCGCAGCGTGAGCGCATCCTCGCCGCCGTCGGACAGCGCGACGAGGCAGCGGCGCTCGCGCAGCGGCTCGCACTGGGCGCCCTTCCACACCCAGCCGGTCTTCTCGTCCGCGGCCAGGCGGTCCAGATCGAGCACGGTCGTCCAGGCCGGTGAGCCGCCCGCGGCCTCGTAGCTCGCGGGCGTGGTCACGCGCCATACGCCGCGCGCGTGGGCCGCGTCCTGCCAGAAGTTCCACAGCCCGCCGCCAAGCCGCTGCGGGGAGGCGATGCGGTCGCCGGCCTGTTCGATGGCCAGCGCCTGCGCCTTGAAGCCGGCGAAGCGGGGATCGCTTTCCAGCACGGAGCGGGTCTTCTCGTTCTCGGCCTGCACCCAGCGCAGGGCGTCGGGGCTGTCGAGCTGTTCGAGCCAGAGGTTCGGATCGTCGGCGTCGGCGGCGGCGGCAGACGCGGCGGCGAAGAGGAGGGCGAGGGAAGCGGCGAGGCCGCGATGGAATGGGCGTTGCATGCGAGGCTCGTTCAGGTCAGGGGCGCTGGAACTCGGCATCGGGCCGCCACTGCGGACGCTGCGCACGCTGGGCCACGTCGAGCCCGACGCGGAAGAGCAGCTGCAGGTCCTCGACGGCGCCGGACAGGTCCCAGCGCGCATCGACGACGTCGTCCACGCGGTGATAGCGGTGGGCCACGTAGTCGCGCTTGGCGGCCTCGCCGAATCCCTCGGGCTTGCCGACCAGCTGCGTGCCGGCCTTGACGAACAGCACCGGCACGCCGGCCTTGGCGAACTCGAACTGGTCGGAGCGGAAGAAGGAACCGAGCTCGGGGCTGGCATCCGGCAGCGCCTGGCGGCCCTGGGCGGCGGCCTCGCGGACCACGAGATCGTCCACGTCGCTCCTGCCGGCGCCGATGATGCGCAGGTCGCGGGTGCGACCGTAGGCGTTGAGCACGTCGATGTTGATCGCCAGCGCGGTCCTGTCCAGCGGCACGGCCGGATGCGCGACATAGTGCTGCGCGCCGAGCAGGCCCTGCTCCTCGGCGGTGGTGGCGATGAAGACGATGGTCCGCTTCGGCGGCACGGGCAGCGCCTTGTAGGCGCGGGCGAGCTGCAACAGCGCCGCCACGCCGGCCGCGTTGTCCAGCGCGCCGTGGTAGATCTGCTTCGTGCGCGGACCGGGCAGCGCCGGGTCGATGCCGAGGTGGTCCCAGTGGGCGGTGTAGACCACGGCCTCGTCGCGCAGCGCCGGGTCCGAGCCGGGGATCTTCGCCACCACGTTGCGCGACTCGACCGGGGCGATCCGCTGGCGCACGTCGAAGCGGGCCTCGATGCCCAGCGGGACGGGCCTGAACTCGCTCGACTGCGCGGCCCGCTTCAGCGCATCGAGATCGAAGCCGGCCGACGCGAGCAGTGCGCGCATGCGGTCCTGCGTCACCCAGCTCGACACGGAAGGATGGCGCGATGCCGTGCTCGCCAGGCCCAGGTTCTCATGGCCCCAGGTGTGCTGCACCACCTCGAACGGATAGCCGGCCGCCTTCGTCTCGTGGACGATGATCGCCGCCGCTGCGCCCAGCCGCGCGGCCTGCTCGAACTTGTAGGTCCAGCGGCCGTAGTAGGTCATCTCGCTGCCCTTGAAGGCGGGCGGGTTGTTGATCAGCATCACCAGCGTCTTGCCGCGCAGGTCCGCGCCCTTGAGATCGTCCCAGCGGTACTCCGGCGCCGAGATGCCGTAGCCGACGAAGACCAGCTCCGAGGCATCGACGACGGTCCGCTCGCCGGGCCGCACGGACCAGGCGGTGCAGTCCTTCGGGCAGTCCAGCGTCTCGGCGCTGCCGCCCGCCTTCAGCGTGATCGACGGGCTGGACGTGATGCCCAGCATCGGCACCGGCTGCGCGTAGCGGCCGTCGGCGTTGCCGGGCGCGAGGCCCAGCTTCGCGAACTCGCGCTCGATGTAGTCCACCGTCAGCGCCTCGCCGCGGGTGCCGGGCGCGCGGCCCTCGAACTCGTCGGAAGCGAGCACCTGGACGTGGCGCAGCATGTCGTCGGCGCGGATCGTGGCCTCGGCCTTCTGCACCACGGCCCGCGCCGTGCGGGCCAGCATGCGCATGAAGTGGCGGGGCACGCCGTTCGCCTCGGGCTCGCGGCCGAGGAAGTCCGAGGCCGGCGCATCGCCATCCAGCGCGGCGGCCAGGAAGCGCTCGACATAGCGCGCCACCCAGCTGTGCGCCACGGCGGCCTCCTGCCGGGTATAGCCCTCCATGAAGGAAGTGTCCGGCAGCACGCGCAGGAAGAAGGACGAGAAATCCTCGTGCGCCATCGCGGCCATGTGCCCGATGTAGAGGTCGGCGTAACCCGCCTCGTTGAGGAAGTTTCGGGAGATGTCGTAGTACTGCCGGTCGGTGTTCATCTGCTCCAGCGTCGCGGGCCGCGACGCGATATAGAGCCAGGGAACCTCGATCCGCGCGGGCGTGAGATAACTGATCGCCTGGACGGTGTCGTTGTCGTAGCGCACCGTGCCGTCCAGGCTCACCAGCGCGCGGATGCGCGGGTCCTTCGCGGCCGCGGCGACGTTGGCCAGGCCGCCCCAGCTGAAGCCGACGACGGCGATCCGCGCGGGATCCACCTGCGGCAGCGCGCGGGCGTAGCCGATCAGGAACTCGATGTCGCCGACCTGCGCCTCCACGCCTTCGATGTCGCCGGTCATCGCCCGGGTGTGCGCGCCCAGCGAGGCGCTGGCGATGACGACGAAGCCCCGGCTGGCGAGGTACTCGCAGAGGTCCGCATTCTCGATCGCGGTGGCGCCGAAGCTCGGCGCGTAGATCACCAGCGGGAAGCGGGCGGGCTCGGGCGGCGCGTCGCGCAGCGCACGCATCGGCTGGCCGGCCGCGGCCATCAGCGCCGCAGCGCGGCGGCTCGGTGGTGCGGCGCCGCGGGCCGCCGCCGAGAAATCATCCTCGCTGGCCATCAGCGCCACGTAGTCGCCATAGCGCAGCGCGGAGCCGCCCGGCCGCGCGGGATACCAGACCAGCGTCTGCACCGGCCGCGCCCGCTCGGCGCTCTTGTAGGTGCGCGAGAAGTCGTACTGCTGGACCACCCGCAGGCCAACCGCGTGCGGCCCCGGTACCAGCTGAAGATCGAGGGAGCCCGCACCCTCGGCCGCCTCCGCCGTGCTCGCGGCGAGCAGGCACAGGCCGGCGAGGAGCGCACGCCAGCGGCGTCGCTGCAGCAGCATCATGCTCATGTCCCGGCCGTTCAGAAGTCGTAGCGCAGGCTCACGCCCACCACGCGCGGCTTGATCGGGTAGTAGACGTTGAAGTAGTTGCCGCCCAGCGAGCGCACCCGCGAGCCGCCGCTGGAACCGCGGCTGTTGCCGATGTTGTTGACGTAGGCGCTCAGCTCGTAGCTGTCCCAGGCGAAGCTCGTGCGCAGGTCGAAGACCTGGTAGGAGTCCAGCATGCCGGGCCGGTCCAGGTTGGACTTGCGCGCGCCCACGTAGCTGTGGCTCAGCGCGACCCGGCCGCGGCTGCCGGCGAAGCCCGCGAAGCGGTAGTCGATCTCGTTGGACGACTGGAAGCGTGCCGTGCCCGGCAGCCGCGTGCCGGCGGGCACCAGCGTGCCGCTGGAGGCGGTGAAATCGATGGCGGTCACGGCGTCGATCCAGGCCAGCGAGGAGTTGAGCGTGAGGCCGGACGCCGGCTTCCACACCAGCTTCATCTCCACGCCGTCGATGGTGGCCTTGCCGACGTTGAGGATGCCGTTGACGGCGGTGGCGCCGCTGCCGACCAGGGCGCTCAGCTGCGCGTCGCGCCAGTTCACGCGAAAGTAGTCGATGTCGAGGTTCAGGCTCTTGGCGGGAAAGTAGCGAAAGCCGGTCTCGTAGTTCCACAGCTTGTCGGACTTGTACTCCACGTCGGTGCCCGGGTTCACGCCGCCGAAGCGGTAGCCCTCGGAGGCGGTGGCGTACCACAGCGCATTGCCCAGCTTGTACTTGACGTTGAGCTTGGGCGTCACGCCGGACTGGGCGTTGTCCACGGTCATCGTCGGCAGGGCGCCGAACAGCGCATCCAGCAGGTGCGAGTCGTAGGCCGAGCTTTGGGAGTTGCGGTAGTAGCGCGCACCGACGTCCACGCTGAACCGGTCGGTCACCTGGAACTCCACGTCGGCGAAGACGGCCTTCTCCACCGTGCGCGTGGTGTCGTTCTCGGTGTAGAGCACGTCGTTCGGGATCAGGTCGGCGCCGAACAGGGCCGCGCCGCCGGGGGCGTCGTAGCGGGCGTTGTAGTTGGCGCGGTAGCGCTGGTAGAACAGGCCCGCGACGAAGGCCAGCTTGTCCGGAATGGCGCCCGAGACGCGCAGTTCCTGCGAGAAGGCGCGGGTGCGCGAGTCCGAGGGGCCCGAGACCTCGGGCAGCAGCGGGAAGTCGGCGAAGTTGCCGATGTCGGTCCAGTTCTTCGTGACGTCGCTGTGCGCGTGGACGCGCTTGACCAGCTGCGCGGTGCTGCTGGTCAGGGTCAGGCCGGCCAGCTGCTTCTCGATCAGCAACTGGCCCAGCGAGAAGCTGCCATCGCGCGTGGAGGGCGTCGGCGTGTTGATGCTCAGCTGGTCGGACGACGGCGAGACGGCGAAGCCGTCGGCGATGGAGGTGTCCTGATAGAGGTAGAAGCCGGAGATCTTCAGCGTGGGGTCGGGCTTGACCGCGCCCATCAGGCGGCCGCCGCGCTGGTGCAGGCTGTTGGCGTTCCTGACGCCGGTGCCGGTGTTGTCGATGTAGCCGGCCTCGTGCCGGTCGTAGGCGACGGCGCGCAGCGCCGCCACGTCGGTCTTCAGCGGGGCGTTGACCATGGCGTAGACCGAGCGGTTGCTGCCGCCGGTGCTCGGCGCGGCCAGGTCCACCAGCAGCGTGCCTTCCATGTCCTTCAGGTTGGGCTTGGCGAGCGTGTAGCGGATCGCGCCGCCCAGCGACGACGAGCCGTACAGCGCGCCCTGCGGGCCGCGCAGGATGTCGATGCCTTCGAGGTCGAAGGGCGCGAGGTCGGCCGTCGAGTTCACGGCGATCGGGTCGGTGAAGGGCACGTCCTCGATGTAGACGCCGGTGGTCGACTGCTGCAGGCCGATCGTGTTGGCGTTGGTGGCGGTGGCGACGCCGCGGATCGTCGGCATCGACAGGTCCGGATCGCCCTTGTTGGTCTGCACGCCGGGCGCGCGCTGGAACACGTCCTCGGCCGCCTTCATGCCGTTCTCCTCCAGCGACTTGCCGGAGAACGAGGTGATGTTGCCGGCGATGTCGTGGCTCACCTCGGGGCGCTTGTTCGCGCCGACGATGGTCACCGTGTCCATCACCTCGGTGCGCTTCTCCTCCTTGGGCGCCGCGGGCTCGGCGAACAGCATCATCGCGCCGCTGGCATCGGTGCGCACCGACAGCGAGGAGCCTTCCAGCAGCAGGCGCAGGGCATCGGCCGGCGGCAGCTCGCTGTGCACGCCCTTGGTGGTGCGGCCCCGCACGTCCTCCAGCTTGTAGATCAGCTGCACGCCCGACTGCGCGGCATAGGCTTCCAGCGCGGCCTTCAGGTCGCCGGCCGCGATGTCGAAGCGGCGGGCGGCCTGGCCTTGCGCGGCGGCGCACAGCACGGCCGCGCAGAGGCCGCCGGCGAGCCAGCGGGACATTGTTTTCGAGACGCGTTGCCTGGATTTCATCGTTGACCTCGTCGGGGCGACAGTGCCCATGCAAGCTGAGACGGGGCTGCGCGGCCGCTCCGGTATCGATCGCGAAAATATTCTCGGCGAACCGTGTTTTCCCCAGGGCTCGGCGGTTCGCGCCCCGGTGAAGACGAGGCCCGGCGGCAAATCCGGTACGCGCCCGGAATATTTTTGCGTGTGCGCCTTTTCCCGTTGTGCGGCCCCTCGCGCCCCAGTATCTTCACGCCGGATTGTTGTGGAGGGCATGCGTGGAGCAGGGTGACGTCAGCGAGTGGTTCGTTCGGGAGGTGCTGCCTCTCGAAGGCGTGCTCGAGCGCTTCCTGCGCCGCAACTGGCGCGACGGCGACGAGATCGCCGACCTGCGCCAGGAGGTCTACGCCAAGGTCTTCGACGCCTGCGCCACCTTCCGGCCCGAGTCCGCCCAGGCCTTCCTGCTGACCACCGCGCGCAACCTGCTGATCGACCGCGCGCGCCGCGCCCAGGTGGTGTCCTTCGAGTCCTACGCGGAGATGGACGCGCTGCCGCAGCCGGTCGAGGAACTGGGCCCGGAGCGCCACGCAGCGGCCCGCGGCGCGCTGCGTTTCCTGCAGGCCGCGCTGGAGAAGCTGCCGGCGCGCTGCCGCATGGTGATCGAGCTGAGGAAGATCGACGAACTGAGCCAGCGCGAGGTGGCCGAGCGCATGGGCATCACCGAGGACACGGTCGAGCGCCAGGTGTCCAAGGGCGTGCGCGCGCTGGCGGATGCGATGGCGGCGGTGGGGCTGGAGGTCGGCGATCGCGGGCCGAAGGCGCTGGGCACGCGCACGCGCGGCCGCAAGGAGCATTGAGATGTACCGGATTTCCAGAAGCCATTCGTCCTCTGAAGCATGCGAGATGAATCCGTGGTGCCGCCGCGAGGGAGGGCTGCAGTGCCGATGAGCGCCCTGAAGCAGATCGAGGAACGCGCCGCCGACTGGATCGCGGAGCGTGACCGCGCGCTGGCCGGCGGCGCCTGGACGCCCGAGCGCCAGGCGGCGCTGGACGCGTGGGTCGCCGCGTCGACCGACCACCGCGTGGCCTGGCTGCGCCTGGACGCGGCCTGGCGCGAGGCCGACCGGATGGTGGTGATGAAGCATGCCCGCGCCACGGCCGCCGAGCGTGCAGCCGAGACGCCCGCGCGGCGCGGCGCTTGGCTGCGTCCGTCGGGTCGGTCGAGTCTGTCGCGGTGGGCCGTGGGCGTGCCGGCGGCCTTCGCCTGCGTGCTGCTGCTGCTGACGCTGGGCCCGACGCTGGCGCCGGGCGGGCAGAAGTACCAGACCGAGGTCGGCGCGCGAGAGATCGTCGCGCTGAAGGACGGCTCGCGCGTGACGCTGAACACCGCCACCCGCGTGCGCGCGGCGCTGGTGGCCGACAGGCGCGAGGTGTGGCTCGAAGGCGGCGAGGCCTACTTCGAGGTCGCCCACGACGCCGCCCACCCCTTCGTCGTGCATGCCGGGCGGCACGACATCACCGTGCTCGGCACCAAGTTCACCGTGCGGCGCGATGGCGACGACGTGCGCGTGCAGGTCTCCGAGGGCCGCGTGCAGGTGGCGGCCGGCAAGGCGCCGCCGACGGTGCTGGCGCGCAACGACGCGGCCATCGCCGAGCCCGACAGCGTGCTGGTGACGCACAAGACCCCGAAGCAGATCGAGGCCGACCTGAACTGGCTGCAGGGCAAGCTGGTGTTCGACCAGATCACGATCGGCGACGCCGCGCGCGAGTTCAACCGCTACAACCACCGGCAGCTGATCGTCGACGACCCCGAGGCCGCGCGCATCGAGATCGGCGGCGTTTTCGATGCCAGCAACGTGGACGCCTTCGCGCGGCTGCTGGGCGCCAGCTTCCAGCTCGACGTGCAGACCCGCGGCGACGAGATCCGCATCAGCCGGCCGAAGGGCTGAGCTCCCCAACCCAGGAACCCATTCCATGATGAAGACAGCAAGGCTGCTGGGCGCAGCCGTGGCCGCCGCATGGGCGTGCGCGGCGATGGCCGCGCCTCCCGTCGTCGTGAGCGCCGACCGCATGCTGGACGTGCTGTCCGGCCGCATGGTCGAGAAGCCCGCGATCGTCGTCGTCGACGGCCGCATCCGCGCCGTCCTCGCGCAAGGCGACCCCGCGATCCCGGCCGGGGCCGAACGCATCGAGCTGCCCGGCCGCACGCTGCTGCCGGGCCTGATCGACATGCACGTCCATCTGTCGGCCGATGCGCGCATCGAAGGCAGCCGCTACCGCGACTACACCGACAGCTTCTGGGTGGCCGTCGGTGCGGGCAATGCCCGGGCGATGCTGGAGGCCGGCTTCACGACCGTGCGCAACGTGGGCGCCTTCGACTACGCGGACGTGGGGCTGAAGCAGGCCATCGAGGGCGGCTACATCCCGGGCCCTCGCATCGTGCCGGCGACCTACGCGCTGGGCGTCACCGGCGGCCATTGCGACATCACCGAGGGCCTGCCGCCGAGCTTCGCGGCGGTGCCGCTGCCGAGCATCGCGGACAGCCCCGACGGCTTCCGGCAACTGGTGCGGCGCGTGCGCAAGTACGGCGCCGAGGTGATCAAGCTCTGCGTCACCGGCGGGGTCACCTCGCGCACCGATGCGCCGGGCGCCCAGCAGATGAACTTCGAGGAGATCAGGGCGGCCGTCGACGAGGCGCACCGGCTTGGCCTGAAGGTGGCGGCGCATGCCCACGGCACGGCCGGCATCAACGACGCGCTGCGCGCCGGCGTGGACACCATCGAGCACGCCAGCCTCGCCGACGCGGACTCGTTCAAGCTGGCGAGGGCCCACGGCGCCTGGTTCTCCATGGACATCTACAACGACGACTACATCCTCGCCGAGGGCGCCAGGAACGGCATGTACGAGGAGTCGCTCGCCAAGGAGCGCGAGATCGGCCTGAAGCAGCGGCAGACGTTCCGGGCAGCCTGGCAGGCGGGGGTGAAGATGGTCTTCGGCACCGACAACGGCGGCGTCTTCCCGGCCGGGCAGAACGCGCTGCAGTTCGCCAAGATGGTCGAGTGGGGCATGCCGGCGCTGGAGGCGATCCGCGCGGCCACGCGCAACGCGGCGCAGGCGCTGGGGCGCGAGGGCGATGTCGGTGCCGTCGAGGTCGGGCGTTATGGCGATTTCGTCGCCGTCGACGGCGATCCGCTGGCGGACGTGCGCGTGCTGGAGCGGCCTGCCGCCGTCATCAAGGGCGGGGTGCGCGTGAAATGAGCCGCAGCGAACGCACCTGGTTCGGCCAGCCGCCGGGCCTGACCATCCTCTTCCTCACCGAGACCTGGGAGCGCTTCTCGTTCTACGGCATGAGCACGCTGCTGGTCTACTACATGACCAAGCAGCTGCACTTCACGCAGGCGGACGCCTCGCTGGTCTACGGCCTGTACGCCGGGGGTGTCTACCTGACGCCGATCGCCGGCGGCTTCGTCGCCGACCGATGGCTGGGCAAGCGCCGCGCCATCCTCATCGGCGGCACGCTGATGGCGCTGGGGCATTTCGCGCTGGCCTGGGAGGCGCAGTTCTACACCGGGCTGCTGCTGATCTGCGTGGGCAACGGCCTGTTCCTGCCCAACCTGCCGAGCCAGATCGGCGACCTCTATGCCGAGGACGACCCGCGCCGCGCCGGCGCCTACAACGTCTACTACGTCGGCGTGAACCTGGGCGGCCTGCTCGCGCCGCTGGTCTGCGGCACGCTGGGCGAGGTCCATGGGTGGCACTGGGGCTTCGGCATGGCGGGCGTGGGCATGTGCCTGGGGCTGGCGATCTACATGGCGGGGCAGCGTCATCTGCCGGCGTCCGATCGCCCTCCGGTGCGGCAGGCGGGCCGGGCACCGCCGGGCGACGGCCAGCCCTTGAACGCCGCCGCCCTGATGCTGCTGCTGGGCATCTGGCTGGCGGTGGTGCTGTTCCGCAGCGCCTATGCGCAGAGCGGCAATACCGTGGCCCTCTGGGTGGACCAGGCGGTGGATCTCGAACTGCTCGGCTTCCAGGTGCCGGCGACCTGGGTGCAATGCCTGAATCCGCTGTTCGTCTTCCTGTTCACGCCGCTGCTGGTGGCAGGCTGGCGCCGCCAGGCGAGGCAGGGCCGCGAGCCCGCGCCCCTGCGCAAGATGGCCCTGGGAGCCGCAGCGGTGGGCGGGGCCTTCCTGCTGCTGGCCTTCGCTGCCGGGCCCGGCGGGGGCCGGCTCGTTCCGGCGGCGTGGGTGTTCGTGTTCTTCCTGCTCTACACCGTGGGCGAGCTGTTCATCCTGCCGACGGGCCTGGCGCTGTTCGCGCGGCAGGCGCCGCGGGGCATGGCGGCAACGATGATCGCCGCCTGGTTCCTCGCCGCCTTCGCGGGCAACTTCGCCTCGGGCTGGCTCGGCCACTGGTGGGCCCCGCTGGGCCCCGCGGGTTTCTTTGGCTTGCTGGGCGGCGTGGCGGGTGTCTCGGCGCTGTGCCTGTGGGG
>NZ_LYVQ01000194.1 GCF_001984095.1 Pelomonas sp. KK5
CGCGGAAGGCGCAGCCCGGGGCGGGCGGCGCCGCCAGGTCCGGTGCGCTGCCCGGCAGCGCGGCCAGGCGCTCGCCGCGCCCCACGCCCAGCTGCGGCCGCGCCGCCAGCAGGCCCTGGGTGTACGGGTGGGCCGAACCGCCGCCCAGCAGCGCCGCGGCCCCGCCCTGCTCCACGCCCTGGCCGGCGTACATCACCAGCAGGCGCTGCGCGCGGCGCGCGACGAGGGTCAGGTCATGCGAGATCAGCAGCAGCGCCATGCCGCGCTCGGCCGCCAGCGCGGCCAGCGAGGCCAGCACCTGGGCGCGCAGGTGCGCATCCAGCGCGGTGCCGGGTTCGTCGGCGATCAGCAGCTCCGGCCCGCAGGCCAGCGCCATCGCCAGGCCCACGCGCTGGCGTTGGCCGCCGGAGAGCTGATGCGGATAGGAGGCGGCGATGCGCTCGGCCGGTTCCAGCGACAGGAATCGCAGCAGCGCCTTCGCCTCCTCGTCCGCCTGCGCCCGCGCGCGGCCCTGGTGCAGGCGCCGCGCCTCGGCCACCTGGGCGCCGGCGCGGTGCAGCGGGTTCAGCGCCGTCATCGGCTCCTGGAAGGCCATCGCCAGCGACTTGCCGCGCAGCGCGCACCAGTCGCGCTCGCGCAGGCCCAGCAACTCGCGGCCCTTGAAGCGGATGCTGCCGCTGACCTGGGCGCCGTCGGGCAGCAGGCCCATCAGCGCCAGCGCGGTGAGCGTCTTGCCGCTGCCGGACTCGCCGATCAGCGCCAGCGTCTCGCCGGCCGCGAGCGAGAAGCTCAGGCCCCTCACCCGCTCGACGCCGGCGATGCGGATGCGCAGGTCGCTGACTTCGAGCATCAGCGGACTCCCCGCAGACGCGGATCGAGCAGGTCGCGCAGCCCGTCACCCAGCAGGTTCAGGCCCAGCACCGACAGCATCACCGCCGCTCCCGGGAACACCGCCAGCAGCGGCGCGCTGAACAGGAAGCTCTGCGCCTCGGCCAGCATGCGGCCCCAGGAGGGCTCGGGCGCCTGCGTGCCCAGGCCCAGGTAGGACAGCGCCGCCTCGGCCAGGATGGCCAGCGCGAACTGGATCGTCGCCTGCACCACCAGCACCGGCAGCACATTGGGCAGCACATGCTGGCGGCTGATGTCCCAGGCGCCGCGGCCGCAGGCGCGGGCCGCCAGGCAGTAGTCGCGCGACCAGACCTCGCGCGCTGCCGAGCGGGTGACCCGCGCGAACACCGGCACCGCATGCAGGCCGATCGCGGCGATGGCGATCTCGATGCCCGGGCCGAAGACCGCGGTGAACAGCAGCGCGGTCAGGATGGCCGGGAAGGCGAAGCCGAGGTCGGCGCCGCGCATCAGCAGCTCGTCGAGCCAGCCGCCCCGCGCGGCCGCGAGCAGCCCCAGCGCCACGCCCAGGCCCATGCCGATCGCCACCGCGATCAGGCCGACGCGGATGGACACCCGCGCGCCGGCCATCAGCAGGCTGGCCACGTCGCGGCCCAGGCTGTCGGTGCCCAGCCAGTGCTCGGCGCCGGGCGGGCGCAGCTTGGCCAGCACGTCCAGCTCCTCGGTGGGCCAGGGCGTCCAGACGCTGGACAGCAGCGCCAGCAGCAGCAGCGCCAGCGTCAGCAGCAGGCCGATGCTCAGCTTGGCATTGGTGCGGATCTTCTTCATGAGGCCTCGGCCTGTTGCTGCAGCCGCGGGTCGATCAGCGCCGCCAGCACATCGACGAGAAAGTTCACCAGCACCACCATCGCCACCAGCAGCATCACGCAGTCGCGCACCACCGTGAGATCGCGGTTGGCGATGGCCTGGAAGATCAGCCGGCCCAGGCCCGGCAGGTAGAACACGTTCTCGACCACGATGGTGCCGGCCAGCAGGTTGGCGAACTGCAGGCCCATCACCGTCAGCACCGGCACCATCGCATTGCGCAAGACATGGCCCCACAGCGCCGCGCCGCGCGACAGGCCCTTGGCCCGGGCGCTGCGCACATAGTCCTCCTGCAGCTGGGCCAGCACGGCACCGCGGGTCACGCGAGCCAGGATGGCCGCCTGCACCACCGCCAGCGCCACCGTGGGCAGGGCCAGCGCCTGCAGCGCCGGGCCCGGCCCCTCGGCCCAGCCGGGGAAGCCGCCGGCCGGCAGCCAGCGCAGGCCCACCGAGAAGACCAGCACCAGCAGGATCGCGAACCAGAAGTTCGGCAGCGCGATGCCCAGCTGCGCCAAGCCGCTGACCAGCCAGTCGCCCAGCCGGTCATGGCGCGCCGCGGCGAACACGCCGGCCGCCAGCGCCAGCACCGCGGCCAGCGCCATCGCCAGCAGGGCCAGCGGCACGGTCAGCGCCAGCCGCTCGGCGATCAGGGCGGAGACCGGCGTGCCGTAGGCGTAGCTGTCGCCCAGCTCGCCGGTGAGCAGGCCGCCCAGCCAGTGGAAGTAACGGGTTACCGCGGCGTCATCAAGGTGCAGCTTGTGGGCGAGCGCGGCCACGGCCTCGGGCGCCGCATCGGGGCCCATCAGCAGCTGCGCGGCATTGCCGGGCAGCAGTTCCAGCACGCCGAACACCAGCAGCGAGGCCGCCAGCAGCGTGGCCAGCAGGGTCAGCAGGCGCTTGAGCAGGTAGGCCGGGGCCATCGGTCGTTCATTCCGCGCAGCGGTCCTTCTTCAGGCACTCGATGGTTTCACGGATGTGATGGCGGGCCAGGCGCTCGGCCTCGGCGCCGTTGCCGGCGGCGATGGCCTCGACGACCAGGCGGTGCTCGCCGATGGCCGGCCGCGCGCGGGCGCTGGTGACCAGCACCGCGGGGGCGAAGACGGTGGAGGTCAGGCGCACCACGGCCGTCTGGGCGCTGAGGAACTCGTTGTCGGCCATCTCGATGATGGCGGTGTGGAAGTCGACGTTGTGGCGCACATAGTCCACCGGCGACCAGGGCTCCAGCGTGGCCACCTGCCGCTCGATCATCGGCTCCAGCACGGCGCGGGCGCGGTCGGCGGCCTTCTCGGCCGCCTGGCGGGCGGCCAGGCCGTCGAGCATCTCGCGCATCGAGTAGGCATTGAGCAGGCGGGAACGGTCGGCGCGGGTCACGCAGACGCCGCGGGCGCCCTCGGCGGCCACCAGGCCTTCGCTCTGCAGCAGGCGCAGCGCCTCGCGCAGCGGCGTGCGGCTGACGTTGAGGTCCTGCGAGAGCTGCACCTGGCGCAGCAGCTCGCCGGGCGGGTAGACGCCGCCATAGATGCGCTGGCGCAGCACCCGCGCGACCTCGTCCACCAGTTTCGTTGCCCGACCCGAGGCGGGTGGCAGGGTCCGGTCCTCTTGTTCGACAGTCATCAAAGCCGCTCCCCCACGCAAGAACGGTTGCATTTTGACGCGATCGGGGCGGCCGCAGGCCTGCGGCTGTGGCGTTTTAGCCCGTGCCAGCCCCCGTGTTCAGCGGGCCTTCAGCTGTTCCACGGCCTTCAGCATCGTCTCGACATGGCCGTCCGGGCTGAGGCTGGAGTAGACCGCGGCGACACGGCCATCGGTGCCGATCAGGTAGGACACGCGGTCGGCATGGCCGGGCATGATCTTCAGCGCCGAGTCGTAGTCCTTGACCACCTTGCCGTCCACGTCGGCGGCGACCGCGAACTTGTTGCGGCACTCCTCGACCGAGAACTTCTTCAGGCTCTCGATGTCGTCGGTGGAGATGCCGATCACCGTGGCGCCCATGGACTTGAACTTGTCGGTGGCCTCGGCGAAGTTGTGGGCCTCGATCGTGCAGCCCTTGGTGAAGGCCTTGGGATAGAAGTACAGCACCACCGGGCCCTGCTTCAGCGCGTCGGCCAGGTTGAAGCGGAAGGCCTTGCCGCCGACGGCGGCTTCGGTGGAGAAGGTCGGGGCGGGCGCGCCGACGGCCAGTGCGGCCTGCGCCCCATGGGCGACGACCGTCAGTGCAGCGGCGAGGGCGAGGCGGCGGACGGCATATAGCATGGTGGGCATGGCGGGCTGTTCTTTGGGAGTATTGACAAACGCCATCATGCATCGAAGCCCGGCCTCATGCATCGGGCAAGCTTGCCGCCCGTGCGCGGCTCGCGCAGGGAGGAAGAAAAGAAACATGAAGAGAAAGAGAAGAACCGCATCGATCGGCCTGGCCACGCTGCTGGTGGCCGGTTGCGGCGGCGGCGGCATCGGCGAGGACATCGGCAACGCCTTCGGCTGCGCGCTGTCCAACTGCAAGGAGTCCAACACGGTCTCCACCGACAACGTCAGCCCCCGCTTCACCGTGACCCAGCAGGCGGGCGTCATCCATGTGGATGCCTGGCTGAGCCAGAGCGCCAACCTGCTCACCACGCTGATGCCCAGCCCCGGCGACAGCCTCACCGCCAGCGACGGCGACGCCGCCGCCGTGCCGCTGCGCGACAGCACCGGCGGCCAGCGCATGCGCTGGGAGCGAGACTTCAACGACGCCGGTGCCCAGCCGCGCGTCACGATCAACTTCGTGCGCAACGGCACCGTCTACCCGAACACGGTGAGCTTCCCGCGGCCCATCGCCATCGCTGCGCCCACGGGCACGCTGCAGATCCGGCGCTCGGCCGGCACTGTCGACGTGGCGCTCAATGCGCCGGACCTGCCGAAGCCGCCGGGCCTGGCCGCCGACGCCAGCTGCAGCCGCTCGGACCACAGCAGCTTCACCGCCACGGCCATCGGGCTCTCGCCGCTGGCGGACGAGACTGATCCGCGGCTGTTCCACCTGTCGACGCTGCGGCTGGACGACGCGCTGAACCAGGCCAGCGTCAGCGCCAACCAGAACAATCCGCTGACCGCGCCGGTGGCGAGCTGCACGCTGAAGCTGGTCTGGACGGTCACCCAGAACGGCACGGTGGACGCGGCGCTGAACCAGCACGGCTGGATCATCGCGACCCGGTCGGTCAACCAGGCGGCGAGCTACGACGCCACGCGCTGAGTCAACAAGCCGTCAGCGAGCCAGCGCTGCAGCAGGCCGACCACCGTCGGCGCGGCCTGCTCGGCGCCGACCGTTTCGGCCGCCCGATCGCAGATGCCGGCGAAGTCCCGGCCCTCGGCCAGCGCCTGCAGCAGCGCGGCTTCCAGCGGCTCCAGCGCGCGCCAGCGGGTCTCGAGCTGCTGGCGCCAGATCAGCAGCTGATGATCCAGCGGCTCGGGCGGCGCGAGTTCGGGGTCGGGCTCGCCTTCCTCATGGGCGCGCAGCGCGCGCCAGGCTGGCTCGACGGCCCACTCCAGCGGCAGCAGCGCCGTGCAGGGATGCAGCTGGAACACCTGGCCGGGCCAGGCCTCGGGCGCCAGGCCGAGCAGCGCGGCGGCCTCCAGCGGCGGTGCGTCCGGGCCGTCGAAGGCGGCGCGCAGCGCCCAGTCCATGCGGGCGATGTCGACCAGGGCCGGGTGCGGCAGCTCGGGCCATTCGCTGCTCATGAAGGCGGCCAGCCCGTCGCCGAACCAGCGGATCGAGGCGAAACGGGACGGATGCGCCGCCACGTAGGCGCGGGCCAGCGTGTCGAAGGTTTCGTCGCCGAGAGCGCGCTGCAGCACCGCATAGTTGTCGCGCAGCGCGGCGATCAGGCGGGCGCTGTAGGCCTCGCGGTAGACGGCCAGGCCGGGGCCCGGATGCAGCAGGCCGATGCCGTCGGCGCCTTCGCTGACGGCCTGCTGGAAGGCGCGCTGCTGGGCGTCGAGCAAGGCGGTGGAGCTCATGCTCATGCCGCCAGCCGCGCGGCGCAACGCGCCAGCTCCCGGGCCTGGGCCAGCTCGGCCAGCAGCTCGGGCAGCGGGGGGATGCGGTCGTCGCGCTCGATCATCGTGGGCTTCTCGCCGATGCGCCGCAGCGTGTAGGCATAGAGCTGCCAGACGGCGTCGCAGACCGGATGGTCGTGGGTGTCGATGACGATGTCCCCGCGGTCCTCGTGGCCGGCCAGGTGGATCTGAACGATCTGCGCCGCCGGCAGCGCGTCGATATAGGCGCGGGCGTCGAAATCATGGTTGCGACTGGAGACGTAGACGTTGTTGACGTCCAGCAATAACTGGCAGCCCGAGCGGCGCAGCAGCTCGGCGACGAAGCCGGCCTCGTCCATCTCGTCGGCGGCGAAGCGCACGTAGCTGGAGACGTTCTCCAGCACCAGCGGGCGCTGCAAGGCGTCCTGCACTTCGGCGATGCGGGGCACGAGGTGGCGCAGCGCGGCCTCGGTATACGGCATCGGCAGCAGGTCGTGCAGGTTGCGGTGGTCCACGCCGGTCCAGCACAGGTGGTCGGAGACCCAGCCGGGCTCGATCCGGTCGGCCAGCGCCTTCAGCTCGCGCAGATAGCCGCGATCCAGCGGATCGCGGCTGCCGATGGACAGCGACACGCCGTGCATCACCATGGGGAAGTCGGCGCGCAGCCGGTCCAGGTGATGCAGCGGGCGGCCGCCGGCCACCATGTAGTTCTCGCTGATGATCTCCAGCCAGTCGGGCCGCAGCACGGCGGGCAAGGGCCCGGCCAGCGCCGCGTAGTGCTCGGGGCGCAGGCCGAGGCCGAAGCCGGAGATCGTCGGCTTCATTTACTTCGCAACTTTTCCGCCGGCCTTGGTGCATTCAGCGGCGGAGGCCTTCGTCACCCAGCCCTGGCCCTTGCAGGAGTTCTGGCCCTTGCACTCGTTCTTGGCGGTCTTGCACTCGGAGGTGCCCTTGCAGCTGTTGACGCCGGTGCAGTGCACGCCTTCATCGGCAGCGAATGCCGGCGTGGCGACGAGGCCGGCGCTGGCGAACAGGGCGGCGGCGGTGGCGGCGATGGTCAGGCCGGATTTCAGTTGGGCTTGCATGTCAGTCTCCTTGACGGTTGGGGAAACAAAAGAAGAAGGAAGGAATCCATCAATACGCGCCGATCTCGGGATCGGATGCATGACGCGCCGGGCTGTGTCGCCCGCAGCCCGCCGGTCCTTACAGGCCCGCCGCAGATTTTTAGGATTACCTTCGGTTATGACGACAATCCCTGGCGGCATTGGCGAGCCCAAGCTGCCCCCACTAGAGTCCCTGCCCACCATGCTCAAGACCGAAACCCCCAGCACCCGCCACCTCGACCTCGACCTCTACGAGCTGCCGCAACTGATCGAGGCCTTCGTGGACGACCAGCTGGAGGCGGTGCAGGCGGTGCGCGCCGCCGCCCCGGCGCTGGCCGAAGCGGTCGCCCGGGCGCTGCCGGGCATCCAGGCCGGCGGCCGGCTGCTCTATGCGGGCGCCGGCACCTCGGGCCGCCTGGGCGTGCTGGACAGCGTGGAGCTGCCGCCCACCTTCGGCTGGCCGCGTGACCGCGCCGTGGCCGTGCTGGCCGGTGGCGCGCAGGCGATGTATGCCGCCGTCGAAGGCGCCGAGGACAACCGGGCGCTGGGTGCCTCGGACATCGCCGCGCTGAACCCGACGCCGAACGACGTGCTGCTGGCCCTGGCGGCCTCGGGCGGCACGCCCTATGTGCTGGGCGCGATCGAGGCGGCCAAGGCGGCCGGCGCGCTGACCGTCGGCTTCGCCAACAACCCGGACGCGCCGGTCACCGCCGCCGCCGATATCGGCATCACGCTGGACACCGGCTCCGAGGTGATCTCCGGCAGCACCCGGCTGAAGGCGGGCAGCGCGCAGAAGATGGCGCTGAACACCTTCTCGTCCAGCCTGATGGTCAAGCTGCACAAGGTCTACGGCAACCTGATGGTGGACGTGCAGGCCACCAACGCGAAGCTGGTGCGCCGCACCGTCGCGCTGACGATGCGCGCCACCGGCTGCGACGAGGCCACCGCCCGCGCCACGCTGGACCAGTGCGGGCAGAGCGTGAAGTGGGCGGTCGTGACGATCAAGCTGGGCAGCACGGCGGCCGAGGCCAAGGCCCGGCTCGATGCCGCTCACGGCAGCGTCCGCGCGGCGCTGGCCGCATGACGGTTCGCTCGCCTTGGGCGTGGGTGCCCACGCTGTACTTCTCGCAAGGCATTCCCTACGTCGTCGTGATGACCCTCTCGGTCATCATGTACAAGAACTTCGGCGTCTCCAACGCCGACATCGCGCTCTACACCAGCTGGCTCTACCTGCCCTGGGTGATCAAGCCGCTGTGGAGCCCGCTGGTCGAGATGATCGGCACCAAGCGGGGCTGGACGGTGGTGCTGCAGTTCGTCGTCGGCGCCGCGCTGGCGCTGGTGGCGCTGACGATTCCCGGGCCGATGGTCTTCCGCATGACGCTGGCGGTGCTGTGGCTGATGGCCTTCGCCTCGGCCTCGCACGACATCGCCGCCGACGGCTTCTACATGCTGGCCCTGCCCACGCACCAGCAGGCCGCCTTCGTCGGCGTGCGCTCGACCTTCTACCGCTTCGCCAACATCGCCGGCCAGGGCGCGCTGGTCTACCTGGCGGGCACGCTGCAGGAACGCTTCGGCGACATGAAGTGGGCCTGGAGCACGGTGTTCTTCCTGCTCTGCGGCCTGTTCCTGGCAGCCGCCGTCTGGCACCAGTTCGTGCTGCCGCGCCCGGCCGAGGACCGCAAGGCCGAGGCCGGGCGGATGACGCCGGCCGAGTTCCTGCGCATCTTCAAGCTCTTCTTCGCCAGGCCGGGCATCGCGGTGATCCTCGGCTTCCTGCTGCTCTATCGCTTCCCCGAAGCCCAACTGCTGAAGCTGGCCACGCCCTTCCTGCTGGACCAGACCGATGCCGGCGGCCTGGCCCTGCACACCAAGGACGTCGGCATCGCCTACGGTACGGTCGGCCTGATCGCGCTGACGCTGGGCGGGCTGCTGGGCGGCTGGATCGTCTCGCGCTTCGGCCTCAAGCGGGTGCTGTGGCCGCTGATCTTCGCGATGCATGTGCCCAATGCGGTGTTCCTGGCGATGGCCTGGTTCCAGCCCGGCAGCCTGTGGCTGATCAGCGCGGCGCTGGCGGTGGAGCAGTTCGGCTACGGCCTCGGGTTCACCGCCTACATGATGTACATGATCCTGGTCTCCCAGGGCGAGCACAAGACGGCCCACTACGCGATCTGCACCGGCTTCATGGCGCTGGGCATGATGCTGCCGGGCATGTGGAGCGGCAAGCTGCAGGAGGCGCTGGGCTATGTGAACTTCTTCGGCTGGGTGCTGCTGGCGACGATCCCCTCGTTCGCGATGGCCGCGCTGGTCCGCATCCCTGAAGGTTTCGGCAAAAAAGAACAATGATGAGCAAGAGACTGCTGTCCCTCGATGCCTTCCGCGGCTTCACCGTGGCGGCGATGCTGCTGGTCAACAACCCCGGCGACTGGGGTCACCTCTACGGCCCGCTGGAACACGCGCCCTGGGACGGCTGGACCTTCACCGACTGGATCTTCCCCTTCTTCGTCTTCATCAGCGGCATCTCGATGACGATCAGCCTGGGCCGGCTGGCGGCACAAGGCGCTAACCGCCAGGTTCTGCTGACCCGCACGGTGCGCCGCGGCCTGACCATCATCGCCATCGGCATCGCGCTGAACCTGTTCCCGCACTTCAACTTCCACACGGTGCGCATCCCCGGCGTGCTGCAGCGCCTGGGCCTGTGCACGGTGCTGACGGCGCCGCTGGTGCTGTACTTCGGCTGGCGCGGGCAACTGGCCTGGATCGTCGGCCTGCTGGGCGCCTACGCGGTGGCGATGCTGAACGCGACGGTGCCCGATGCGACGGGCGTCATGCACACCGGCTCGCTGGTGAAGGGCGAGGACCTCGGTGCCTTCATCGACCGCACGCTGCTGGGCGGCCACCTGTGGGTGCAGGCCAAGACCTGGGATCCCGAAGGGCTGCTGTCCACGCTGCCGGCCGTCGCCAGCCAGCTCTTCGGCGTGCTGGCCGGCCACTGGCTCGCCAGCAAGCGCGAGCCGATGGAAAAGGCCATGTGGCTGCTGGTGGCGGGTCTGGCCCTGCTGTGGATCGGCCAGGTCGGCGACGCCTGGCTGATGCCGATCAACAAGAACCTGTGGACGCCGTCGTTCTCCGTGTTCATGGCCGGCTGGGCCTGCATCGTGTTCGGCGTCTTCTACTGGCTGCTGGACGCGATGCCCTTGCCGCTGCTGCGCGAGAAGGCGGCGCGGCTGCTGAAGCCCTGCGTCGTGTTCGGCATGAACGCGCTGTTCATCTTCGCGCTGTCGGGCCTGATCGCGCGGATCCTGGGGCTGGTGAAGTTCGAGTCGGGCGAGACGCTGAAGGGCCTGCTCTGGGCGCCGATCCGCGACTCGGGCCTGGCCCCGGTCAATGCCTCGCTGGTCTATGCGATCGGCTTCGTGCTGGCGATGTACGTGATCGCCTGGTTCATGTGGAAGAAACGCTGGTTCGTGAAAGTCTGATGCTGATCACACGTCGCTCGATTCTCGGTTCCGCCCTGGCGCTCGGCGCCTGCGCCAACCGACCCGCCGGTCCGCGCCTGCAGGCCGCGCCCGAACTGGCGGCGCTGCCGCCCGCCGCCCCGCGCGAGTTCCGCGCCGCCTGGGTCGCCACGGTCGCCAACATCGACTGGCCCAGCAAGAAGGGCCTGTCCACCGCCGAGCAGCAGGCCGAGATGCACGCGATGCTGGACCAGGCCGTCGCCTTGGGCCTGAACGCGATCATCTTCCAGGTGCGCACCGCCGCCGATGCGCTCTACGACAGCCCGCTGGAACCCTGGAGCGAGTACCTCAGCGGCACGCAGGGCCAGGCGCCCTCGCCCTACTACGACCCGCTGGCACTCTGGATCGCCGAGGCCCACAAGCGCGGGCTCGAGCTGCACGCCTGGTTCAACCCCTTCCGCGCCCGACAGAGTACCGCCCGCTCGGCGCCAGCCGCCACGCACATCAGCCAGACCCACCCGGCCTGGGTGAAGAGCTACGGCGACCAGCTCTGGATCGACCCGGGCGAGCCCGATGCCGGCGAGCACAGCCTGTCGGTGTTCCGCGACGTGCTGCAGCGCTACGACGTGGACGGCATCCACATCGACGACTACTTCTACCCGTACGCCGTCAACGGCCCGGACGGCAAGACCGAGCTGGACTTCCCGGACGAGCCGTCCTGGCAGCGCTATGTCAGCTCAGGTGGAACGTTAGCCCGCGCCGACTGGCGGCGCCAGAACGTCAGCCGCCTGGTCGAGCGCATCCACGACACCCTGCGCGCCACCAAGCCCTGGGTGCGCTTCGGCGTCAGCCCCTTCGGCCTGGGCAAGCCCGCGCTGCGACCGGCCGGCATCAGCGGCTACAGCCAGTACGACAAGCTCTATGCCGATGTCGAGCTCTGGCTGGAGCGTGGCTGGCTGGATTACCTGGCGCCGCAGCTCTACTGGCCGCGCACGCAGAAGGCGCAGGCCTTCGGGCCGCTGCTGCAGTACTGGCACGCGCAGAACCCGCTGGGCCGCCACATCTGGCCGGGCATGTTCACCAGCCGCATCAGCGCGGACGCGAACGACGCCAAGAGCTGGGCCGTGGACGAGATCACCGGCCAGATCCAGTTGCAGCGCGAGATCGCCCCGCAGACCGGCCACATCCACTTCAGCATGGTGGCGCTGACGCAGAACCGCCGCCGCCTCGCCGATGCGCTGAAGGCCGGCGCCTATGCCCAGCCCGCGCTGGTGCCGGCCACGCCCTGGCTGGCGGCCGAAGGTTCCGCCTTGCCGCAGGCCACCCTCTACCTGGGCAGCCCCGACGGCGCCGGCATGCTGGCGCTGCACGTCGGCGGCAGCCCGGTGCTGCAGCACGCGGTATGGCTGCGCTACGGCGAGCGCTGGGAGTTCCGCACCGGCACCGAGCTGAAGATCCCGGCAGCGGGCCTGAACGCGATCGTCGCCTCGGCGATCGACCGCGTCGGGCGCGAGGGCCCGCGTTCGGCCTGGAAGCTCAGCTGACTCAGCCGAGCATGAGGGCATTGAGCTCGCCGTAGGGCAGCGCATCGGCGGCCAATGCGGCGCTGTCGCCCTCGGCGAGGAAGTCGCGGGTCAGCTGGCCGATGCGGGCGTAGACCGACTCGGCAATGCCCGAGCCGGACGTCAGGCGCCGCACGCCCAGGCGCTCCAGTTCGGCCGCCCTGGGCACGCCCGGCAGCGCCAGCACGTTCACCGGCAGGGCGGTGCCGGCGACCAGCGCGGCGATGTCGCCCGCCTCGCGGACGCCGGCGGCGAACAGGCCATCCGCGCCGGCCGAGCGGTACAGCTCAGCCCGGGCCAAGGTCTCGGCCACGCGCAACTCCGGCGCCACCAGGCCTCTGAGGAACACATCGCAGCGGGCGTTGATGAACAGCGGCACGCCGGCGCTCGCGGCCGCTGCACGCGCCGCCTCGATCTTGCGGGCCAGCAGCGCCGGCGGCGAAGCGCCGTCTTCCAGGTTGATGCCGACCGCGCCGGCATCGATCACCGCGCGCACGGTGGCGCCGACCTGGGCCGGCTCGTCCGAATAGCCGCCCTCGATGTCGGCCGTCAGCGGAAGGCCCAGGTGGCGGGTGATCGACGCCAGGCAGGCCACGAGCCTGTCCACCGGCAGGCGGTCGCCATCGCCATAGCCCTGGGCCCAGGCGACGGCGGCGCTGCTGGTGGCCAGCGCCACCGCGCCCTGCGCGGCCATCACACGGGCGCTGCCGGCATCCCAGCAGTTCGGCAGCCGGAGCATCGCTGCCCCCGCTTGATGGAGCGAACGGAAGGCGGCGGCGGTCTGGGCTTGAGCGGTCATCATGGTCCTCGGCGGTTGCAGCGAGCGCGCATGTTCGCATCGCCATCGTCGCCCGCCCAGCCGTTACCGGACAC
>NZ_LYVQ01000195.1 GCF_001984095.1 Pelomonas sp. KK5
TCATCAGGCGGATGTCGGGCGGCAGCGGGGCTGGCGGGCGGAGGGTGGGCATCGCGTGCTTCTTCTTCGATTCAGGCGTCCGCGCGGGCGCGGCTGATCAGCCACAGGCACAGCTGCTCGTAGGAGATGCCCGCCGCCTTGGCCGACATCGGCACCAGCGAATGCGAGGTCATGCCCGGCGAGGTGTTCATCTCGAGCAGGTAGGGCTTGCCGTCGCGCAGCATCACGTCGGCCCGGCCCCAGGTGCGGCAGCCCAGCGACTTGTAGGCGCGCAGCACCAGTTGCCGGATCTCCTCCTCCAGCTCGGGCGCGAGGTGGCCGATGTGGTACTCGGTCGAGTCGGTGAGGTACTTGCTCTCGTAGTCGTAGGCGACCTTGGCGCGGATCTCGATCACCGGCAGCGCGATGGCCTCGTCGCCCTCGCCGAGCACCGGGCAGGTCAGCTCGGGGCCGTCGATGAACTCCTCGCACAGCACCACGTCGTCGTACTTCGCGGACAGCTCGATCGCCGCGGGCAGTGCGGCCAGGTCGGTGACCTTGCTCGCGCCGATGGACGAGCCCTCGTGCGGCGGCTTGATGTAGACCGGCAGGCTCATGCCGGCCGGCAGCGCCGTGTCGCCCGGGCGCAGCGCGGCCCAGCGCGGCGTGGGCAGGCCGTCGGCCAGCCACAGGCGCTTGGTCATGATCTTGTCCATCGCCAGCGCGGAGGCCAGCACGCCCGAGCCGGTGTAGGGAATGCCCAGCAGCGCGAGCGCGCCCTGCACCGTGCCGTCCTCGCCGTCGCGGCCGTGCAGCGCGATGAAGCAGCGCTCGAAGCCCTCCGCCTTCAGCTCGTGCAGCGGTCGCTCCGACGGATCGAAGGCATGGGCGTCCACGCCCGAGGCGCGCAGCGCGGCCAGCACGCCGGGGCCGGACATGGTCAGCGAGACCTGGCGTTCGGCCGACGTGCCGCCCATCAGCACGGCGACCTTGCCGAGCCCCTTGGGATCGATGTTGTTCAGATTCAGATCCAGCGTCATGCCTGGACCTCCTTCAAGAGTTCAACGGTTTGAGCAGGCACCGCGCCGATGGAGCCGGCGCCCATCACGATGACAACATCACCACCCTGCGCCGCATCGGCGATCGCCCGCGGCAGCGCGCCGACCTGCGGCACGAAGCTCGCGCCGGTCGCCGCCGCCAGCGCGGCGCCGGTGGCGGATTCGATGGCCGGCTCGCCGGCCGCATAGACCTCGGTCAGCAGCGTCAGGTCGGCCTGGCCGATCACGCGCACGAAATCGTCGAAGCAGTCGCGGGTGCGGGTGTAGCGGTGCGGCTGGAAGGCCAGCACCAGGCGCCGGCCCGGGAAGGCGCCACGCGCCGCGGACAGCACCGCGGCCATCTCGACCGGGTGGTGACCGTAGTCGTCGATCAGCGTGAAGCGGCCGCCGTCGGACGCCGGCAGTTCGCCGTAGCGCTGGAAGCGCCGGCCCACGCCGCCGAACTTGTCGAGCGCGGTGACGATGGATTCGTCCGGCAGTTCCAGTTCGGTCGCCACGCTGATCGCAGCCAGCGCATTCAGGACGTTGTGTCGGCCTGCCAGGTTCAGCACCACGGGCAGGTCCGCCATGCCGGCACGCTGCACGGTGAAGCTCATGCGGCCGCCTTCGAGCGCCACCACGTCCACGGCACGCACATCGTTGCCCTCGTCCAGGCCGTAGCGCACCACCGGCCGCTCGACCCGCGAAGCGATCGCGCGCACGCCGGCATCGTCCCCGCACAGCACGGCCGCGCCATAGAAGGGCATGCGGCCGAGAAAGTCGATGAAGGCCTGGTGCAGGCGGCCGAGGTCATGGCCGTAGGTCTCCATGTGGTCGGCGTCGATATTGGTGACGACGGCCATCATCGGCAGCAGGTGCAGGAAGGAGGCATCGCTCTCGTCCGCCTCGACGACGATGTACTCGCCGTGGCCCACCCGCGAGTTGGCGCCGGCCGACAGCAGCTTGCCGCCGATGACGAAGCTCGGGTCGGTGCCCGCCGCTTCCAGCACCGCCGTGACCAGCGAGGTGGTCGTCGTCTTGCCGTGGGTGCCGGCGATCGCGATGCCTTTCTTCAGCCGCATCAGTTCGGCCAGCATCAGCGCGCGTGGCACCACCGGCAGGCCGCGGGCGCGGGCGGCGGCGACCTCGGGGTTGTCGGCCTTCACCGCCGTCGACGTGACGACCGCATCGGCGCCGGCCACGTGGGCGGCCGCATGGCCGATGCGCACGGTGATGCCCAGCGAGGCCAGGCGCTGCGTCACCGCGCCGTCGCTCTGGTCGGAGCCGGACACGGTGTAGCCGCTGTCGTGCAGCACCTCGGCGATGGCGCTCATGCCGGCGCCGCCGATGCCGACGAAGTGGATGTGCTTGATGGCGTGCTTCATGTGAGCCCCTCGTCCGATGGGTACATCGGCCGATCCCCCAAGGGGATGCGCACTTGCTTGGGGCGGCCCGGCGCTGCGTGCTTCATGCCACCAACCTTTCGATTTCATCGGCGACACGCGCCGCCGCACGGGGACGCGCCAGATGCCGAGCCTTGTCCGCCATCGCCAGCAGCGTCTCGCGGTCCAGGTTGGCCAGCAGTTGATGCAACCCTTCCGGGGACAGGTCTTGCTGCGGCAGATGGATCGCCGCGCCGTGCTGGGCCATGAACTTCGCGTTGTCACGTTGATGGGAGGTGGTGCTGACGACCAGCGGCACCAGCACCGAGGGCAGGCCCGCCGCGCAGAGCTCGCTGACCGTCACGGCGCCGGCGCGGCAGACGATCAGGTCGGCCTCGGCCAGGCGGGCGGCCATGTCGTCGATGAAGGGCAGCAGTTCACCCTCGACGCCGGCCGCCTTGTAGGCCTGCTGCACCGCGGCGAGGTTGGCCTGGCCGGTCTGGTGGGTGACGATCGGCCGCGTGGCCGCATCGGTCCACAGCGCCAGCGCCTTCGGCACGCAGTCGTTGATCGCCCGGGCGCCCAGCGAGCCGCCGACCACCAGCAGCTTCAGCGGCCCGCTGCGGCCCGCATAGCGCTCGGCCGGCATCGGCAGCGCCTCGATCTCGGCGCGCACCGGGTTGCCGGTGACCACCGCCTTGTCGGTGGACGCCGCCGCCGCGCCGTCGAAGCCGAAGCCGATGCGGCGCGCAAAGGGCTTCAGGCTCTGGTTGGACAGCAGCATCGCCGCGTCGGCATTGACCAGCATCAGCGGCCGGCGCATCAGCCAGGCCATCAGCCCGCCGGGGAAGCAGACGTAGCCCCCCATGCCCAGCACCGCATCGGCGCTGCGCGTGACGAAGACCTGGCGCGACTGCACGAAGGCCTGCACCAGCTTGAAGACGCCCTTCACCGCATGCAGCAAGCCCTTGCCGCGCAGGCCCGCGAAGGCCAGGCGATCCAGCGGCACGCCGCTGGGCGGCACCAGCTTGTTCTCCATGCCCTGCTCGGTGCCCATCCAGCTGACGGACCAGCCGCGGCGGGCCATCTCTTCGGCGACGGCGAGCCCGGGAATGATGTGGCCTCCGGTACCGGCCGCCATGATCACGAGATGCTTGCTCATGCGCGGCCTCCGCGCATCATCTGGCGATTTTCGATGTCCACGCGCAAGGCGACCGCCAGGGCCACCGCATTCATCAGGATCGCCGAGCCGCCGAAGCTCATCAGCGGCAAGGTCAGCCCCTTGGTCGGCAGCGCGCCCAGGTTCACGCCCATATTGATGAAGGCCTGGCCGCCCATCCAGATGCCGATGCCCTGCGCGTAGAGACCCGCGAACACGCGGTCCAGCGCGATCGCCTGGCGGCCGATGTGGAAGAGCCGGCGCGACAGCCAGAAGAAGGCCACGATCACCAGCGCCACGCCGACGAAGCCCAGTTCCTCGCCGATCACGGCGAGCAGGAAGTCGGTGTGCGCCTCGGGCAGGTAGTGCAGCTTCTCGACCGAGGAGCCCAGGCCCTGGCCCAGCCATTCGCCGCGGCCCAGCGCGATCAGCGAGTGGGTCAGCTGATAGGCCTTGCCGCTGGCGTACTTGTCGTCCCAGGGGTTCAGGTAGGCGAAGATCCGCTCGCGGCGGAAGTCGCTGAAGGTGATCATCAGCACGAAGGCGCCGACCAGCACGCAGACGATCAGGAAGAACATGCGCCCGTTGACGCCGCCCAGGAACAGGATGCCCATCGCGATCGCCGCGATCACCATGAAGGCGCCCATGTCCGGTTCGGCCAGCAGCAGCACGCCCACCACGGCCAGCGCCACCGCCATCGGCCAGACGGCACGGAAGAAGTTCTCCTTCACGTCCATCTTGCGCATCATGTAGCTGGCCGCGTACATGGCCATCGCCACCTTGGCCAGTTCGGAGGGCTGGAAGTTCATCACGCCCAGCGGCAGCCAGCGCCGCGCGCCGTTGACGCCCTTGCCGATGTGCGGGATCAGCACGATCACCAGCAGCAGCAGCGCCGCCACGAACAGCCAGGGCGCCGTGCGCTCCCAGAAGGCGATCGGGATCTGCACCGTCACCACGCCCGCCAGCAGCGCGACGCCGATGGAGAAGATGTGCCGCGTCAGGAAGTGCGTGGGCAGGTAGTTGGCGAAGCGCGGGTTGTCCGGCATCGCGATCGAGGCCGAATAGACCATCAGCAGGCCCAGGGCCATCAGCAGCAGCGTGACCCAGACCAGCAGCCCGTCATAACCCTGGATCTGCGTGGGCTGGCCAGCCGAGGTGGAGACCCAGTCGCGCACCGGCACGTCGCCGTCGCGCTTGCTTTCGCCACGGCGCAGCAGCCGGTCGCGGATGCGCTGCATCCAGTCGTTGAGCGGGTTCATGGCGAGATTCACAGGGGCAGCCCTCGCTCGTTGGCGATGTCCTGCACCGCGGCGATGAAGACCTCGGCGCGATGCGCGTAGTTGCGGAACATGTCCAGGCTCGCGCAGGCGGGGCTCAGCAGCACACTGTCGCCGCTGTGGGCCTGGGCCACGCACCACTGCACCGCCGCTTCCAGCGTGCCGTGCGAGGCGATCGGCAGATGCACGTCGGCCAGCGCGGCCTCGATCTGCGGCCCGTCGCGGCCGATCAGCGCGATCGCGCGGGCATGGCGCATCACGCCCTCGCGCAGCGGCGAGAAGTCCTGGCCCTTGCCGTCGCCGCCGAGGATCAGCACCAGCTTCGACGGCGCCCGGTCCGCGCCCAGGCCATTGATCGCAGCCACGGTGGCGCCGACATTGGTGCCCTTGGAATCGTCGTAGAAGTCCACGCCGTCGATCAGCGCCACATGTTCCACGCGATGCGGCTCGCCGCGGTACTCGCGCAGGCCGTGCAGCATCGGCGCCAGCGGGCAGCCGGCCGCCGTGGCCAGCGCCAGCGCGGCGAGCGCGTTGGCGGCGTTGTGGCGGCCGCGCACGCGCAGCGCATCGGCGGGCATCAGGCGCTGGATGATGATCTCGTCGTCCTCATCGTCGCCGGGCTTGCGCTTCAGGGTCTCGTCGGCCTCGCGGGCGCGCACCAGCCAGGCCATGCCGGCTTCCTCGACCAGGCCGAAGTCGCCGGGCTTCGTCGGCGCTTCGAGGCCGAAGCGAACGACCTTGCGGCCCACCATCTTGGTCGGCCGGCCGCGGCCCTGCTTGACCGGCACCGGCGCGGGCACCATCGCCTCGACCAGCGGGTCGTCGCGGTTGATCACCAGCACACCGTGTTCGCCGAAGATGCGTGCCTTGGCCCGGCCATAGGCCACCATGTCGCCATGCCAGTCGAGATGGTCCTGCGTCAGGTTCAGCACCGCGCCGGCGGTGGGCTCGAAGCCCTTGACCTCGTCGAGCTGGAAGCTGGACAGCTCCAGCACCCAGACCTCGGGCAGGTGCTCGAACACCGGGCCCTTGGGCGGCGGCGGCTTGATCGGCAACGGGGCTTCGTCGAGCAGCGCTTCGACTTCTTCGAGCACCGACGTCGCCGGAGCCTGCTCGTCGTCCGCGGCATCGGCGGCGACCTCGGCGGCCACGGCCGGCGGCTCGTCCTGCGGCGGCGGTTCCTGGTCGATCGCCAGCGCCAGCGTCGTCAGCATGCTCGGCCCGATATTGCCGGCCATGGCCACCCGCTTGCCGCAGCGCTCGACCAGCAGCCCGGTCATGCAGGTCGTCGTCGTCTTGCCATTGGTGCCGGTGATCGCCAGCACATCGGGCGCGTAGCGGCGCTCGGCCTTGAGGTCGGCCAGCGCGCGGGCGAACAGGTCCAGCTCGCCCTGCACCGGGATGCCGGTGGCGCGCGCGAGGTTCAGCAGCGGCGCCAGCCGCGCATCCAGCGGCGACAGCCCCGGGCTCTTCAGCACCAGCTGCACGCCGGCCAGCGCCGACTCCGGCAGCTCGCCGTGGAAGAAGGCCACCTCAGGCAGCTCGGCCTGCAGCTTCTCAAGCTGCGGCGGCGCGGCGCGCGAGTCCCAGGCGCTCACGTCCGCCCCGTAGCGGCGGCACCAGGCGCACATGGCCAGGCCCGAGTCGCCGAGACCCAGCACGAGTACCTTGATGCCCTGGAGATGCGCTTGCATGACTTGTTACCTCAGCGCAGCTTCAGGCTGGCCAGGCCGACCAGGCACAGCAGCATCGTGATGATCCAGAAGCGCACGACGACCTGCGTCTCGCGCCAGCCCGACTTCTCGAAGTGGTGGTGCAGCGGCGCCATCTTGAAGATGCGCCGGCCCGAGCCGAACTTCTTCTTGGTGTACTTGAACCAGGTCACCTGGATCATCACGGAGAGCACTTCGGCCACGAACACGCCGCCCATGATCCCGAGCACGATCTCCTGCCGCGTGATCACCGCCAGCGTGCCCAGGCCGCCGCCCAGCGACAGCGCGCCCACGTCGCCCATGAAGACCTGGGCCGGATGCGCGTTGAACCACAGGAAGGCAAGACCTGCCCCCGCCAGCGCCGCGCAGAAGATCAGCAGCTCGCCGGCGCCCGGGATGTAGGGCAGCAGCAGGTAGCGCGAGAACACCGAGGAGCCGGTCACGTAGGCGAACACGCCCAGCGCCGAGCCGACCATCACGACCGGCATGATGGCGAGGCCGTCGAGCCCGTCGGTGAAGTTCACCGCATTGCTGGTGCCGACGATCACGAAGTACGAGAGGCCGATGAAGCCGAACACGCCCAGCGGGTAGCTGACCGTCTTGAAGAAGGGCACCAGCAGGTCGGCCTTCGGGGGCAGGTCGGTGGAGAAGCCGCTGGCCACCCAGCGGTAGAACAGCTGAACGACGCCGAGGAAGCTCGTCTCCGACACGCTGAAGGCCAGGTACAGCGCGGCCACCAGGCCGATCAGCGTCTGCCAGAAGAACTTCTCGCGGCTCCTCATGCCTTCCGGGTTCTTGTCGACCACCTTGCGCCAGTCGTCCGCCCAGCCGATGGCGCCGAAGCCCATCGTCACCAGCATCACGACCCAGACGAAGCGGTTGCTCCAGTCGAACCACAGGAGCGTGGACACGCCGATGCCGATCAGGATCAGCACGCCGCCCATCGTCGGCGTGCCGCTCTTGGCCAGGTGCTGCTGCACGCCGTATTCGCGGATCGGCTGGCCGATCTTCATCTCGGTCAGGCGGCGGATCACCCAGGGGCCGAAGGCCAGGCCGATCAGCAGCGCCGTCATCGCCGCCATCACCGCACGGAAGGTGATGTAGTTGAAGACGCGCAGGAAGCCCCAGCCGGGCTCCAGCGTCAGCAGCCATTGCGCCAGGCTAAGCAGCATCGGCAGTCCCCTCCAACAGCTTGGCAACCACCTGTTCCATCTTCATGAATCTCGAACCCTTGACCAATACGTTCTGCACTGCCGCCGGCAAGCCCGCCGGCAGGATGGCCAGCAGTTCGGCCACCGTGTTGAAGGACTGCGCGCCGGGGCCGTAGGCCGCCGTCGCGTGGGCAGCCGCCGTGCCCACCGTCCAGAAATGCTCGATGCCGCGCTCGGCGGCATAACGCCCGACTTCAGCGTGGAAGGCCGGCCCCTGGTCACCCACCTCGCCCATGTCGCCCAGCACCAGCCAGGAAGCGCCGGGCAGGCCGGCCAGGACGTCGATGGCGGCGCGCACGCTGTCGGGATTGGCGTTGTAGCTGTCGTCGATCAGCGTGATGCGGCGGCCGTCGGCGGCCGTGAAGCCCTTCAGCTGCGAACGGCCCTTGACCGGGCGGAAGTCCTCCAGGCCGCGGGCGATCGCGGCCAGCGGCGCGCCGGCCGCCAAGGCGCAGGCCGCGGCGGCCAGCGCATTGCGCACGTTGTGCTCGCCGGCCACCGTCAGCACGATCGGCGCGCTGCCGGCCGGCGTGGTCAGTTCCAGCGCCCAGTGGCCGCCGTCCATCCAGCGCGCGCGGCCGGTCACGTCGGCCTCGCCCTGCAGCGCGAAGCTCAGCACGGCGCGGCCCGCGGCCATCCGGTGCCAGATCGGCGCGCAGGCGTCCTCGGCCGGGAACACGGCCACGCCGGCCGGGCCGAGCGCCTCGATGACGGCGCCGTTCTCATGGGCCACGGCCTCGACCGTCTGCATGAATTCCTGGTGCTCGCGCTGCGCGTTGTTGACCAGGGCGACCGAGGGCTGCGCCATCGCGGCCAGCGGCGCGATCTCGCCCGGGTGGTTCATGCCCAGCTCGACCACCGCCGCGCGGTGCCACTGGGCATCGTCCTGGCGCAGGCGCAGCAGCGTCAGCGGCACGCCGATGTCGTTGTTGAAGTTGCCCTCGGTGGCCAGCGCATGCACGCCGATCCAGGCGCGCAGGATGCTGGCGATCATCTGCGTGACCGTGGTCTTGCCGTTGCTGCCGGCCACGGCGATCAGCGGCAGGTGCAGGTGGCGGCGCCAGGCGGCGGCCAGGTGGCCCAGCGCGGCCTTGGCGTCGGGCACCTCGATGCCGGGCATGCCGGCGGCAGCGAGGCCGCGCTCGGCCAGCGCCGCGACGGCGCCGGCGGCAGCCGCCTGGGGCAGGAAGTCGTTGGCGTCGAAGCGCTCGCCGCGCAGCGCGACGAAGAGATCGCCGGCCGCCAGCGTGCGCGTGTCGCTGTGCACGCGGGCGAACTCGGTCTCCGGATTGCCGACCAGCCGCGCCTCGGGCACCGCCTGCAACAGCAGGTGGTGGGCCTGGCCGATCGTCATCATCATGTTCACAGGCCGGCCCTTTCGATCAGGGCGGCGCGGGCCTCTTCCACGTCGGAGAAATGGCGGCGCTCGCCGGCCACTTCCTGGTAGTCCTCGTGGCCCTTGCCGGCCAGCAGGACCACATCGCGCGGGCCGGCCTCGGCCAGCGCCTGCACGATGGCCTCGCGGCGGTCGATGACCACCGCGTGAACGGCCGCGCCCATGCCCGCCACGATGTCGGCCAGGATCTGCTCCGGAGCCTCGTGGCGCGGGTTGTCGGAGGTGACGATGACGCGCTGCGCCAACTTCGCCGCAATGCCGCCCATCAGCGGGCGCTTGGCGCGGTCGCGGTTGCCGCCGCAGCCGAACAGGCAGACCAGCTCGCCGCCACGCGCCGCGGCCAGCGGCGCCAGCGCTTCGAGCGCCTTCTCCAGCGCATCGGGCGTGTGGGCGTAGTCGACCACCGCCTGCGGCAGCTCGCGGCCATTGCCGATGCGCTGCATGCGGCCCGGCACCGGCGTGACCTGGCCGATCACCGCGGCGATCTCAGCCAGCGGATGGCCCAGCGCCCGCAGCGCGCCAATCACGCCCAGCAGGTTGGCCACGTTGTATTCGCCGATCAGGCCGGTCTCGACGATCACGGCCGGCTCGCTGCCCTCACGCAGCAGGAAGGCCAGGCCACCCTGGCGGTAGTGCAGCTGGTGGGCCGAGAGGCGCGCATCCTCGCGGTTCAGTCCGTAGGTCCAGACATCGAGCCGGCCGGCCAGCTCCGCCGCCAGCGGCGCGCCCTTGGCATCATCGATGTTCAGCACCGCGGCCTGCAGGCCCGGCGCGTCGAACAGCGCGCGCTTGGCTTCCCAGTAGGCGTCCATCGAGCCGTGGTAGTCCAGATGGTCCTGCGTGAAGTTGGTGAACAGCGCCACGCGGATCTGCGTGCCGGCGAGGCGGTGCTCCTTCAGCCCGATGGACGAGGCCTCGATCGCGCAGGCGCCGTAGCCCTCGTCGGCCATGCGGCGGAAGGCCGCCTGCAGCAGCACGGGGTCAGGTGTTGTCAGGCCGGTGTAGTCGATCGAGCCGGGGCGGCCCGGCAGCGGAGGCTCGCCCACACCCAGCGTGCCGACGACACCGCAGCGCCGGCCCAGCAGCGTCAGCGCCTGCGCGGTCCACCAGGCGGTCGAGGTCTTGCCGTTCGTGCCGGTGACGGCGACCACCGGCAACTGCTTCGTGGGCTCGCCGTAGTACGCGGCAGCGATCAGCCCGGTAGCCGCCTTCAGGCCCGGCAGCGAGGCCACGCGGGCATCGGTAAAGGTGTAGGCCTCCACACCCTCGTCCTCGACCAGGCAGGTGGCGGCGCCCGCGGCCAGCGCGGCGGCGACGAACTCGCGGCCGTCCCGCGCATAGCCGGGCCAGGCGATGAAGGCATCGCCCTGGGCGACGGCGCGGCTGTCGGTACGCAGAACGCCCGTGGTCCATTCCTGGAGCCAGCGGGCGGCGGCGGCGGGGGATTTCAGACGGGTCAGCATCAGGGCACCTGCCTGGCGGTATTGGGGGGCGGACTCTGCGCCGCCACGATCTGTGATTTCACATCCACATCGGGCGGCACGCCCAGGATGCGCAGCGCCTGCGGCGCCAGCTTGGCGAACACCGGCGCCGACACCAGGCCGCCGAAGATGATCCCGGCGCCGGGCTCGTCCACCATCACCGCCACGACGATGCGCGGCTTGTCGATCGGCGCCAGGCCGACGAACCACGCCCGGTACTTGTTGCCCGCATAGCCGTGGCCCTGCTGCTTGCGCGCGGTGCCGGTCTTGCCGCCGACGCGCCAGCCGTCCACCTTGGCGCCCTTGGCGGTGCCGCCCTCGGCGGTCACCATCGACAGCATCTCGCGCACCTCGGCCGCGGTCTTGGCGGAGAAGACCTTGACGCCCTGGGCGCGCATGCCCTCGGGCTGCTTGCGGATCGTGATCGGCACGACCTCGCCGTCGTGGGCGAAGGCCGTGTAGGCGTGGGCCAGCTGCACCAGCGAGACCGACAGGCCGTAGCCGTAGGACATCGTCGCCTGCTCGATCGGGCGCCAGCTCTTGTACGGGCGCACGCGACCAGCGGCGAGGCCGGGGAACTCCAGTTGCGGGCGCTGGCCCAGGCCCAGCGCGGTGTACATGTCGTAGAGCTCGCGCGGCTGCATCGACAGGCCCAGCCGCGCGGCGCCGATATTGCTGGACTTCTGCACCACCTCCGAAACGGTCAGCGAGGCATGCGGCTCGTCGTCACTGGGCGCGAAGCCGGAGATCACCAGGCTGTGCGGCGCGGTGGTGATCACGCTCTCGGGCCGCACGCGGCCGGTCTCCAGCGCCAGGCCGACGGTGAAGGGCTTCATCGTCGAGCCGGGCTCGGCCGTGTCGGTGAGCGCGCGGTTGCGCAGCTGCTCGCCGCTGAGGTTGACGCGGTTGCCGGGGTCGTAGCTCGGGTAGTTGGCCAGCGCCAGCAGCTCGCCGCTCTGCGCGTCGAGCACCACCACCGAGCCGGCGCGGGCCTTGTTGGCCAGCACCGCGTCGCGGATGCGCTGGTAGGCGAAGAACTGGATCGTGGAGTCGATGGACAGCTCGACGTCATGGCCGTTGACGGCCGGCGTGCTGTCGCCGATGTCCTCGATCACGCGACCCAGCCGGTCCTTGACCACGGCGCGCGAGCCGTCGCGGCCCTGCAGCTCCTTCTGGAAGGCCAGCTCGATGCCTTCCTGGCCCTTGTCGTCCGCGCTGGTGAAGCCGACCACGTGGGCCGAGGCCTCGCCCTCGGGGTACTTGCGCTTGTATTCGTTCTCGCGAACGATGCCTTTCAGGCCCAGCTCCTTGATGCGGGCGGCGGTGTCGTCGTCGGCCAGGCGGCGCAGCCAGACGAAGCGGCTGGCCGGGTCGAGCTTCTTCTCCAGCTCGGCACGGCTGATGCCCAGGATCTTCGCCAGCTCGGCGCGCTTGGCCGGGTCCTCGTCCACGTCCTTGGGGATGGCCCAGAACGAGGGCACCGAGACGCTGGCCGCGAGCACCTTGCCGCTGCGGTCGGCGATGCGGCCGCGGCTGGACGGCAGCTCCAGCGTGTGGGCGTAGCGGGCCTCGCCCTGCTTCTGGAAGAACTGGGTGTCGACCACCTGCACGTAGAGCGCGCGCACCAGCAGGCCGGTGAAGGCCAGGCCCACCATCGCGACCAGGAAGCGCGAGCGCCAGGGAGGCGTCTTGCTCGCCAGCAGCGGGCTGGTCGAGTAGTTGACGCCGCGCGTGCTGAGCGCGCGGGCGCCGCTGCTGTCCTTGTTGGCTTTGCGGCCCATCACGGACGCCCTCCCTCGGCGGGGCGGTCCTGGGCTTCCTGCGTCACGGCCGGGGTGATCGGCCGCATCTTCAGCCGCTCGCTGGCGACCTGCTCGACGCGCAGATTGGTGGCCTGGGCATGGCGCTCGGCCTGCAGGCGCTGGCTCTCCAGCTCCAGCCGGGTGGCTTCGTTCTTCGCGCGGTCCACGGCCGTGTACAGGCGGCGCGCCTCGTAGGCGC
>NZ_LYVQ01000196.1 GCF_001984095.1 Pelomonas sp. KK5
GCCGTACGGCGATGCTGGCCGGATGGATCCGTTTCGTGTCGCTGCTGGCGGCCATCCTGGTGCCGACGACGGCGCTGCTGGTCTTCGTCAGCTGGGTGGCGCTCAAGCGCACCCGCCGCGAGCAGGCGATGCAGGCGCGGCTGCAGGAGCAACTGCGCCTGCGCGCGCAGGTCGAGACCGCCATGATGGAGACGCAGAAGCTGGAGACCCTGGCCCTGGTGACCGGCGGCGTGGCGCACGACTTCAACAACCTGCTGGCCATCGTCAACGCGAGCCTGCACGTCATCAAGCGCCGCCACCCGGCGCTGGCCGAGGAGCGCCAGGTGCAGGCGATGACGCGGGCGGTGCAGTCGGGCGTGCGGCTCACGCGGCAGCTGCTGTCCTTCTCTCGCAAGCAGGCGCTGCGGCCCGAGACGGTGCGGCTGCAGCACTGGCTGAGCGCCACCGAGGGCCTGATCAAGGCCACGCTGCAGCCCAACCTCAGCTGGGCGCTGCGCGTGGATGCGGACACGGCGCCGATCCGGGTGGACCTGGGCGAGCTGGAGCTGGCGCTGATCAACCTGGTCGTCAACGCCGGCCATGCGATGCCGCAGGGCGGGGCGCTGGAGGTGCATGCCGGCAATGCCGAGCTGCCCGGCGGCCGGCGGGCGGTGGCGATCTCGGTGCGCGACCAGGGCGTGGGCATCGCGCCGGAGCTGCTGGCGCGGGTCACCGAACCGTTCTTCACGACGCGCGACCGGGGCAGCGGCTCCGGCCTGGGCCTGAGCCAGGTGCAGGGCTTCTGCGCCCAGGCCTGGGGGCAGCTGCAGATCGAGAGCCGGCTGGGCGAGGGCACCTGCGTGCGCATGCTGCTGCCGGCCGCCGACGGCGAGGTGCTGCGCCCGGCCGAGGTGCCGGCGCCGCCCGGCGCCGAGGCGCAGCGCCTGCACGGCACGGTGCTGCTGGTGGAGGACAACGAGGACCTGGCGATCAGCTCCGAGCTGATGCTGCGCAGCGCCGGCCTGGAGGTGATGCGCGCCGCCAGCGGCGACGCCGCGCTGGCCCTGCTGACCGACCTGGTGCGCCTGCCGGAGGTGGTGCTCAGCGACATTGCCATGCCCGGCGCGATCAACGGCATCGGCCTGGCCTTCGAGCTGCGCCGGCGCTGGCCGACGCTGCCGGTGGTGCTGACCACCGGCTATGCGGAGCAGCTCGGCGAGGCGGCGGAGGGGGGCTTCCGCGTGCTGCCCAAGCCGACCTCGCCGGAGGCGCTGCTGGCCGAGCTGCGCGCGGTGCTGCACGACGGCCGGGCCGCCGCGCTGCGGCAGGCGGCCGGCGAGCCGATCTGAGCCTGGCCCGGGTGTCATCGGCCGGTCATCGCTGACGACCAGAATCAGCGGTGCATGACCGGGAAGATGTAGTCAGGGAGAACACAAGATGATGGCGAACGCGCAACACCAGGGCCTCAGTGCCACGCTGGCGCAGACCGTGCGCCTGGCCGGCTTCGAGCCGAGCGATTTCGAGATCACCGAAGGGGCGCCCGAGGGCCTGCGCGGCATCGGCCTGCCCGACCGGCTGCTGACCGTGCGGCGCCGCTCGACCGGCCACCGCCAGCTCTATGCCACCGTGCCCGGCAGCCCCTGGCTGTTCAACGCCTTTGCCGACCTGACGGCCGGCCGCTTCGGCCAGCCTTCGTAGGCCCAGACCTACCCGGCCGCGGGCTCGCTGCCGATGGCCCGGCTGGGCTGGTTCGCCCAAAGTGGAGCTTCCGGGGCTGGTCCCCGCCCACATTGAGCAAAGGTGAATCCCATGAGCGGTACTTCTTCCAATCTCTGCATCTCGTCCAAGAAGGTCGAGGGCACGAACGTCTACAACCCGAACGGCGACAAGCTCGGCTCCATCGAGGACGTGATGATCGACAAGCGCTCCGGCCATGTCCGCTATGCGGCGCTGGAGTTCGGCGGCTTCCTCGGCATGGGCACCGACCGCTACCCGCTGCCCTGGTCCATGCTGACCTACGACACGAATCTCGACGGCTATGTCGTGCCGATCGCCAAGGCCCAGCTGGACAACGCGCCGCACTATCCGCAGGGCGAGTACCCCGCCTACAGCGACGACTATGGCCGCAAGGTCAACGACTACTACGGCGTGTTGTGAGAGCCCCTCGCCCAGCCCCGCGGCGCTGAACGCGCGCGGGGCTGGTCGGTCCCCCGAGGGGACGCAAGCGCCTGCGGCATCGAGCCGCAGGCGCTTGCACATGGGCCGGCTTGGGGCGGCCCGGCGCTCGGCCCGAATTCAAGCCGCAAGGGGCAGGCGCACGATCACCCTGAGGCCGCGCGGCTGAACCTGTTCGAGTGCCACCGAGCCCGCGTGGCGCTCGACGATCTCCTTGACGATGGGCAGGCCCAGGCCGCAGCCGTTGCCGGCGTCGGTGATGCGAACGAAGCGCTCCATCGCGCGCTCGCGGTCCTCGGCGCGGATGCCGGGGCCGGTGTCTTCCACCTCCAGCCGCGCATGCAGGCCGTCGGCTCGCACGAGCACGGTCACCTCGGCGTGGCGGCCGGCGTAGTGGATGGCGTTGTCCAGCAGATTGGCCAGCGCCTCGCGCAGCAGCAGCGCATTGGCCTTGACCGGTACGGCGGCCTTGTAGCGCTCGTTCATGCCGAGGTCCACGCCGCACTTCAGCGCGCGGGGCACCCATTCGGCGACCACGTCGTTGGCGAAGCGCTGCAGGTCGAAGGTGCTGCGGTCCTGCACCATCGCCGACTCGGGGTCGGCGCGGGCCAGCGTCAGCAACTGGGTCACCAGGTGGGCGCTGCGGGTGGCGCTCAGGTGCACGCGCTCCAGGCGCTGGCGCTGCTCGGGGTCGCTGCTGTTCTGCAGCGCCAGTTCGGTCTGGCTCTTCAGGCCCGCCAGCGGCGTGCGCAGCTGGTGGGCGGCGTCGCCGATGAAGCGCTTCTGCGCGATCACGTTGCGCTGCACCGAGGCCAGCAGCTCGTTCAGCGAGCGGGCCAGCGACTGCAACTCCTCCGGCGCCGAGTCCAGCTTCAGCGGGGTCAGGTCGCCCGGCGCCCGTTCCTCCACCTCGTGGCGCAGCCGGTTCAGCGGCGCCAGGCCGGCGCGGATGCCGGCCGAGACGATCATTGACATCAGCAGGATCAGCACCGACAGCGGCAGCAGCGTGTCGAACAGGATGCGCCGCGTCATCGCCTCGCGGTTGGCGCTGTTGCGGGCCACCTGCACCAGCATCGTCTGCTTGCCGGCCTTGCTCTCGCCATAGGCCAGGTAGAGCGCCGACACGCGCACATGCTCCAGCCCCGAGCGGTTGTTGTTGCCGGGCGGCAGCACCACGTCGTAGTAGTAGGGGTCGTTGAGCCGCGGCGTGGCGATCGGCTTGGAGGTGGACAGGTTCTCGTTGCCGAGGATGAACTGGCCCGGCGGCGTGCTGACCGTGTAGAGCAGGCGGTCGGTGGGGTCGGCCTCGAGGATGTCCTGGGCAGCGCGGGGGAAATCGATCAGGAGGCCGTCGCCGATCGGCTTGAGCTGCCGCGCGAGCGCCCGCGAGGCCTGGGCCAGGCTGGCGTCGATGGCCAGGTTGGCGTAGCCCGAGGCGAGCTTGTAGGTGGCGATGCCGCCGGCCAGCCACAGCACCAGTTGCGGCAGCAGCAGGTAGACCAGCAGCAGGCGGCGCAGCGAGAGGCCATGTGGATGCATCTCGCCGAGGAAGCCGAGGAAACGCTTCATCGACGCCTGCTCAACTTGACATGGTGCCGTCGGCTTCGAGCAGGTAACCCAGGCCGCGCACGGTGCGGATCATCACGCCGGAGTTCTCCAGCTTGCGGCGCAGGCGGTGGATGTAGACCTCGGTCGAGTTGCCCACACCCTGCTCGCTGCCGTCGCTGCTCCAGGCCTGGCCGATCTGGTCCTTGGTGACGACCTTGTTGCGGTGGGTCACCAGCAGGTCCAGCAGCGTCCATTCGCGCGGGGAGAGGTCGATCGCCTCGCCGGCGACGCTTGCGCGCAACATCCCGCGCTCCATCTTGAGGCGGCCGATGTCCAGTTCCGGTGCAGCCGTGGGGGGCTGCGTCCGCCTTAACAAGGCGCGGATCCGGGCCTCCAGTTCGGGGAAATCGAAGGGCTTGGTGATGTAGTCGTCGGCGCCCGCGTTGAGGCCGGCGACGCGGCTGTCCAGGCTGTCCAGCGCGGTCAGCACCACCACCGGCAGGCCCGGCCGGACCGAGCGCACATGCTGCAGCACGGTCAGCCCATCCATCATCGGCAGGCCGATGTCCAGGATCGCCAGGTCGTAGGGCTGCTTGATCAGCAGGTACTCCGCCACGGGGCCGTTCGGGGCGTGTTCGACCTCGAAGCCGGCGCCACGGAGCTGGGCGGAAAGGCCGTCGGCCAGGATGGCGTCGTCTTCGGCGAGCAGGATATTCATTGGGTCCAAAGCTTAACAACTGGTTCAGTTTTTGAGCGGCGTTAAGCGCTATTCCGGGCGAAAAGTCAGTTAGTGTTTAACCTAGTGTTTAGGCTTTTAAGGTTAATTAATAGTCCATTCATCCAGCCGGTCTGCTGTCTCGGGTCAGGCTGGGTCGGACTTTCTCATAACCCAGGCGCCGCCCCAGAACGGTGCCGACTCTGGAGACAAGATGTCATCTCGTTTCATGCGCGCCGGCGCAACCACCCTCATTGCAGCCGCGGCTGCCCTGGCTATGTCCGCTGCCCACGCTGGCGGCGAGGTCGAAGTGCTGCACTGGTGGACCAGCGGCGGCGAGGCCAAGGCTGCTGCCGCGCTGAAGGAAAAGCTGCAGGCCAAGGGCGACACCTGGAAGGACTTCGCCGTGGCCGGCGGTGGCGGCGATTCCGCCATGACCGTGCTGAAGTCGCGCGTCGTCAGCGGCAACGCCCCGGCGGCCGCCCAGATCAAGGGCCCGTCCATCCAGGAATGGGCGCGTGAAGGCGTGCTGGCCAATATCGACGACGTGGCCAAGACCGAAGGCTGGGACAAGCTGCTGCCGGGCGTGGTGGCGGACGTCATGAAGTACAAGGGCAACTACGTGGCCGCTCCGGTCAACGTGCACCGCGTCAACTGGGTGTGGGCCAACAGCGAAGTGCTGAAGAAGGCTGGCGTCAGCAAGATGCCTGCCACCTGGCCCGAGTTCTTCGCCGCCGCCGACGCGCTGAAGAAGGCCGGCGTGATCCCGGTCGCCCACGGCGGCCAGTCCTGGCAGGACTTCACCACCTTCGAGGCCGTGGCCCTGGGCGTCGGTGGCACCGAGTTCTACAAGAAGGCCCTGATCAAGCTGGACCAGCCCACGCTGAACAGCGCCAAGATGGAAGAGGTCCTGACGACCTACAAGAAGATCAAGGGCTACACCGACAAGAACGCCGCCGGCCGCGACTGGAACCTGGCGACCTCGATGGTGATCCGTGGCGAAGCCGGCTTCCAGTTCATGGGTGACTGGGCCAAGGGCGAGTTCCTGGCCGCCGGCAAGGCCCCGGGCAAGGACTTCCAGTGCTTCGCCGCCCCGGGCACCGCCGCCGCCTACACCTTCAACATCGATTCGTTCGCGATGTTCAAGGTCAAGGGCGCCGACAAGGCGCAGGCCCAGAAGGACCTGGCCTCGGCCATCATGTCCGTGGACTTCCAGGAACTGTTCAACCTGAACAAGGGCTCGATCCCGGTTCGCCTGGGCATGGACCTGAGCAAGTTCGACGACTGCGCCAAGCAGTCGGCCAAGGACTTCCAGGCCGATGCCAAGAGCGGCTCGCTGGTCCCGTCGATCGCCCACGGCATGGCCGTTCCCTCGGCGATCCAGGGTGCGATGCAGGACGTGGTGAGCCAGTTCTGGAACACCGATTCCATGACCGCCAAGGATGCGATGGCCAAGCTGGCCTCCGCCGCAAAGTCGAAGTAATCGGCTCCTCGGGCCGCCCGGCCCGACCTGCCTGTACGCCGCATGCCGCGCCGGCATGCGGCGTACAGCCGCAACAAGAAGTCTTGCCTGCAATGTCTGCACCCTCGACCCTGAAGACGCCCTGGCTGCCGAAGCTCGTGATCGCCCCGAGCTTCCTGCTGGCGTTCCTGTTCATCTACGGGTTGATCGCCTGGAACGGCTACCTGTCCGTTTCCGAATCCCGCCTGCTGCCGAACTACGAGTTCGCCGGCCTCGATCACTACGCCTCGCTGCTGGACAACGACCGTTTCCATGTGGCGATGACCAATATGGCCATCTTCGGCGGCCTGTTCATCGCCGGCTCGATGGCGGTGGGCCTGCTGCTGGCCATCCTGCTGGACCAGAAGGTGCGCGCCGAAGGCGTGCTGCGCACCGTCTACCTGTACCCGATGGCGATCTCCTTCATCGTCACCGGCACGGCCTGGAAGTGGATCCTCAACCCCGGCCTGGGCCTGGAGCACCTGGTGCAGCAACTGGGCTTCACGAGCTTCACCTTCGACTGGCTGGTGAACCCGGACAAGGCCATCTACTGCGTCGCCATCGCCGGCATCTGGCAGAGCGCCGGCTTCGTGATGGCGCTGTTCCTGGCCGGCCTGCGCGGCATCGACGACTCGATCATCAAGGCCGCGCAGGTGGACGGCGCGACGCTGCCGCGCATCTACTGGCGCATCATCATCCCGACGCTGCGTCCGGTGTTCTTCAGCACCTTGATGGTGGTGAGCCACCTGGCGATCAAGAGCTTCGACCTGGTGATGGCGCTGACCGCCGGCGGCCCCGGCTACGCCACCGACCTGCCGGCCACCTTCATGTACGCGATGGCCTTCAGCCGCGGCCAGATCGGCCTGGGCGCGGCCAGCGCCACGGTGATGCTGGCGACGGTCGCTGCCATCGTCGTGCCCTATCTCTATTCCGAACTGCGAGCCAAGAAGTGAGTGCCAGTAGTCCCCAAGCTCGCTCGTTCACGATCCAGCGCTTCCTCCTCTGGGCCGCGCTGGGCCTGTTCGCGCTGTACTTCCTGACCCCGATGTACGTGATGCTCAGCACCTCGCTGAAGGACATGGACCAGGTCCGTGCCGGCAGCCTGCTGTCGCTGCCCACGCACGCCACCGGCGAGGCCTGGGCCAAGGCCTGGGGCTCGGCCTGCACCGGCATCGAGTGCAACGGCCTGAAGCCCTTCTTCCTGAACTCGCTGATGATGGTGGTGCCGGCGGTGCTGGTGTCCACGGCGCTCGGCGCGGTCAACGGCTACGTGCTCGCCAAGTGGAGCTTCCGCGGCAGCGAGACCATGTTCGCCTTCCTGCTGTTCGGCGTGTTCATGCCGCTGCAGGTCGTGCTGCTGCCGATGAGCCAGGTGCTGGGCTGGATGGGCCTGGCCAGCTCGATCTGGGGCCTGATGCTGGTGCACATCGTCTGCGGCATTCCGTCGACGACGCTGTTCTTCCGCAACTACTACGTCGGCCTGCCGCAGGAACTCGTCAAGGCGGCGATGCTGGACGGCGCGTCCTTCTGGCAGATCTTCTTCCGCATCGTGCTGCCGCTGTCCACGCCGATCCTGGTCGTGACGCTGATCTGGCAGTTCACGAACGTGTGGAACGACTTCCTGTTCGGCGTGGTCTTCTCCGGCGCCGACAGCAAGCCGATCACCGTGGGCCTGAACAACCTGGCCAACACCTCCAGCACCGTCAAGGAATACAACGTGGACATGGCGGCGGCACTGATCGCCGCGCTGCCCACGCTGTTCGTCTACGTCGTCGCCGGCAAATACTTCGTGCGTGGCCTGACCGCCGGCGCCGTCAAGGGATAAAGAGCAAGTCATGGGCGCATTGAGCATTCGCCAGGTCAAGAAGACCTACGCCAACACGGTACACATCCTCAAGGGCATCGACATCGAGGTCGAAGCCGGCGAGTTCCTGATCCTGGTCGGGCCCTCGGGCTGCGGCAAGTCCACGCTGCTGTCGATGATCGCCGGCCTGGACACGCCCAGCTCGGGCCAGATCCTGATCGCCGACCGCGACGTCACCTACGCCCCCAGCAAGGACCGCGACATCGCGATGGTGTTCCAGAGCTACGCGCTCTACCCGAACATGAACGTGAAGGCCAACATCGCCTTCGGCCTGGAGATGCGCAAGGTGCCCAAGGACCAGCGCGAGGAGATCGTCGCCCGCGTGGCCAAGATGCTCCAGCTGGAGCACCTGCTGGAGCGCAAGCCGGGCCAGCTCTCGGGCGGCCAGCGCCAGCGCGTGGCCATGGGCCGGGCCCTCGCACGGGATCCGAAACTCTTCCTGTTCGACGAGCCGCTGTCCAACCTCGACGCGAAACTTCGCGTCGAAATGCGAGCCGAAATAAAACTGCTCCACCAGCGCACCAAGACCACCACCGTCTACGTCACCCACGACCAGGTGGAGGCCATGACGCTGGGTGACCGCATCGCCGTGATGAAGGAAGGCCAGGTGCAGCAGCTGGGCACGCCGGAAGACATCTACGAACGGCCCGCAACCAAGTTTGTCGCCGAGTTCATCGGCTCTCCCGCGATGAACATGATCGATGCGCAACGCGCTGCCGACGGCCGAGCGGCACACGCGGCAAACGCTTCAGGGATTGACCTGCCGCTCACGGACATGCAACGAAATGCATTGCCTAACGGTCATGTCGAGCTGACCTATGGCCTGCGACCCGAAGACGTGTCGCTGGCAGACAACGGATTGCCAGGAACTTTGACGATCATCGAGCCGACTGGTCCCGAGACGTACGCAACCGTGGACACTCCAGTCGGCAAGATCACCGTTCGTACCCCTGGTGCTCTGCGTCGCAGCGTCGGCGATGCGGTCTATCTGCAGTGGGATGCCCAGAAGGCACACCTGTTCGACGCTAAGACCGAATTGAGGCTGGCATGAGACCGGCGACGGTCCATAACCAGAAAAAGAGTTTTGCCCCTGGGGGATAAGCCCCCACCCTTAACCATCGAAGAGGAGACGACCTTGAAGAAGACTTTGGCTCTGTCGGCCATCGCAATGGCCGCTGGCATGGCAGCTACTTCCGCCCATGCCCTGGACTATGACGGTTACTTCCGTGCCGGCCCCGGCGCCACCAAGAAGGGCACGGCCCGCGCCTGCTACAACCTCGGCGGCGCCCTGGGCATCGGCGGCGGCCACTACCGTCTCGGCAACGAGTGCGATTTCTACGGCGAATTCGGCCTGGCCCAGACCGGCACCGTTGACGGTGTGACGTTCAAGGGCAAGATCATGGTGAACGAGTACAACGGCGGCACCGATGCCGGCGGTTCCTCGTCCGCCTTCGAGCAGATGTACGTGGAGGCCAAGGGCTTCGACATCTCGCCCGACACCAACTTCTGGATCGGCAAGCGCTTCTACGGCCGTGCGGACATCCACATCCTGGACACCTTCTTCGTGAAGATGGACGGCGTGGGTGCCGGTGCGGACAACATCGCCGTCGGCGGCGGCAAGCTGGGCATCGCCTACTTCGGTTCCGACAACGGTTCCGGCGGCCTGGGCGGTGGCGGCACCGGCCTGTCGACGACCCCGGCCCAGCGCCTGAACTTCGACCTGACCGCGCTGCCGGTCAACCCGGGCGGCACGCTGCGCGTGACCGGCACCCTGACCCGCGGCAACTTCAGCGGCGGCACCAACGGCGTCGGCATCAGCCTGCAGCACGACCAGGACGTGCAAGGCCTGGGCAGCAACCGCGTCTGGCTGCAGTACGCCCAGGGCTCCGCCGGCCTGGATGCCAACGTCGGCCGTGCCAACGCCGATTCGGGCTTCAAGCAATGGCGCCTGATTGAAACCTTCAACTGGCAGTCGGGCCCGTTCGGCGGCCAGGCCCTGGCCCTGTTCACGAGCCAGGACAAGGACGTCGTCAACGGCACCGCCAAGCAGACCGGCGGCACCGTCGGTGGCCGTATCTCGTACGCGCTGACGAAGAACTTCAAGATGGTGGCCGAAGCTGGCTACATGCAGAACAAGCCGCAAGGCGGCGAGACCCAGAAGCTGACCAAGCTGACGATCGCCCCGACGCTGTCGACCGGCCCGGGCTACTGGAACCGTCCTGAACTGCGCGCCTACATCACCACCGCCAAGTGGAACAGCGCTGCCAACGCCGCCGGCGGCCTGGGTGGCCTGACCGGCATCGGCGACGGCAAGACCAGCGGCACCAGCTACGGCTTCCAGGCTGAAATCTGGTGGTAAGCCGGTGATCTGATTTCGCACGGCTCGTCACGCGAAGCGTGACCGGCTGTGCTGAAATGCAAGGGCTGCCCAGGCAGCCCTTTTTTATTTCAGGCGTTCCGCAGCGGACGCGATCCGGAGACGAGAAGACATGCTTACCCGCGGTTCCCTTCACCTCGCACTCAGCGCCGCCTTGCTCGCCGGCGCCGCAGCTCCGGCCCATGCCGGCTGGTTCGATTCGATCTTCGGCAAGAGCAGCAGCAGCAACGACCCGAAGGCCGAGGCGCAGCAGCAGCCCGACACGAAGAACCGCGCCTGGCAGCTGCACGAGTTCACCGCGATCCGGCTGGTGCCGCGCGAAGCGGGCAGCCCGCCCAACCAGCATCCGGTCCGCGTCGACCCCGAGGCGCTGCGGCAGCAGCTGGCGGCCGTGCAGGTCGTCACCGCGCGCGACGGCACGCGCTTCCCGCTGTTCGACCGCAGCGAGCTCGACGAGCTGGTGCCGATCATCAACAAGGCACTGCAGCTGGCCACGCCGGCCGACGACATCCTGCTGCTCTCGGCCGACCGCCGCGAAGGCGGCTTCGTCGGCTCGCCGCTGGCGCTGACCGCGCGGCTGTTCGTCGACGCCCAGGGCCTGCAACTGATCGTCCACGACGCGCGCCAGGATTTCTACGACGCCTACCGCGGCAACCAGGTCCAGCCCAAGTTCGTCTTCGGCATGCGCGACAGCGCGGGCAGGGCGCAGCTCTCCAGCGCCGGCGCCACTTCGCGCCGCGCCGACTGGCTGACGATCCCGATGAACGTGGCTGGCGCCCGCCAGGCCGCGCAGACCGTGGCCGTGCCCGCGCCGATCGGCGCGGCGGTGCCCGGTGCGGCGATGCCGGCGCCGCTGGCGCCAGCGGCCGTCATTGCGCCGGTGGTCGCTCCCGCGCCCGTCGCCGCGCCTGTCGTCGCGGTCCCCGTGGCTCCCGCCGCGCCGGCCGCCCCGGTCAGCATCGGCGACGCCGAGCGCCGCCTCGAGACCCTCAAGCGCCTGCACGGCAAGGGCCTGATCACCGATCAGGAATATGAGGAGAAGCGCAGGGAAATCCTCAAGTCACTGTGAGGTGACTTGCTGCTGGAGCGCCTGGATGCGGCGCTTCAGCAGCCAGAACCACAGCACGGTCAGCCAGTTGACCATGGCCACCCAGGTCATGGCCCAGCGCAGGCCCTCGGCCGTGCCGGTGGCGACGAAGTCGCTGATCGCGCCCACCACCAGCGGCCCCAGGCCCTGGCCGAACACCACGCCCGCCACGCTGACGATGGCCACCGCCGTGGCCCGCGCATCGGGCTTCACCAGGTCCTGCAGCGTCGCGAACACCGGGCCAAGGATCATCCCGGCGATGAACAGCGCGCAGAACAGCAGGGCAAAGGCCGGCAGCGGGCTGCCCGCGTGGAAGCTGCCCAGGTAGAAGGGCATGACGACGACCTGGATCACCGCCGCGAAACCGGCGCCCCAGGCGCGCGACTTCACGCCGTAGCGCACCGACAGCGCGCCGCCGGTGATCGAGCCGATCGCCGTCGCCAGGCCCAGGCACAGGCCGAGGCCGCCGCCGACCTGGATCGGCGTCAGCGACGTGAACGCGCGGGCGAAGTAGGCCGGCAACCAGGCCATCGTCGCGGCGCCGGCCAGGGCGGTCGTGGAGAAGGCGCCGACCAGGTAGAGGAAGGCCCGCGGGTCGCCCAGGCGACTGAGCATGTGCTCGCCTGCGCCCTGCGGCGCGCTGTCCACGCGGACGGGCTCGCGCACCGTCAGATGGAAGATCACGCTCAGCACCAGGCCCAGCACGCCCAGCACGATGAAGCCGCTGCGCCAGCCGATCGTCTGCACCAGGATGCCACCGCCCAGCAGTCCACCCAGCATGCCCAGGTAGCTCACCGCGCTGTGGATGCCCAGGGCGCGGCCCCGCAGCCGGCGCGGGTAGTAGTCGCCCAGCATCGAGTGGGTGGACGGGATGCAGCCCGCCTCGCCGATGCCCACGCCGATGCGCGCGGCCAGCATCTGCAGGAAGTTGGTCGCAACGCCCGAGGCGGCGGTCATCACCGTCCAGGCGACGAAGCTGCCGCCGATGATCCACTTGCGGTTGCCGCGGTCGGCCCAGCGTGCCAGCGGGATCGCGGCCAGGCCGCCCAGCAGCGAGAAGGCCAGGCCGGTCATCAGCCCGAGCTGGGTGTCGGTCAGGCCGAACTCCTTCCTGATCGGCTCGACGAACATGGTGATCACGACCTTGTCCACCGAGCACATGAAGCCCACGACGGCCAGTGCGAACAGGACATAGGCGCGGTAGCGAGGGCTGACCTCGGGGGTCAGGTCTTGCACGGGCATGTCAACGGCTTTCATGGGCGAGCATCCAGGTGAGGGTGTCGGGAAGCAGCGCGCCACCATGGGCGAGCGAATGGCCGCCGCTGCCGACGACGAGACGGTGCTCGATGCC
>NZ_LYVQ01000197.1 GCF_001984095.1 Pelomonas sp. KK5
GGCCCGAGCCGCAGACGCCGCCCCAGGATCCGCCGCCGCTGACGAACCGGCCGCTGTTCCGCGCGCCCAGCGCCATGAGCTGCGACCGCCCGGTGGCCGCCCGCGTGGTGCCCGGGCCGCAGTTCCAGGCGCAGCGCGACAGCGAACGCCGGGCCGCCTCGGAACGGCGCGAGGCGCTGGCCGAGCGCAGCAGCAAGTCCAGCGCGGACAGGCTCTACATGGCGCCCGCGGCCCCGGCCCCGGCGCCGGCCGGCATGGCCGCGCCATCGGTCGCGACCTCGGTGGCGCCGGCTTTCGAGCGCCAGCAGCGCCCGCAGGAGACGGTCACCGCCGGCGTCGTCGACGACAACGCCGGCTTCGCCGAATACCTCGCCTTCCGCGAGCGCAACGCGCAACTCGAGCACCGCGAGCGCGACGTCCGCGAGCGCTACCTGCTGGAGGTGAAGGACGCCACCGGCCGCGGCGTGCCCGACGCCGAGGTGGCCGTGCGCTCGGCCGCCGGCGCCGCCATGTGGGCCCGCACCGACACCGCCGGCCGCGCCTGGCTGCATCCGGACGCCTTCGATGCCGCTCATGCGGACAGTTATGCCGTCACCGCCCGCAGCCTCGGCCGCGAGGCCACGACCACCCTGCGCCGCGGCCAGAAGAGCAGCGTCGAGCTGCGCCTGGACGCCGCGAGCGGCCGCGCGCCGGCCCGGCTGGACCTGGTCTTCCTGGTCGACGCCACCGGTTCGATGGGCGACGAGATCGGCAAGCTGCGCGACAGCATGCAGGCCATGGTGCGCCAGATCGCCGCACTGCCCAGCCATCCGGACCTGTGCCTGGGCCTGGTCGCCTACCGCGACAAGGTCGACGAGTTCCTGATCAAGTCGCACGACCTGAGCCGCGACCTCAAGGGCTTCCAGCGCGCGCTGGACGGCCTGCAGGCCGACGGCGGCGGCGACTACCCGGAGGCGATGAACGAGGCCTTCGCCGACACCGTCGACAACATCAGCTGGCGCGGCAACGGCGCCACCCGCCTGGTGGTGCTGCTGGCCGATGCGCCGCCGCACCTGGACTACGGCGGCGTGCAGTACGACCAGAGCATGATGTCGGCGCTGGGCAAGGGCATCAAGGTGTTCAGCGTCGGCGCCAGCGGCCTGGACCGCCAGGGCGAATACATCCAGCGCCAGATCGCCCAGTACACCGGCGGCCGCTTCGTGTTCCTGACCTATGCGGATGCGCGCAACCCGGGCAGCGGCCCGGGGCGGGAGACGGTGCACGAGGTGCAGAACTACTCGGTGGAGACGCTGGACAAGCTGGTGGTGCGGCTGGTCACCCAGGAGCTGGCCGCGTTGCGCTAGAAACAGCAAAGCCCGCCGATGGCGGGCTTTGCGAGCAGATAAGGCCTTACTTCAGCGTCATCAGAATCCCAGGCTGGCGAGCAGGTCGTCCACCTCGCCCTGGTTCGTGACCACGTCGGTACGGCCTTCCGGATTGACCACCGGGCCCTGCAGGATGCTCGGGTCGACCTTCTCGCGCTGCTCCGGCGGCACGACGGAGACCAGCAGCTTGACGAGGCTGTCTTCCAGGTCGTTGGCCAGGGTCACGACCTTGGCCACCACCTGGCCGGTCAGGTCATGGAAGTCCTGCGCCATCATGATGTCGGTCAGGTGCTGGTCGATGCGGGAGGTGGAGGTCTCCACGTCCTTGACGAAGTTGAACACCGCGCCGCTGGCCACGGCCTTGACCGGGTCGGCCATGATGGCCTTGGCCATCTCGTTGGTGGCGGCCGAGATGTGCGAGTGCTCGGTCTTGGCCTGGTCGACCGAGTTCAGCACCTTGTTGGCGGCGTCGGCCGTCTTGTTGGCGATGTAGGTCAGGCGGCTGCGGGCGTCGGGCAGGCCGTCGGTGGCGGTCTGGAGCTTGGGCATCACGCCGAGCTGCTGCATCGTGTCGTGCAGCACGCGGGTGATCGTGCCCAGTTGCTGGAACACCTCGGGCGAGACCATCAGCGGCTCGCTGCCGGTGCCCAGTTGGGCGAAAGCTTGTTCGGCTTGCATGGCGGGCTCCTGGTCTTCAGGCCGCGGCCGCAAGCTTCTGCATGATCTTCTGGACCTTCTCTTCCAGCGTCGCCTTGGTGAAAGGCTTGACGATGTAGCCGGCCGCGCCGCTCTGGGCCGCCAGCACGATGTCTTCCTTGCGGGCCTCGGCGGTGACCATCAGCACCGGCAGGTGCTTCAGCGCCGGGTCTTCCTTGATCGCCTTCAGCAGCTCGAAGCCGGTCATGTTGGGCATGTTGATGTCGCTGACGACGAAATCGAACTTGCCCGCCTTCAGCATGCTCAGCGCCTCGACGCCGTCCTCGGCCTCTTCGCAGTTCACGTAACCGATCTCTTTGAGCAGGCCCCGCACGATACGACGCATCGTCGAGAAGTCGTCGACGACCAGGAATTTCATCTCATTGCTCATGGCTGGCTTCTTTCTTCGATGGGGCTAACGCCAAATTCAAGCGTCATTGTGGCGCAGCGGATGCGGCTTTTGGAGCCTGCTGAGCCTCGCCGTTAGCGGAATCGTCCTCATCCGAGGAAAAATTCTTCAGCACTGCGTCTTCCGCGTCACGGTTCATCACGATGATGCTGATGCGCCGGTTGGCCGCGGACTTGGGGTCCTTGCTGTCCAGCAGCTTGCTGGAGCCCATGCCCGTGACGCGCAGCACGCGCTCGTCGGGCAATCCGCCTGCCACCAGTTCGCGGCGCGAGGCGTTGGCGCGGTCGGCCGAGAGCTCCCAGTTGGTGTAGCCCAGCGCCCCGCCCGGGAAGGGCTGGGCGTCGGTGTGGCCTTCCAGCGTCAGCCGGTTGGGCACCTCGCGCAGCACGTCGCCGAGTTCCCTCAGCAGCTCGCGCATGTACGGCTTCACCACCGCGCTGCCGCTGTCGAACATCGGCCGGCCCTGGTCGTCCACGATCTGGATGCGCAGGCCTTCCTTGGTCATGTCCAGCCGGATCTGCCCGCCCAATGAGGCCAGGCGCGGGTTGGCGGCCAGCACGTCCTCGATGTGCTTCTTGAACTCCTCCAGCCGGGTGCGCTCGGCGCGGCGCTGCTCCTCGCGCAGCGCGCGCAGGTTGATCGTGTGGCGCTTGGACTCGACGTCGCCCGCCTTGACCTGGCCGGTCTGGCGCGAGAGGTCCTGCCCGCCACCCTTGACCAGGCTGGACGAATCGCCCGAGCCGGAACCGCCGGCCATCGCCACCTTCAGCGGGGCGGAGAAATAGTCGGCGATGCCCTTGCGGTCACCTTCCGTCGTGGAGCCCAGCAGCCACATCAGCAGGAAGAAGGCCATCATCGCCGTCACGAAGTCGGCGTAGGCGATCTTCCAGGCGCCACCGTGGGCGGCATGGCCGCCCTTCTTGATGCGCTTGATGATGATCGGTTGGAGTTTCTTGCTGTCGCCGGCCATGACTTCTTACCTCAGCGGGACCTTACTACTACTTCTTCTTGACGTGCGATTCCAGCTCGCCGAAGGTCGGCCGGTCGCCCGAGTACAGCACCTTGCGGCCGAACTCGATCGCCACCTGCGGCGCATAGCCCTGCATGCTGGCCAGCAGCGTGGTCTTGATGCACTGGAACTCCTTGCCGCCGTCCTCGACCTTCTGCTCCAGCAGGCCCGCCAGCGGCTCGGCGAAGCCGTAGGCCAGCAGAATCCCGAGGAAGGTGCCCACCAGTGCCGAGCCGATCATGCCGCCCAGCACCGCCGGCGGCTGGCCCACCGAGCCCATGGTGTTCACCACGCCCAGCACCGCGGCCACGATGCCGAAGGCCGGCAGGCCGCCGGCCAGGCGCTGCAGCGCGGCCACCGCCGCGTGCTCCTCCTGGTGGTGGGTCTCGATCTCGCTGTCCATCAGCGATTCGATCTCGTGGGCGTTGAGGTTGCCCGAGACCATCATGCGCAGGTAGTCGGTGATGAACTCGGTGACGTGGTGGTCGTTGCCCACGGCCGGGTACTTCTGGAACAGCGGGGAGGCGTGCGGGTCCTCCACGTCCTTCTCGATGGACATCAGGCCCTCCTTGCGGGCCTTCTGCAGGATGTCGTAGAGCAGCGCCAGCAGCTCCATGTAGCGGGCCTTGCTGAACTTGCTGCCCTTGAAGCACATGCCGAGGCCGCGACCGGTGGCCTTGAGCACCTTCATCTGGTTGTTGGCCAGGAAGGCGCCGGCGGCCGCGCCGAAGATGGTGATCATCTCGAAGGGCAGCGCATGGAGGATCACCTCGATATTGCCGCCGTGCGCGATGAAGACCCCGAAGACGCAGCCCAGACAGACGAGCCAGCCGATGATGACAAACATTGATAAGAATTCTTTCTGTGGTTCTCAGCCCTTATCGGCCGATTGAACAATGTCTTGAACTTGCGGCACTCGGTACACCCACACACCGTGCCCATCCGCAAGCGGGAAATGCGCCAGCGGTATTTGACCCGCTACCTCGAAATCCAGGCTGACCAGCCAAGCGCCCTTTTCGCGCATTTCCGCACAGGCCTTGGCCCAGACGCGCGGCATGGACTCGGGCCGCTGGAACACATAGACCATCTCATAGGGGCGCCAGTCCATCGCCCACATGTCGCCGCGCCGCACCTCGGCGACGCCGCGGCAGCGCCAGCGCGCCAGCGGCGCCAGCAGCCGGCTCCACTCGATGCCGACCAGCCGCACGCCCGGATAGACGCGGCGGAGTTCCTTCAATCCGTCGCCGAGGCCGCAGCCGGCGTCGAGCACGCTTGAATCCGGCGTTAGGGCGGCGACCGCCGGCAATTCTGCCAAGGCGCCGGGCGGCGTGGGAAACAGCGGCGCATCGCCCCAGGTGCGGCGGGGATAGAGCAGCGCCAGCAGCGCCAGCGGCAGCAGCCAGATCCAGGCCGGCAGGGCCGCGCCGCCGCTGGCCAGCAGCGCCAGCAAGCCGAGCGGGAAGCCCAGGGCCACGATCAGCCGGCGCCAGCGCTCGCGCTGCAGCAGGGCCAGCAGGGCCCCGGCCGCGCTGGCGCCCAGCAGCGCCAGCAGGGCCGGTGCGCCGGCGGCCCGCAGGCCGGCGAACACCGCCCAGGCCAGCGCCCAGCTGAACAGCGCCGGCAGCGGCCAGACCAGGACGGTCATGGCGCGGGATGGGCGGCGCGCAGGGCGGCCGCCTCGTCGGCGCGGCCGGTGCCCTCCAGCACCAGCGCGAGGTTGTAGGCGGCCAGCCAGGAGCCGCGGCCGGCCACGGCGCCCAGTTGCCCGGGCCGCTCGCCCAGGGCCAGGCATTCGCCCCAGGCCTGCTCGATCATCGGCAGCAGCTCGGCGGCGCGGGCCGGCTCGTCGGCGGCCAGGTCCAGCAGCAGGTCGCCGATGGCGAAGAAGAAGTCCGGCGAGTCGGCGCAGCGCGGCATCTGGGCGTCGGCGAAGTCCATCGCGTCGGCGTGGCGCTTGAGCCGCTTGAGCGTGAACAGCCGGCGCGCGACCAGGTCGGTCCACCAGGGCAGCTCGGGCGAGCCCAGCGCGGCCGCCCGGGCGAAGCCGGCCTCGGCGGCCGCGTCCTCGTCGTAGACCGCGCAGTCCTTGCCCCACTGGTAGTTCAGGTAGGCGTCATTCGGCGCGGCCTGCAGCGCGCGGGCCAGCAGCCGGCGGTTGCGGCCGCGCTTGTCGGCCAGGCGCTCGGCGCGGTAGCCGTCGTGCCCGACCAAGAGCGGCAGCCGGCGCACCGGCAGCGCGTGCTGCGGCTGCTCGTGCACCACGCCGTCATAGCGCACCCGGCCCGGCAGCACGCGGCTGAGCCAGGCGCTGGCCTCGCGGGCCTGGCCGGCGTCGTCGAAGCTGTCGCGCAGCTGCAGGGTGCCGATGAAATCCGGCGTCATGGAGCGCAGCTCCCGCAGCGCCTCGCCACCTTCGATCAGCCACTCGTCCGCGTCCAGCACCACATGCCAGTCGGCACCGGCCAGCTCCAGCGCACGGTTGCGGGCGGCGGAAAAGTCATCGCACCAGTCGAACTGCTCGACCCGCGCGCCGGCCTCCCGCGCCAGCGCCGGCGTGGCGTCGCGCGAGCCGGTGTCCAGCACCAGCATGGTGTCCACGAAGGGTCGCACGCTGGCCAGCAGTCGCCCGATGCGCGGCGCCTCGTCGCGCGCGATCACGACCAGGGCGGTGCTGAAGGGAGCGACGTGGGCCATGGCCGGCATTGTGCCGGCCGCGGCGGGCATCCAAGCCCGGAAAAGCCATGCTTATCGGCTCATGGAAACGGCCGCCGCGGCCTACCATAACGCCATGATTCCACGCACTCTGCACGTGATCTGGGTCGGCGACGAATCCAGGCGCCCGGACAACTGCATCGCCACCTGGAAGGCGCACAACCCGGACTGGGAACTGCGCGTCTGGGGCAATGCCGAACTGGGCAGCTACGGCTGGGTCAACGCGCCGCACATGCAGGCGATGGCCGGCCGCGAGCTCAACGGCGTGGCCGACCTGATGCGCTGGGAGATCCTCTACAACGAGGGTGGCTTCGTCGTCGACGCCGACAGCATCTGCCGCCGGCCGCTGGCGCCCTGGCTGTTCGACTGCGAGGCGATGGCCTGCTGGGAGAACGAGCTGGTGCGCCCGGGCCTGATCGCCGCCGGCTACGTGGCCTCGGTGCCGCAGAACCCCTTCTTCGGCCAGATGATCCTGGACCTGCAGAACACGCCGCAGGTGGACGACCGCATGGCCTGGCAGAGCGTCGGCCCGCTGTTCCTCACCGAATGCCACCGCGCCCACCGCTACAACGCGCTGACGATCTGGCCCAGCCACTTCTTCATCCCGCGCCACTTCACCGGCCTGCGCTACGAGGGCCCGGGCCCGGTGTTCGCCGACCAGGAATGGGGCAGCACGCTGGGCAAGTACGACTCGCTGCACACCAGGAAGGTGGCCTGAACCATGAGCATCCACAGGCCCGATAACCAGCCGGAAGCCGGCAAGGTCTCGCCGCTGGAATACGCCCACGCGCCCTACTTCGTGCAGAAGGTCTACGTCGGCGAGGAACTGCGCGGCCGTTCGCGGCTGGACGTGTTCCGCCCGCTGTGCGCCGGCCGCAAGGTGCTGCACGTCGGCTGCGTGGACTGGCCGATCACCGACCTGAAGAACTCGCTGCACCTGCAGCTGGACGACTGCTGCGAGCTGGACGGCTTCGACGTCAACGCGGAGGCCTTCGCGCAGATGCAGCCGCACCTCAAGGGCCGGCTGTTCTCCGACTGGGCCCAGGTGAGCGATCGCTACGACCTGGTGCTGGTGCCCGAGGTGATGGAGCATGTCGGCAATGTCGAGGGCTTCTTGAAGCAGCTCGATGCCGTCGGGGCTGAGGATTATGTGATCACCGTGCCGGACGCCTGGAGCTGCATGCGCCAGCACTTCGACTACAACAGCGGCGCCCAGACCTTCGTCGAGGTCGTGCACCCGGACCACAACTGCTGGTACACGCCCTACACGCTGACCAACACGCTGAAGAAATACACGCCGTGGACGGTCGACGGCATGTGGTTCTTCAACCGGATGTCACTGCTGGTGACTGCGAAGAAGACATGACTTTGCAGGAACTGCTGGGCCAAGCCCGCGAGTTGCTGGGCCGCCAGGCCTGGGGCGAGGCCGTGGCGCTGATGGCACCCTTCGCGCCGCGCGTCGAATCCAACCCGCTACAGCGCTACTATGGCGAGGCACTGCGCCGCGCCGGCCGGGCGCAGGAGGCGATCGAGGCGCTGATGAAGGCGCTGGCGCTGAAGCCCGACGACACCGACGCCTACCTGCAGCTGGCCTTCACCTTCCAGGCGCTGGCGATGCCGGAGGAGGCGGCCGAGTGCTTCCGCACCGTCGCGCTGCTGCAGCCGCACAGCATCCAGGCCCAGGCCTACCAGGCGCTGGGTGACCAGCAGGCGGCGCGCTGGGAACATTTCGATGCCAATCTCACCGCCTTGCAGCAGGCCATCGCCGCCCGCCCCGAGGACGCCGACGACGAGTTCGCCGTTCCCTTCGCACTGGTCGCCCTGCCCCACGACCCGGCGCTGCTGCTGAAGGCGGCGCGGATCAGCAGCCGCTTCCTGAGCCGGGGGCTGAAGCCGCTGCCGCCGCTGAAGGCCACCGCGAAGCCGAGGCTGCGCATCGGCTACCTGTCCGCAGATTTCCACGCCCACGCCACCGCCGCCCTGCTGGTCGAGGTGCTGGAGCGGCGCGACCGCGAGCGCTTCGAGGTGCTGCTGTTCTCGCACGGCCCCGACGACGGCTCGCCGCAGGCCCGCCGCATCCGCGCGGCCTGCGACCGCTTCATCGACGTCTCGACGCTGGACACGGCCGCGATCGCCGCCCGCATCCATGCCGAGGAAGTCGACATCGTCGTCGACCTGAAAGGCCACACCGCCGACAGCCGCTTCGCCGCGCTGGCCCGGCGGCCGGCGCCGGTGCAGGTCTCGTGGCTGGGCTTCCCCGGCAGCAGCGGCGCCGGTTTCATCGACTACATCGTCGGCGACGCGATCGTCACGCCGCTGGCCGATGCACCGCACTACAGCGAGCAGATCGCCCAGCTGCCCGGCTGCTACCAGCCGGCGGACGGCACGCGCGAACGCACCGAGCCGCCTTCACGCGCCGAACTGGGCCTGCCGGGTGATGCCTTCGTGCTGCTGGGCGCCAACCCGGTCTACAAGATCACGCCGCCGGTGTTCGAGGCCTGGATGGAGATCCTGCGCCGCGCGCCGCGCGCGGTCCTCTGGCAACTCAGCGCGGGCGAGCAGACGGACGCCCGGTTGTCGGCCGAGGCCGCCCGCCGCGGCATCGAGCCGGCCCGCCTCGTCTTCATGCCCAAGACCGACATGGCCACCCACTGGCGCCGCCTGGCGGCCGCCGACCTGGCGCTGGATACCTGGCCGTGCAACGGCCACACCACCAGCCGCGACGTGCTGCAGGCCGGCGTGCCGCTGCTGGCGCTGCGCGACGGCGGCATCGGCTTCGCCGGACGGGTGGCGGCCAGCATCCTGGCCGAGGCCGGGCTGGCGGACTGGGCGGTCGACGGGGTCGACGCCTATATAGAGAAGGCGGTGGCGCTGGCCAACGGCTCCGCCCCGCGGCCCGCGGTCGCGGGAGCCGGCGGCGACGCCGCGCTGTTCGCCCGCGGGCTGGAAGCGCTCTATCTCAGGATGTGGGAACGGGCAGCCGCCGGGCTCCCGCCCGCCGCACTGCCCGCTCAGGTAACGAGTTAGCTGCCGCTACAGTCAGTGCATCTGGATGCCACCGGCGGCGCGGCCCTTGCCGGCGCGGGCGGGCGGGTTGCACATGCCGCACACGTAATGGCGCGAGATCTCGTGCGGGTGCGTCACGAAGTGGCCGCCGCACTTGGAGCACTTGGTCATCGTCAGCATGCCGTTGTCCACGAACTTCACCAGGCGCCAGGCGCGGGTGACGGACAGCAGCTCCTCCAGGTTCTGGGCCCGGGTCTGCTCCTGGTAGAGCTGGTAGGCCTTGATCACCGTGTCGATCTCGTCCATCTCGGCCACCTTGTTCAGGTACTCGTGGATGTTGAGGAACAGCGAGGCGTGGATATTCGGCTGCCAGGTCATGAACCAGTCGGTCGAGAACGGCAGCTGGCCCTTGCTCGGCGACTTGCCGGAGACTTCCTTGTAAAGCCGCAGCAGCCGCTCGTAGGACAGGTCCGTCTCCGACTCCAGCACCTGCAGGCGGGCGCCCAGGTTGATCAGGGTGACGGCGCGCTCGATCTGGCGGGCTTCGGTGAGGATGCTCTTCTGGCGCATGGCTGACGACTCCGTCTGGCTAACTGATTACTTGATCGGATTCAGGCGGCTTCGGCGTGGCGGCCGGCCATCAGGATGGAAGCGTGCAGGCGGCTCACGGAGTCGCTCGCGGCGCCCTTGCCGTGGTTGGTCAGCAGGCCCCAGACCATGTCGTCGTCCATGCGGAAGCGGCACAGCAGCGTGTTGCCCGAGGCGATCTTCATCATCTGGGCCGGGCTCAGCGTGCCGATCAGCGTGGCCGTGTCCTCCGAGATGCCCAGGCGGTACAGGGCCTGCTCGCGGTCGGAGCGGATCAGGCTCTGGGCCAGCATCAGGTAGGAGAGATTGGCTTCGCGAATCTCGGCAAGGATCTGGTCTGCATTCATGGCTTACTTCCTCCGGTGAACTTCTGGTTCAGTCCCGTGACAACATGGGATGAATTGTGAAGACCGGAATTGCCGCGAAACATCAGGTCAGTTCGGTGGCTTGAGTCCCGCTTCTTCCGAAGCGTCTGTCAGGCAAATTCCTACATCGAAGTCAGGCCGGAAACAAAAATGCCCCGGCATCCCGGGGCATAACTCGTTACGTGAGCGTCAGATCGACGTTCAGTCCACCAGTCGTTTCAGCCGCTCCAGCTCCGTCTCGACCAGCGGCATCAGCATCGGGGCCTCGGCCATCAGGCTCTCGCTCGGGCCGCCGCGGGTCAGCCGGGTCAGCACCTCGATGGCCGGGACGATCTGCCCTTGCGCCGCCAGCGCGAAGCCCAGCGTGTACAGGCTCGGGCCGTGGTGGGAGATGTGCTGCAGCGCGCGTTGGGCGTAGCTGACGGCGCGGTCGTACTGGCCGGCCGAGAGCAGCAGCGCCGCCATGTCGGACAGCAGGTCGTGGCTCATCGGCTCCTGGTCCAGGGCGTCCTGCAGCAGCATCAGGCCGCGGCCCAGGTGGCCCTGGGAGGCTTCGGTGTAGGCGGCGTTGCGGGCGCGGTGCAGCAGCAGCTCGGCGTCGGTGGGCTCCAGGGCGGCGGGCACGGGCACCGGCACGGCGCGGGAAGAGGCAGAGGACGCCGACTTGCCGGCACGGCGACCCGGGAAGGAATTGAGGGGCATGGGCTTCTCCACAAGGCGGGCGCGGATATCGGCCAGCACGTCGGGAACTTTAGGTTTCGCCGCCCCCGCCCATTCGTGTGAAAAGCACGCCCTTGGCCGCGCATCTCGGAACACCCCGGCGCCCCGCCGGGCCGTACTCGGCACTGAAGGCGAAATCGATCGAATGAAGTGACTTATTTGGCACCCTCTTATCCACGGACCGAGAGTCTTGACAAAAAGCCTCAAGTTCCAGTCGAGCCCGTCCGATACCCATTCCAACGCGACGAATAAAAGTCACGTGGTCCGGTCAGGAGGCAAGAGCCAACGACGTCGGACGTCGCCTCACCGGAACTCATCAAGCTGAAAGGAAGCGCACCATGGCCTCGATCATCAACACCAACCTGCTGTCTCTGAACGCGCAGACCAACACCTCGGCCTCCCAGGCCTCGCTGGCCAAGTCGATCCAGCGCCTGTCCTCGGGCCTGCGGGTCAACACCGCCGCCGACGACGCCGCCGGCCTGGCGATCTCCACCCGGATGGACGCCCAGGTGCGCGGCATGACGGTCGCGATCCGCAACTCCAACGACGGCATCTCGCTGGCCCAGACGGCCGACGGCGCGCTGGGCAAGGTCAGCGACTCGCTGCAGCGCATGCGTGAACTGGCGGTGCAGGCCCGTAACGCCACCAACACCAGCGCCGACAAGGATTCGCTGGACAACGAATTCGGCCAGCTGTCGCAGGAAATCCAGCGCGTGCTGGGCGGCACGACCTTCAACGGCCGCGCCATCCTGGCCACCTCGGCCGCCGGCACCCAGACCTTCCAGGTCGGCGCCAACACGACGACCAACGACTCGATCGACATCGTCACGACCGACCTGACGACCGACGCGACGATCACCGCCGTCGCCGGCACCGACAACACCGGCGCGGGCCGCGCCACCATCGACGGCACCCAGAGCTTCGCCCAGATCGGCACGGTGATCGACAACATCGACTCGGCGATCAACACGGTCAACCTGTCGCGCGGCACGATGGGTGCGGCCCAGAACCGCTTCGACTCGGTGGTCAGCAACCTGAACGTCTCGCTGGAGAACCAGACCGCCGCCAAGAGCCGGATCACCGATGCGGACTTCGCCTCGGAAACCGCCAACCTGAGCCGCGCGCAGATCCTGCAGCAAGCCGGCACGGCCATGATCGCCCAGGCCAACCAGCTGCCGCAGCAAGTGCTGACGCTGCTGCGCTGAGCAGCAGCGATAAGAAGAAGAAGGCGGCACCCGGCGCCGCCTCCTTCTGACCGGAACGTGAGCAAGTTCACACCACCCCCGCGAAAGCGGAGGGTGGGATCGGTTCTTGTAAAAAAGATTCAAGTCCGGCGCATCGGTCTCCGATAACGGGTCATCGGGCAGCTTCATCAGTACGACGCAGCCCTCCCCTGACACCCGAAAGGACCGAACGTGGCCTCGATCATCAACACGAACCTGATGTCGCTGAACGCCCAGCGCAACACCGCATCGACCCAGCTCTCGCTGCAGACCTCGATGCAGCGCCTGTCCTCGGGCCTGCGGGTCAACTCCGCCAAGGACGACGCGGCCGGCCTGGCCATCGCGACCCGCATGGACGCTCAGGTGCGCGGCATGAACGTGGCCCAGCGCAATGCCAACGACGGCATCTCGCTGGCGCAGACGGCCGAAGGCGCGCTGGCCAAGGTGGGCGACTCGCTGCAGCGCATGCGTGAGCTGGCCGTCCAGGCCCGCAAT
>NZ_LYVQ01000198.1 GCF_001984095.1 Pelomonas sp. KK5
GCCAGCGCGCGGCCTGGGCGCAGGCGGTCTCCAGCACCCAGCGGCCGATCGGGATGATCAGGCCGGTGTCCTCGGCCAGCGGGATGAACTCGGCCGGCGAGATCGGGCCGCGCGTCGGGTGGCGCCAGCGCAGCAGCGCCTCGGCGCCAATCAGCGCACCGTCGGACAGGCGCACCTGCGGCTGGTATTCGAGGCGGAACTGCGCGGCCTCGTTGGCCAGGCGCAGCGCATGGGTCAGCTCGAAGCGCTTCTGCACCGCCTGGGTCAGCTCCGGCCGGTAGGCCTGCACGGTGTTGCGGGCGCTGACCTTGGCGCGACACATCGCGGCCTCGGCATTGCGCAGCAGCTCGTCCACCGTCGTGCCGTCCGCCGGGAACAGGGCCAGGCCGATGCTGGCGCCCAGCGTGAAGCGGCGCGCAGCGGCCCCCTCGCCGACGACGATGGGCGTGTCCATGGCCTGGATCAGCCGGTCCCCGAGGCGCATCGAGGTTTCTTCGTCCACCAGGCCCGAGAGCACGACGACGAACTCGTCCGCGCCGACGCGCGCCACCGAGTCGCTGGCGCGGGTCACGTTGATGAAGCGCTGGGTGGTCTCCAGCAGCACCGCGTCGCCGGCGCTATGGCCGGCGATGTCGTTGACCTCGCGGAAGCCGTCGAGGTCGATGTAGAGCACGGCCACGCAGGTGTGGGTGCGCTGGGCCACGCCGATCTGGCGGGTCACCCGGTCGCGCAGCAGCGAGAGGTTGGGCAGGCCGGTCAGGCGGTCGTGCAGCGACTGGTGCAGCAGCTCGGCCTCGGTGTGCTTGATGCGCGAGATGTCGGTCAGCACGGCGAGGTAGTGCACGGCGCCGTCGAGCTCGTTGGAAGGCACGCCGACGATGGTGGCCCAGACGGGGATGGTGTCGCCGTTCTTGTGGCGGTCGCTCAGCTCGCCGCTCCACTTGCCCTTGGCCTCGACCTCCGCCCACAGCGCCTTCAGCAGCTCGTGGTCCTGCTCGCCTTCGCGCAGCCAGAAGGGCGTGGTGCCGACCAGCTCGTCGGAGCTGTAGCCGCTGATCGCGCACAGCGCCGGGTTCACGTCCTCGACGCGCAGCTTCGCGTCCAGCACCAGGATGCCCTCGCCGCAATGCTCGAACACGGTGACGGCGCGGTGCAGCTTGGTCATCGCCTCGCGCAGCGGGGTCACGTCGCGGGCCACGCCGACGATGCCCAGGCACTGGTCCTCGTCGAAGACCGGCGCCTGCACCACGTCCAGGCAGACGCGCTCGCCGCCGGGCTGCTGCATCCAGCTGAGCGTGCGCTGGGTCATGCGGGCGTCGCCGCGCAGCGCGGCGCTCCAGGCGGGGCGGCTCGCCAGCTGTTCGTCGCGGCGGCCCAGCAGCTCCTTCTCGGGCAGGCCCAGGCAGAGCTCGAAGGCCGGGTTGCAGCCCTCGTAGGCGCCGGTGTCGTCCTTGAAGAAGACCGGGTCGGGGATCGCGTTCAGCAGCGCGCTGAGCTTGGTGCGCTCGCGGCGCACGCGCAGCAGCTCGGCGCGGCGCTCGCGCAGGCGCTGTCGCTGCAGGCGCAGCACCAGGCCCATGGCCAGCGCGCCGACGACGCAGAAAACGCCCAGCCACAGCACGGGGCTGTGCAGATCGATGGCCTGTCCGGCTTCATGAGCCCGGGCGGCCGGCGCCAGCAGCGAAAGCGCTGCCAACGCCGCAATCAAGCGGTACATGTATCTCGACGAAAAGCTCATGGCTTCACAGACCCTCTTGCGCATGGCGCGGTGACGGCGGCGCGGGGCTGGTGGCCCCGGCCGGGTCGGCGCGCTGCGCTGTACTTGGTTCTTCTTTGTTACCGCCGCGCCCATGTACTCCGCGCAGCGGCCCCTCGACTTCGTGGCGTAGTGTCTGGATCCAAATTAGTCTTGGCTAGGGTCTAGAGCGTGGCCGCAACGCGGGTTCCCTGCAAAATTGCACGCTTTGCATCCAATTCGCCGGCCTCCAGCGCGCCACCGATCAAGTGGACTCGGGCGCCTGCCGCACGCAACGGCTCCTCCAGCTCGCGCAGCGGTTCCTGGCCGGCGCAGAGCACGATGGTGTCGGCCTCGATCAGCTGCGCGTCGGCGCGCTTCTCGCCATAGCTGACCCACAGGCCTTCGGCGGTGATCGCCTCGTAGTTGACGCCGGCGAGCATCTCCACCTGCTTCATCTTCAGCGCGGCGCGGTGGATCCAGCCGGTGGTCTTGCCCAGGCCCGCGCCGGGCTTGCCGCTCTTGCGCTGCAGCAGCGTGATCCGGCGGGCCGCCGGCGCCGGCTGCGGGCGGGCCAGGCCGGCGCGCAGCTCGGCCGGGTCGGCCACGCCCCATTCGCGCCGCCAGGCGGCCGGGTCCAGCGCCAGCGAGTGGCCCGGATGCTCGGCCAGGAACTCGGCCACGTCGAAGCCGATGCCGCCGGCGCCGACGATGGCCACCCGCCCGCCCACCGGGGCGCCGTGGGCCAGCACGTCGATGTAGCTGAGCACCCGGCCGGCCAGGGCCGGGTCGTCCTGGCCCTTGATGCGCGGGTTGCGCGGCGTCACGCCGGTGGCCAGCAGCACGTCGTCGTAACCCGTTAGATCGGCGGCACCGACGCGGCGGCCCAGCTGCAGCTTGACGCCGGTGACCTCGATGCGGCGGCGGAAGTAGCGCAGCGTCTCGCTGAACTCCTCCTTGCCGGGGATGCGGCGGGCCATGTTGAACTGCCCGCCGATCTCGGCCGCCGCGTCGAACAGGTGGACCTCGTGGCCCCGCTCGGCCAGCGCGGTCGCGGCCGCCAGGCCGGCCGGGCCGGCGCCGACCACGGCCACGCGTTTCCTGTTCTGCAGCACCGGCCGCAGCACCAGCTCCTGCTCGTAGGCGGCCCGCGGGTTGACCAGGCAGGTGGAGATCTTCTGCGCGAAGGTGTGGTCCAGGCAGGCCTGGTTGCAGGCGATGCAGGTGTTGATCTCGTCGGCGCGGTCCTCGCGCGCCTTCTTCACGAATTCCGGGTCGGCCAGGAAGGGCCGGGCCAGGCTCACCATGTCCGCGGAGCCATCGGCCAGCACGCTCTCGGCCACCTCCGGCGTATTGATGCGGTTGCTGGTGACCAGCGGGGTGGTGATGCCGGCCGCGCGGAGCTCCTCGCGCAGCTTCCTCGTCACCCAGGCGAAGCCGGCGCGCGGCACGCTGGTGGCGATGGTCGGGATGCGCGCCTCGTGCCAGCCGATGCCGCTGTTGATGATGGTGGCGCCGGCAGCGGCCACGCGCCTGGCCAGCGTCACGACCTCGTCCCAGCTGCTGCCCTCGGGCACCAGGTCCAGCAGCGAGAGGCGGTAGATGATGATGAAGTCGCGCCCCACCGCCTCGCGGGTGCGCTCGAGGATCTCCAGCGGCAGCCGCATGCGGTTCTCGTAGGAGCCGCCCCAGTCGTCGGTGCGCTTGTTGGTGTGGGCCGCCAGGAACTGGTTGATGAAGTAGCCCTCAGAGCCCATCACCTCCACGCCGTCGTAGCCGGCCTCGCGGGCCAGCCGCGCGCAGCGGACGAAGGCGCGGATCTGGCGCTCGATGCCGCTGGCGCTCAGCTCGCGCGGCGTGAACGGCGAGATCGGCGACTGCAGCCGCGAGGGCGCCACGCAGAAGGGCTGGTAGCCGTAGCGGCCGGTGTGCAGGATCTGCAGCGCGATCTTCCCGCCTTCGGCGTGGACGGCCCTGGTGATCACCGCATGCCGCCGCGCGGCGCCGCTGGTGGCCAACGTCCCGGCGAAGGGCTTGGCCCAGCCCTCGATATTGGGCGCGAAGCCGCCGGTGACCATCAGCCCCACCTCGCCGCGCGCCCGCTCGGCGAAGTAGGCGGCCATGCGGTCGAAGTGCTTGCGCCCGTCTTCCAGGCCGGTGTGCATGCTGCCCATCAGCACGCGGTTGGGCAGGGTCGTGAAGCCGAGGTCCAGCGGGGCGAGCAGGTGCGGATAGGGCATGGCGGAGGGTGCGTGTCGAATCCGCCATTGGAGCCCGGCCCCCTGCGGGACCGGGCCCGGGTATTCACTCACGCAGCACTCACGCAGGCGCGGGCGGCTCGTCCACTGCCGCCTCGGGCAGGGTCGAGGGGCGGACCGTCACGTGGCGCGGCGGGCTCGCCGCGGCGAGCGACGATCGCGGCGCAGCGGCCTTGCCATGCGTGGCCAGGATCATTCCGCGGGCCTGCGGTTCGGACTTGGTGGGCGGCAGCAGCAGCAGGTCCGTGCCGCGCAAGGCTTCCCAGAGCACCTGGTCCTGCAGCGCGATGGTCCCGCCGCCCCGCTTCTCCTGGGAGACCATGCGATTGATGTCGCCAACGCACACCCAGGGCTGGTTGCGGGCGATGCCCCACTTGGCGTGGTCCCGGGTTTCCGGCCAGGCCCAACCGCGCACGCCGCCGGGCAGCCGGCTCAGGTCCACGTACTTGATGTCGAAGACGTGATGCACGCCGTCGCTCGCCTGGATCGACGGGATCGGCCCGCGGATCCAGGTCTCCACGTCCATGTCGTCGTTCAGCGCGGGGGCCACCAGCTCGTTCCAGAAATCCTTGTTCCACTGCCGGTTCTTCGCGATCACGAGGAAGTGCTTGCCGCCGCGCGTGGCAAGCGAGACGACGCGGGAATCGCCGGCCGGGTTGGGATCGGCGCCCCTGGAGAGCGCATGCAGCGGCGAATGCGGATCCAGCCCCTTGGGCACCCGCGGAAAGTAGACCTGCGGCTGCTGGTGGTTGATCATCAGCGCCGCCAGCTTGTTCGCGACGGCCAGCGTGAGGCTCAGGCACATATAGGTCTGGCCGTAGAGCTTGCTGGGCGGCTCCGCCTTGTGGAAGGGGTCGGCGAACTTCGGCCAGGAGTGCAGCAGCCACAGCGCCGTCTTCGACTCGACGTCGAAGGCGATCAGGCCCTTGGCATGGCCCAGGCCGGGAGCGTCCGGCATGTCCGCATCCGCGGGCACCTCGTCGTTGTAGAGGATCCAGCCGACGGAATCGGCCGGCTCGGCGAAGATGGCGTTCAGGGTACGGTCCAGGGCGCCCTTGCCCTCGAGGAGGACGTGCTGCGACGGCTTCAGCGCCTTGGCGGCCGGGTCGTAGTAGGCGTAGTTGAAGCCGTCCGAGGTGCCGCTGAGGGCGGGCACCTTGTAGATGAACCACCAGTCGACCGCGGTACCGACCTCGTCCAGTGCACGGATGTCCATGGCGCACCTCCCTGCCTGCCAATCTAGGCCCCGCGCGACGGGAGCGCGTCCTCGATCTGGAGGAAGCGGCCAGAAATCATTCTTCACACGTGCCAGTAGCGGCCCTAACAGGCCCGCTCGAACGTCACCCTACAATGCCCGGCTATGAGGCGCGCGCGGCGCGCCGCTTTGTTTACTGTTGGAGTGATTCATGACGTTCATGAAATGGGCTGCCACGGCAGCGGTCGTCGCTGCGACGGCTTTGGTTTCGGGCTGTGGCGGCGGTGGCTCCGACAGCGGCAATGCGGACATCCGCCTGATCAACGCGAGCGTGGGCTACCCCTCGCTGGACATGTCGGTGAACGGTAATGTGGTCGGCACCAGCGTGGCCTACGGCACCGCCAGCAACTACAGCAACCAGAACGTCAACGCCACGACGGCCACCATCGCCAGCGGCGGCATCACCGTGCTGGCCCCGAGCCTGTCCTCGGTGATCTGCGGCGCCCGCTGCAGCTTCATCGCCTACGGCTGGAACGGCGGCATCTCCCGCGTGATCCTGCAGGAGAACCTGGCCCAGCCCTCGGCCGGCTACACCGCGCTGAACCTGCAGAACCTGGCCCCGGACGCCGGCGCCCTGGACATCTACCTGACCGCCCTGCCCACCGATCCGCTCTCCTCGCCCATCGCCAGTGGCGTGGCCGGCGGCAACGGCAGCGGCTTCGTGCCCGTGGACGTGACCAAGAACGCCACCTTCACGATCACGCTGACCGGCTACAACAACAAGAACGACGTCCGCCTGAAGATCCCGAACGTCTCGCTGCCCGCGCTGCAGGTGGCCACGCTGATCGCCACGGCCACGCCGGGCGGCACGCTGGTCAACGGCATCCTGGCCGTGCAGAACGGCGCCGTCACGCCCTATACCGGCACGAACGCCCGCGTCCGCATGGTGGCCACCGTGACCGGCAATCCCACCGTCTCGGCCACGCGCGCCGGCATCACCGTGCTGGATGCGCAGGTCGCCACCGCCGTCGGTGACTACGTGACCGTGCCGGCGAGTGCCGATCCGGTCAATGCCTGCGTCAACGCAACATGCACCAACGTGACCGGCACCTTCGTGGCTGGCCATGACTACACCGTGCTGGCCTACGGCAGCGGCGCCGCACCGCAGTACAGCGTGCTGGACGACAACAACCAGCTGCCGCTGGTCGCCGGCACGACCAAGCTGCGCGTCGTCAACGGTCTGGCCAACACCACCGCCGGCGTGACGATGACCCTGGACTTCGTCAAGCAGGCCTCCGGTGTCGTGCCGGGCACGGCGTCCACGCCGTCGACCGTGACCGTGACCAACACGACGAACAGCCTCGTGGTGACCTCGCCGCTGGCCCCGGGCGTCAACCTGTTCAAGCAGGACCTCACCCTGCTGCAGGGCGGCCTGTACGAAGTGATCCTGTTCGGCGACACCGCCGACACGACGACCGCGCACGGCCAGCTGAACAAGCTGCGCTGATCGACCGCTCTTCAGTGAAAGCCCCGGGTGCTTCGGCCCCGGGGCTTTTTTGTTTGCGCAGACAATTCGCCCATGAGTCCGAAACTCCGCATCCTCGCCGCCAGCCTCGCCTTGGCCCTGGCGGCTGCCGCACCCGCAGCCCATGCCGCCACCTCTCCTGCAAGCGGCGGCGCCGCCGTCGCCTGGCTCGAGGCCAACGGCGATGCCGACGTGGACCGCGCCTTCACCCAGGCCAAGACGGAGAAGAAGCCCTTGCTGCTGTACTGGGGCGCCAAGTGGTGCCCGCCCTGCAACCAGCTGAAGGCCACGCTGTTCAACCGGCAGGACTTCATCGAGCAGTCGCGCGCCTTCGTGGCGGTGCACATCGACGGCGACTCGGCGGGCGCGCAGAAGCTGGGCACGCGCTTCAAGGTGCGCGGCTACCCGACGATGATCCTGTTCAACCCAGCGGCCACCGAGATCACCCGGCTGCCCGGCGAGATCGACGCGCCCCAGGTGGTCAAGGTGCTGCAGCTGGGCCTGGCCGGCGGCCGGCCGGTGAAGGCCGTGCTGGCCGATGCGCGCGCCGGCAAGAAGCTGAATGCCAATGAGTGGAAGCTGCTGGCCTTCTACTCCTGGGAAACCGACGAGCAGCAGCTGGCGCCCGAGCAGGAGCGCGCCAACCTGCTGGCCCAGCTGGCCCGCTCCAGCACCGGCGTGGACGAGGAAACGACGACCCGCCTGTGGCTGAAGGCCCTGGCCGCCAGCAACGAGGCGCAGGGCGTGCAGCCCGACGCCGCGCTGCAAAAGCGCGTGGAGGCCCTGCTGGCCAGCCCGGCACAGTCCCGCGCGATGATGGACGTGCTGACCAACAGCGCGCCCGAGCTGGCCTCGGTGCTGGCGCCCGACGCCGGCCCCGCCCGCACGAAGCTGGTGGCCGCCTACGACGCCGCGCTGGCGAAGCTGGAGACCGACGCGAGCCTGTCCCGCGCCGACCGCATCACCGCGCTGCAGGCCCGCGTGGACCTGGCCCGCCTGGGCCAGCCCAAGGACGCCGTCAACCCGAAGATCAGCCCGGCGCTGCAGCAGGCGGTGCGCGAGCACGCCGCCCGCGACGACAAGGAGATCACCGACGGCTACGAACGCCAGGCCGTGATCACCGAGGCCGCCTATGTGCTGGGCCTGGCCGGCCTGTGGAAGGACAGCGACACGCTGCTGAAGGCGAGCCTGGCCAAGAGCCACTCGCCCTACTACCTGATGAGCTACCTGGGCAACAACGCCCGCAAGCAGGGCCGCAAGGACGAGGCGCTGCAGTGGTACGAGCAGGCCTTCGCCAAGAGCGAGGGCCCGGCCACGCGGCTGCAGTGGGGCTCCAACTACCTGGCCGCGCTGGTGGACCTGGCGCCGCAGGACAGCGGGAAGATCGAGAAGACCGCCTCGCAGCTGTTCAACGAGGCAGGCCAGGACAAGAGCGCCTTCTACGAGCGCAGCGCGCGCTCGCTGCAGAAGGTAGGCAGCAAGCTGGGCAGCTGGAACGCCGGCGGCCAGCATGCAGCGGCGATCGGCCGGCTGAAGAGCCAGCTGGACGGCATCTGCGCCAAGGTGGACACCGCCGACCAGCAGCGGGCCACCTGCGAGGCGCTGATCAAGGCGCCTCCGAAGAAGAGCTGATCGGCTAACGAGTTACTTGATCAGACCTTCGGCCTTCATGGCCGCCTGCACCGCGGGCCGGGCGCCGACACGCGCCCGGTAGGCGACAAGGTTCGGATAGACCGACACGTCCACGCCCACGTGGACACCCCAGTTGGTGACCGTGAACAGGTAGGCATCGGCCACCGTGAAGGTGTCGCCCATCAGGTACTGCCTGCCTTCCAGCTGCTTGTCCACCCAGGCCAGGCGCTCGCCCAGCTTGGCCTTGGCCATGGTCTTGAACTCCTCCGGCGTGGCCGGGTTGAACAGCGGGCCGAAGCCCTTGTGCAGCTCGGCGGTGATGAAGTTCAGCCACTCCTGCAGGCGGTAGCGCTCCATCGTGCCGTTGGCCGGGGCCAGCTTCTTCTCGGGCGCGAGGTCGGCGATGTACTGGACGATGGCCGGTCCTTCGGACAGGCGCTGCCCGTCGTCGAGCTCCAGCAGCGGCACATAGCCCTTGGCGTTGATCGTGTAGAAGTCGGTGCCGTCCTGCAGCTTGTGGGTCTTGGTGCTGGCAAGCACTGTCTGGGCCTGCAGGCCGGCCTCGAGCAGCGCGATGTGCGGGGACAGCGAGCAGGCGCCGGGGCTGTAGTAGAGCTTCATGGGGATCGTCTCCGGGGTTGGGTGCGGCATGGTGGCTGGCGCTAGGATCGAACGCCCTGGCGCAACACAAGGAACCGCTGCTGATGAAGAAAAGAACCCCGCGATTCTCTACCTTGATCGGCGCGGCGTTGCTGATCCTCGGTGCGGGCAGCGCCCTGGCCGCCGGCCTGCCGGCCGCTGCGCGCACCGAGATCGACGGCCTGCTGAACCGCCTGCAGAACTCCGGCTGTGAGTTCAAGCGCAACGGCAGCTGGTACGGCGCCACCGAAGCCCGCGCTCACTTGCAGAAGAAGCTCGACTACCTGGTGGGCAAGGACGCGGTACACAGCGCCGAGCAGTTCATCGAGCTGGGCGCGAGCAGCAGCAGCATGAGCGGCCAGCCCTACGAGGTGCGCTGCACCGGCGCCGCACCGGTGCCCAGCCGCGACTGGCTGGGCCGCGAACTGAAGGCGCTGCGCGCGGGCGCCGCGCGATGAAGCCGCCGCTCGAGCGCCTGCGCCGGCGCCTGCAGCAGCGCCGCAAGCTGCGCAGCCCCACCGGCCTGCGCTTCGCCATCGCCGACCGGCTGGAGCAGCTGAACCCGCTGCAGTGGGACGCGCTGGCCGAGGGCCAGTCCTGGTTCTTCAGCCGCGACTACCTGGCGATGCTGGAACAGGTGCCGCCGGACTGCCTGCAGCCCCGCTACGGCCTGATCTGCGACGACGAGGGTCCGATCGCCGCCGTGGTGATGCAGTGGGTCGCGCTGGAGGCCGAGCGGATGCGGCCGGTCGCCGGGCGGCGCATCGGGCTGCAGGCGCTGGTCGACGGGCTGGGTGAACGCGCGCTGGTCTGCGGCAACCTGCTGAGCTACGGCATGCATGCGGTGGCGATGGCGCCGGACGTGGAGCCGGAGTCCGTCTGGCCCGCCGTGGCCGAGCTGCTGTACCGGGTGCGCCGGGCGGAGAAGCTGGCTGGCCGCTCGGGCTTCGTCATCGTCAAGGACGTGATCGAGCCGCGCGGCGTGGACGTGCTGGCCGGCCTCTCCTACCGCGGCGTGGAGACCGAGCCGAACATGGTGCTGGCGCTGGACCCGGCCTGGGCCTCGCACGAGCACTACCTGGGCAGCCTGGCGTCCAAGTACCGCAGCTCGGTGCGCAAGCAGATCATGGAGCCGCTGCGCGATGCCGGCCTCACGCTGCATGCCTTCGAGCCGGGCGAGGACGCCGCGCTGCACGCGCGCATGCACGAGCTCTACCTGCAGGTGCACGAGAACGCCAGCTTCCGGCCGTTCACGCTGCATGCGGGCTATTTCGGCGCCCTCGCCCGCAGCGCCGGGCCCGCGTGCATCCGCCATGCCGGCGTGTTCGACCGCGACTCGCGGCTGCTGGGCTTCATCGTCACGCTGCTCGACGGCGAGCAGGCGATCGCCTATCACATCGGTTTCGACCGTGCGGCCTCCGCCGCCTTGCCGCTGTACCTGGGCCTGCTGCATGCGAGCATCGGGGATGCGATCGCGCTGCGCGCGCGCGAGGTCTCGCTGGGCCGCACGGCGCTGGAGCCCAAGGCGCGGCTGGGCGCGCGGCCGCAGCCGATGCAGGTCTGGATGCGGCATCGCCAGCCGCTGCTGAACCAGCTGACGCTGCGCCTGCTGGGCCTCGTGCCGCACGAGGACGCGCCGGACCGCAACCCTTTCAAGACCCAATGAACCGATGAGCACCGACAACAGCAAAACCTACGCGTTCGAAGATTTCTCCGTCGGCCGCGTGCGCGAGTTCGGCGGCCGCACGATCACGCGCGAGGAAGGCATCGCCTTCGCCGCCGCCTTCGACCCGCAGCCGATCCATCTCGACGAAGCCGCCGCCGACGCCTCGGTGCTCGGCGGCCTGTCGATCAGCGGCTGGCACACCTGCGCGATCGTGATGCGGATGATGTGCGACGCCTACCTGCTGGACTCCACCAGCCACGGCTCGCCGGGTATCGACAACCTGCGCTGGCTGAAGCCGGTGCGCCCGGGCGACACGCTGCGGGTGCGCATGACGGTGCAGGAGGCCCGCGCCAGCAAGAGCCGGCCCGAGATCGGCCTGGTGCGCTCGGCCTGGGAGGTGTTCAACCAGAATGACGAGCAGGTGATGAGCATGGAAGGCTGGGGCATGTTCGGCCGACGCGAGATTCCGGCCGCCTGACGCGCCGATCCGCAGCCCGTCGCATCGCCGGGCCGCGCCGCCCGCCGCTGCCCATAATCGCCTCCACTCAAGGAGGACCTAGATGTCTTTGCGACGATGGAGCGGCGCACTGCTGCTCCTGTTGACCAGCCTCGCGGCCGGGGCGCAGACCCCGATGACGCCCTGCCGCATCGAGGGCATGCCCAACGAGCTGCAATGCGGCGTCATGAAGCGCCCGCTCGATCCGGCACGGCCGCAGGGCGTGCAGATCGAGCTGCACTATGCCGTCGTGCCGGCGATGGCCCGCAACAAGCAGCCCGACCCGGTCCTGCTGCTGGCCGGCGGCCCCGGCCAGAGCGCGATCTCGCTGGCGCCTGCGGTGCTGTCGCGCCTGTCCCGGCTCAACAACCGCCGCGACCTGGTCTTCATCGACCAGCGCGGCACCGGCCGCTCGGCGCCGCTGCAATGCGCCGACGATGTCGACCTGACGCTGGCAGAGGCGGCCGACGACAAGGTCCAGGCCCGGCGCCTGGCGCAGTGCAGGCAAGACCTGGCCCTGCTGCCCTACGGCGGCGACGAGGGCCTGCGCTTCTTCACCACCACGATCGCGATGCAGGACTTCGAGGCGGTGCGCGAGGCCCTAGGCGCCCCGCAGTGGAACCTGGTCGGCGCCTCCTACGGCACCCGCGCCGCGCTCGAGTACCAGCGCCAGTACCCGGGCCGCGTGCGCCGCACGGTGCTGGACGGCGTGGCGCCGCCGGACATGGTGCTGCCCGCCAGCTTCTCGGTGGACGGCCAGGCGGCGCTGGACGCGCTCTTCGCGGCCTGCGAGACCGATGCGGCCGGCTGCGCGAAGCAGTACCCGGCCTTGCGCGAGCGCTGGCAGCAGCTGCTGCATGGCCTGCCCCGCAAGGTCAGCGCGCTGAGCCCGCGCACCGGCCTGCCCGAGACCTTCGTGCTGACGCCCGAGCTGCTGCTGCGCGCGGTGCGGGCGCCGCTGTATGCGCCGGCGCTGGCGGCCGCCCTGCCCGCCGCCATCGATGCCGCTGCGTCTGGCCGTTATGAGGGCCTGCTGGGCCTGGGCGTGGCCCTGGGCGGCGGGGGCAAGCGCGACAGCAGCAGCCGCCTGGCGATGGGCATGCACTTCTCGGTCATCTGCGCAGAGGATCTGCCGCGCCTGCAGGGCACGGAGGCGGCAGGCGCCGACTTCGCCCGCGTGGATGCGCACATGTACGAGCAGGCCTGCAAGACCTGGCCCCGCGGCGTGGTGCCGCCGGCCTTCTACACGGTGCCGCCGGCGCAGTCGCCGGTGCTGGTCCTCAGCGGCGGGGTCGACCCGGCCACGC
>NZ_LYVQ01000199.1 GCF_001984095.1 Pelomonas sp. KK5
GAGCCGGCGCAACAGGCGCGGGCGGTGGATTGGGCGCCAGGATCGTGCTCGTCGGCAGCGCCATGCTGCCCGCCACCAGCTGCGGCGGCGCCAGCATCTGCTGCAGCTGCTCCGGCGTCAGCGAGCGCAGCTTCAGCGTCGCCTGGCCGACGAACTCCTTGGCCGCCTTGCGCGCCGCCAGGTCCAGCGCGCGGCGCTCGCCGAACTCGCGCTGGCCCTCCTGCAGCTGCGTGAACATCTGGCCGCGCCCCTCGGCCGCCACCAGGATGTTGCGGCCCACGAAGACCCGCGCCTGCAGCCGCACCTCGGCGATGCCGGCATCCTGGCCCGGCACCGGGCGCAGGTTGCGGTAGGCGCTGAAGACGACCGAGAAGCCGGCGTCCGTGGCGAAGGTGACGACCACGCCAGGGCCGGCATCCATCACCTTGTAGGTCTCGGCGGTGGGCTGCACCACCTTCAGGCCCTGCTGCAGGAACTCGTCCTCCAGCGCCAGCGTGGCCGTCTGCACGACCGGGTCGAGCCGCGGCGGCGCGCTGTCCTGCTCGCGGCGGTAGAGCACGGTGACGATGTCGGTGCGCGGCCGGCCGCCCTGGGCCAGCGCCACACGCTGCAACACCGGCTGCAGGCCCAGCAGCGCGAGCGCCTTGCGGCGCGAGGGATTCTTCGGAGTGCGGGCGTCCATGGCGCTCAATCCATCCGCGCGTTGCCCATGGAGACATCGCTGAGGATCGCGTAGTCGCCCAGCTCCGGCTTCAGCGTGGCATGGCGGCGGATGATCTCGCACTGGCTGGTGTTGCTGCCCACGCCGTCGCAGCGCACGACGGCCACCGGCACCGTGCTGACGATCTCCTCCTTGCCCGCGATCGGCGCGGTCTTCACGCGGAACACCACCAGCTCGTCCTTGCCCTGGAAGCCCTGGCGGATGCCGCCCAGCAGGCCCAGGCTGTCGCCGTCGGCCGAGACCACCTTGCCCACCGGCCGGAAGATCTCGCCGACCCGGATCGCCGCCTCCTTGAAGGCGCGGTGCAGCGCGTTCTTGTAGTCGGCGGCCAGGCTCTGCTGGGCCATCGGGCTGGCCGGGTCGTCCTTGGGCCCGAGCACCGTGCGGTCGCCGCTGGACAGGCCGCTCTGGCCCTCCACCGCGATCGCCCGGTCCTGCATCACCAGCTCGCCGGTGTAGAGGTTCTTGATCTGCAGCGAGAGCTTCACCCGGCTGATCGCCACGCGCCGGCCGCCCTCGGTGGGCTCCAGCTTCTGGTAGGCGTCGGTGACCAGCGCGGTGACCTGGAAGTTGGACATCTCGGCGGTGACCGAGTTGTCCATCGACAGCACGTCGAAGCGCCGCGAGGCCAGCAGCGTGTCCATCAGCACGCGCTGCATCTGGCGCGGCGTCAGGTCCAGGCTGCGCGCCACCGCGGGCGAGAACATCAGCTTGTCCTTGCCCGGCTCGCCGATGTATTCCATCTGCACGTAGAGCTTGGTGCGCGCGGCGTTGTCGATGGTGCGCAGGCCCTCGAGGTAGACGCCGGAAGGCATGCGGATCGCGCCTTGCGTCTGCTGCACCTTCTCCGGCGCGTGGGGGCTGATCAGCGGCTTGTCGGTGGCGCAGGCCGCGACGAACAGCAGCAGGGCCGATGCGGTGGTCAGTCGAAACAGGACGTCAGGCTTCATGGTCATTTGTTCCTTGGAGCGGGGGCCTTGCAGCCCTCCACCTGGGCCTCATAGGCATAGATCGACTGGATAGAGGGCACGGCCCGGATCGACACCTTGTCCACCTGCAGCGAGGCCTGCGCCGCGGCGCCCTCGCGGTTGGCGAAGATCAGGCGCAGCAGGTGGTCGTTGTTCCAACTGGCGGCGTAGTTTTCGGCGATGCCGCGCTGCACCTGGGCCAGCGCGCCGGTGCGGTCGGAGGTGAGGCGGCGCTGGTCGCTGCGCAGCAGCGCGTCGGCGATGCCCTTCTCCTTCTCGGCCGGGGCCTCGAAGCTGGCGGCGAAGCTGAAGCCTTCCAGCTCGGGCTGCTGCAGATAGGTCCGCATCAGCTCGTCGCGCCGCGCGGCCGGCACCGCGGCGTCCACCAGGCGGCCGGCCATGCCCTTGTCGCAGAGGTAGATGCGGTAGATCAGGCCCACCGCGCCGTCGCGGATCAGCGCGTTGCGGAACTCCTGGCTGGCCGCCGGCGCCGCCTCCAGCGAGTCGAAGACCTGCCGGGCGGCGGCCAGGTCGCGCGGCTTGCCGGCGCTTTCGTCCCAGCGGTACAGCGAGGGGTTGAAGGCCTTGCCCAGGTCGGCGAAGAGGCCGTTGGTGGTCAGGTCCCAGGCGGTCTGCGTGGTGGTCTTGAGCTGCACGCCGTAGTCGAAGACCAGCGGCGCGGTGACGATCAGCTCCTCCGGCTGGCGGCCCTTGTAGATCTTCAGCACGTCGCGGCCGAAGCTGCGCGCCAGCACGCTGAAGGCCACGCCGCCCAGCATCGTGCGCACATAGGCGGTGGTGCGCTTGCTGGCGCGCTCGGCGGTGTTGCGGTAGTCCTGCCAGGCGGCGGGATCCTTGGCCCGCAGGTAGCGCAGCGCCAGGTTCTGCGCGTCCATGTCGGTGGCGAACTGCTGGATCGAGAGCGCGTTGCGCCGCCCGCGCAGCCAGGCCATGTCCTCGGCGCCCAGGTCGCCGACGCGGCCACCGCCACCGCTCTGCTGCAGGAACTCGTAAAGCAGCTGCGCGGCCAGCTCGCGGCGCTCGATCATCTTCGCGTAGTCGGCCTCCACGCCGGCGAAGTCCTCGCGCGCCTTGGCCATCTGCTTGTTGCTGATGCGGATGGCGACCAGCATCGCCGCCATCGAGACGATGCGGCGCTTCTGCTGGATCGTCAGCTTGCCGGGCTGGGGCAGCTCCACCGCCTCGGCGCGCAGCAGCTCGGTCGAGGATTCGATGCCGCTCAGGTAACTGCTTAGGCCCTCGGCGCCGGCGCTGCTGAGCGCACGGTTCAGCAGCTGCTCCAGCACCTCGAGGCCGGCGTCGGTGGCGGCCTGCTTGAGCATCGCGGCCGCATTGTCCTGGCGCAGCGGCGGGTAGCTGCCGGGCGCGCCGAGCAGCTCGCGCTTGTAGCCGCCGCGGGCATTGGCGCCGGTGCGGATCTGCACCAGGTCCGGCAGCAGGTCCTTGCCGCTGACGACGTGCTTCTGGAACAGCTGGGCGATGCGCACGTCGCCGGTGCCGACGATGGGCCGCTCGGTGGCCTGCAGCGGCGCCTTGGCAGTGAGCTTGTCGAAGGCGCCGCCCACCGCGCTGACGCCGCTCTGCAGCGCCGCCGCGCCGGCGCCGAGCACGCCCGGTGACTGCTGCTGCTGCGCCGGCTGCTGCGCGGGTGCGGGGGCCGTGCCCGCTGAGCCGGTGTTGCTGGGGGCCTGCGCGCAGGCCCCGGCCAGCAGGGCCACCACCGCCCCGGCCATTCGACTTCTGTAGTCCATGTCCTCGCTCCTGTGAAGCAATGTAGGCCAGTCCTGGGGGCCGCGGCCTGGGGAATTGACCGGATGGCGGCGCGGCTTCCACCCGCTTGTGGATAGAGGAAACACCGGGGCGGCCCTCGGCTATGCTGGCACCCCCATGGACCCCGGCCATCCGACCACCGCCGCCTCGCTCGAAGCCCAGAACCTCGCGCTGCGCCAGCAGCTGGACGCCCTGCTGCGCGAGGCCCGCAACAACGAGGACAAGATGCGCCGCTTCGACCAGCTGGAGCACCGGCTGATCGGTGCCCGCTCGGTGGTGGAATTGCTGCGCCTGCTGCTGGTGGAGTACCGGCTGGCCTTCGGGCTGGAGCAGGTGAGCCTGACGCTGGTGGACCGCGAGGGCGAGGTCTCGCGCATGCTCGAATCCGACCTGCGCGGCGATGCCGCGCTGCAAGGCCTGACCCTCGCCCAGTCGCCCGCCGCGCTGCAGGCGCTGTACGGCACCCGGCTGCATCCCTGGCTGGGCCGCTACGACCCGGCGGCCCACGCGGCCCTGTTCCCGGCGGCTTCCGTTGGCTCGGTCGCCCTGCTGCCATTGGTGCGCCACGGCGCGCTGATCGGCAGCCTGCACTTCGGCAGCCGCAGCGCCGAGCGCTACGCGGCCGATGCCGGCACGCACTTCCTGGAGCGCCTGTGCGCGATCGGCGCCGTCTGCCTGGAAAGCGCGCTGAACCAGGAGCGGCTCAAGCTCGCCGGGCTCACCGACGGGCTCACCGGCGTGCACAACCGGCGCTATTTCGAGCACCGCTGCCAGGTCGAGATCGCGCAGGCGCGGCGCTACCGGCATCCGCTGGCCTGCATGTTCCTGGACCTGGACGGCTTCAAGCGCATCAACGACACCCATGGGCACCAGAGCGGCGACGAGGTGCTGCGCGCCATCGGCCAGCTGATCCAGGCGCAGCTGCGCGCCGGCGACACGATCGCCCGCTACGGCGGCGAGGAATTCGTCGTGCTGCTGCCGCAGACCTCGCTGCGCCACGCCGGCGAGATCGCCGAGCGCATCCGCGCCTCGATCGCCGCCGCGCCGCTGGCCGTGGCGGACGGCAGCATCCTGCGGGTGACGATCTCGATCGGCCTGTCGATGCTGCAGGCCGAGGTGTCCTCCGGCCAGGACGGCGCCCAACCGGGTCGTCGCCCCGCCGGTCTGAGGAATGCTTCTTGCACGTCGTGTGCAGGAGGGTTCCGCCATGACGACGACGCAGTTTTCGCATCTGAAGCCGGCCGACACCGAATGGAAGGGCGGCGGCCTGCGCGACTTCTTCCTCTACAAGGACCTCGGCATCGCCGCGGCGACGCAGGGCCAGGTGATCGCGCACCTGGTGAAGGCTAACCTGGCACCGGAGCAGGGCACCGGCTGGCACCGCCATGAGGCGGACTTCCAGATTGTCATCATGACCAAGGGCTGGGCGAAGTTCATGTACGAAGACCAGGTGACCCTGGTCGAGGCCGGCGACGTGGTTCACCAGCGGCCGGGCATCCGCCACTTCCTGTTCGACTACTCGCCCGACATGGAATACCTCGAGATCGTCAGCCCCGCGGATTTCAGGTCCGTGGATGTGGAACCGGTCTGCGAGGTGCCCGAGCCGACGCCGTGGAAGTAATGCGTCGTGGCGGCCGGTGGCCGGGCGTACCATCACACGCCGCCATTTGGCGGGGCAAGCGTGAAGAAGATGGCAGACGTAGATGTTGGAAAGTTGTCCTACGCGGAACTGGTTGCGCTGAGGGCCAGGCTCGAGCAGGAGATCGAGGGCAAGCGGGACGAGGAACTGAAGGTCCTGGCGGACGGCTATGCCAGGAAGCTGCAGGCCGCGGGGTTCAGCGTCGAGGAAGGCATCAAGGCATTGCTGCCGTATACCGAGGCGAAGCGGCGCGGCAGCGCCACCGCACCGACTTCGGCTGCGCGTGTCCTGTACCGTGATCCGGCCAACCCGGAGAACACCTGGAGCGGGCGCGGCCAGCCCGCCAGGTGGCTGAGCCAGTACGTGGCCGAGGGGCGGCAACGCGAGGAGTTCAGGGTCGAGTCCTGAATTCGCCGGCGAGCCCGCCGAAAAGAAAAGAGCCCCGCCGGGAAGGCGGGGCCTTGAAAGTTTCCTCGCTGTCACCGCGCTGAAACTCCCGCTTCAGGGAGGAAAAGGCGGGGGCCGAAGCCGATTCGAGTAGATCACAGGGCTTCATCCTTCGGCCCCGATGCGTTTGTTTCAATTGCTCGATGGCACCGCTGCGGCCCGATCCTGGCTAGAAATCCATGTCCAGATCCTCGATCTCGTCCGGCTCCTGCTTCGCCGCCGCGATCCATTCCTTCATCTCCGGCAGCGCCATGATCGTCTGGCAGTACAGGATGGCGGGCTTGTTGAGCCTCACGTCGTAGGTCAGGAAACGGGTCACCACCGGCGCGAACATAGCGTCCGCCATGCCCGGCATCGGGCCGAACAGGTAGGGCCCGCCGTAGGTGGCCAGGCAGTCGGTCCAGATCTCGACGATGCGGTCGATGTCGGGCTGGGCGCCGGCCCAGATCTTGTGGCCCGGGTGGCGGGCCTTCAGGTTCATCGGCAGCGAGGAACGCAGGTTGGCGAAGCCCGAGTTCATCTCCCCGCACACCGAGCGGCAGTGGGCGCGGGCGATGCGCTCGGCTGGCAGCAGGCCGGCGCCGGGCTTCAGCTCGTCCAGGTAGCAGCCGATGGCGAAGGTGTTCCAGACCTTGGCGCCCTCGTGCGTCAGGCAGGGCACGCGGATGGACGGGGCCAGCAGCAGCAGTTCCTGGCGCGCGCTGGCGTCGTCAGGCGGCACCACCTCGACGCTGAAGTCCAGCCCCGCGAAGCGCGCCAGCAGCCAGCCGCGCAGCGACCAGGACGAGTAGTTGCGGCTGCTGATCGTCAGCGTGGCCGTGGCCGCCGGCGGGGCGGCCTTGGTGCTGCTGCTGCGGGTCCGGCTGCGGGAAGCGGCGGCAAGGGGCATGTCGGAGTCCTCCTGGTGCCGGGCGCGCACGCAAGGCGTGTGCCATGAAGGAGCAGAAGCGCATTGGCTCGCTCCTTGCGTGCTGACTCGCCCAGGGAGCCGGCGCGTACAACACCACATCACGCGCGCGACGACAGGCGGAGAACGAGCGCGATGATCTACCAGGCCTACCAGGCGCACAGCGACATGCTGTGGCCGCTGCACGCGGCCACGCGGGCCTCGCTGCCGCTTCTGGAGGACGGGCTGTTGAAGGACTGGCCCTCGGCCCGGCGCCTTGCGGCCGGCTGGCAGCTGATGGAGCTGGCCCGGGTGACCCACCGGCGCCCGCCGTGGCGCATCGACACGGCCGCCGGGCTGCCGGTGCAGGAGGAGGCGGCGCTGCAGACGCCTTTCTGCACGCTGCGCCGCTTCGCCAAGGTCGGCTCGCCGGCCGGCGAGCCGCGGGTGCTGGTGGTGGCGCCGATGTCCGGCCACTTCGCCACGCTGCTGCGCGACACGGTGCGCACGCTGCTGGAGCACCACGACGTCTATGTCACCGACTGGCACAACGTGCGCGACGTGCCGCTCGCCGCCGGCCGCTTCGGCCTGGACGAGTACACCCAGCACCTGATCGACTTCATCGCGGCGCTCGGCCCCGGCGCCCATGTGCTGGCGGTCTGCCAGCCCTGCGTCAGCGCGCTGGCGGCGGTCGCGGTGATGAGCGAGGACCATCATCCGGCCACGCCGGCCAGCCTCACGCTGATGGCCGGTCCGATCGACTGCCGCATCAACCCCACCACCGTCAACGAGCTGGCCACCTCCAAGCCGATCGAGTGGTTCGAGCGCAACCTGATCGCCAGCGTCCCCTGGCGCCTGGGCGGCGGCGGCCGCCGGGTGTACCCGGGCTTCGTCCAGCTCTCGGCGTTCATGAGCATGAACAAGGAGCGCCACGCCAACGCCTTCAAGGACTTCTACCGCCACCTGGTCGAGGACGAGTTCGACAAGGCCGAGATCACCCGCACCTTCTACGAGGAGTACATGGCCGTGTCCGACCTGGCGGCGGACTTCTACCTGGAGACGGTGCGCCTGGTGTTCCAGGACTACGCGCTGCCGCGCGGCGAGCTGCGCTTCAAGGGCCGGCCGGTGCGGCCCGAGGCGATCCGCCGCACGATGCTGCTGACGGTCGAAGGCGAGCGCGACGACATCTGCTCCGCCGGCCAGACCCTCGCCGCGCAAGACCTGACCCCGGGCCTGCGGCCCTATATGCGCCGCCACTACGTGCAGGCCGGCGTGGGCCACTACGGCGTGTTCAGCGGCCGGCGCTGGCAGCAGCGGATCTACCCGCTGGTGCGCGAGTTCATCGAACTGTCGAAATAGCGGGCCGCCTGCCGGCAATAAGTCACGCAAGCCCGGGGCGGATGACCCCTGGGCCGCCAACTTTTTGACACCGTTGTTTCAGCCCCGACGCTAGTCTGTCGCCTTGTCGTGCAGAAGCGGCGCGTACCGAACGTCTTGATTCGGCCGCGTCAACAAGACTTCAAGGGGAGAGGCTCGATGCCGGTTTCATATGACCTGGGGCTGGTGCTGCTGTCGTACCTGGTCGCGTCCTTCGCGGCCTTCACGATGCTGGACCTGGCGGCCCGCGTCAGCAAGAGCGGGCGCAGCAGCCTGGGCTGGCTGTGCGGCGGCGCGGTGGCCATGGGCCTGGGCATCTGGGCGATGCACTTCGTCGGCATGCTGGCCCTGCACCTGGGCATCGAGCTGTCCTTCGACCTGGCCACCACGCTGGGCTCGATGCTGCCGGCCATCGGCGCCTCGGCGCTGGGCCTGAGCTTCCTGCGCCGCCCGCGCACCAGCGTGGAGGAGCGCGCCGTGGCCGCGCTGGCCATGGGCATGGGCATCGCCACGATGCACTACGCCGGCATGTCGGCCCTGGCGATGGCGCCGGCCTACGGCTACGACTGGCTGATGGTGGCCCTGTCGGTGCTGATCGCCATCGTGGCCTCCTTCGTCGCGCTGACGGTGGCCCTGCACCTGCGCCACACGAGCCTGCAGGAGGCGCTGGGCCGGCGCGTCGGCGCGGCGCTGCTGATGGGCGTGGCGGTGGCCGGCATGCACTACACCGGCATGGCCGCCACCCGCTTCGCGCCCGGCAGCGTCTGCATGACGCCGCGCACGGGTCTCTCCGGCGGCTGGCTGGCGCTGCTGGTGGGCCTGGCCGCCAGCAGCCTGATGCTGCTGACGCTGGTGGCCTCGATCATCGACACCCACCGGCTGCGCCTGCAGCGCCGCCGCGACGCCGCGCGGCTGGCCCGCGCCAATCGCAAGGCCGAGTTCAGCGCGGCGCAGACCCAGGCCATCCTCGAGGCGGCGCTGGACTGCATCATCACGATGGACGGCGAGGGCCGCATCGTGCACTTCAACGGCGCCGCCGAGGCCGCCTTCGGCATGCGCCGCGCCGACGTGATCGGCCGCCCGCTGGCCGACTGCATCGTGCCACCGGCGCTGCGCGAGCAGCACCAGCGCGGCATGGAGGCGCTGCTGGCCGGCGATGCCACCGAGCTGCTGGGCCAGCGCATCGAGACGGTGGGCTGGCGCAGCGACGGCAGCGAGTTCCCGCTGGAACTCTCGCTGACCGCCACGCCGGTCGAAGGCCGCCCCGGCTTCACCGCCCACCTGCGCGACATCGGCGAGCGCCGCCGCGCCGAACAGGCGCTGCGCCTGCACAGCCTGGCGCTGGCTTCGGTGGCCACCGGCATCTGCATCGTCGATCGGCGCAGCCCCGGCCAGCCGATCGCCTATGTGAACCCGGCCTTCGAGGCGATGAGCGGCTATGCGGCTGCCGAGCTGACCGGCCAGTCCGTCGAGGCCCTGGCCCATCGCGCCGACGGCCAGCCGTTGGCCGAGCTGCTGGAGGCGGCGCAGGCCGGCCAGGCGCGCCGCCACGGCTACCTGCGGCGCGACGGCCGGCAGATCTGGTGCGACCTGTTCGCCACGCCGCTGTACGGCGCCGACGGCGAGCTGGGCCACAGCGTCATCGTCGCCAGCGACAGCACCTCCACCGTCGGCCACGAGCAGCGCCTGCAGCAACTGGCCAACTACGACGCGCTGACCGGCCTGCCGAACCGGCTGCAGCTGCGCGAGCAGCTGGCGCGGCGCATCGAGCGCGAGGCCGAGCGCGGCCCCTTCATGCTGCTGTTCATCGACCTGGACCACTTCAAGGTCATCAACGACAGCCTCGGCCACGACACCGGCGACGTGCTGCTGAAGACGGTGGCCGAGCGCCTGGCCGGCTGCGTGCGCAGCGACGACGTGGTGGCGCGGCTCGGCGGCGACGAGTTCGTCGTGCTGCTGGAGACCCAGGGCCGCGGCGAGGTGCTGCTGGACGCGCTGCTGGCGCGGGTGCGGGAGCGCGTGGGCGAGCCGGTGTCGCTGCAGGGCCGCCAGCTGCACGTGACCTGCAGCATCGGCGTGAGCCGCTTCCCCGAGGACGGGCGCGATGCCGAGACCCTGCTGCGCAAGGCCGATGCCGCGATGTACCAGGCCAAGCGCGAGGGCCGCAACGAGGCGCGCGCCTTCACCGGCGAGCTGGAGCGCACGATCCGCGAGCGGCTGGACCTGGAGACCGAGCTGCGCGACTCGCTGGCCCGCGGCGCCTTCGAGCTGCACTACCAGCCGCTGGTGCGCATCGACGACGGCAGCCTGTTCGGCGCCGAGGCGCTGCTGCGCTGGCGCCACCCGGAGCTGGGCCTGGTGATGCCGGACCGCTTCATCGGCGTGGCCGAGGAGACCGGCCTGATCGTGCCGCTGGGCGACTGGGTGCTGGACCGCGCCTGCCGCCAGTCGCTGCACTGGCGCGGCATCGACGGCCGGCCGTTGCAGATCGCCGTCAACGTGTCGCCGCGCCAGCTCAACGAGGCCGACTTCGGCGAGCGCGTGGCCGAGGTGCTGCTCACCACCGGCTTCCCGCCCGAGCGGCTGGAGCTGGAGATCACCGAGAGCCTGTTCACCGACGGCAATGCCGCCAGCGCGGCCAATCTGCGCCAGCTCGCCGGGCTGGGCGTGCGCCTGGCGATCGACGATTTCGGCACCGGCTATTCCAACCTCGGCAAGCTCAAGAGCTTCGCCGTCTCGCGGCTCAAGATCGACCGCAGCTTCGTCGCGCTGGTGGACCAGGAAGGCGCCGACGCGGCCATCGCCACCGCCATCATCGCGCTGGGCCGCGGCCTGGCGCTGGAGGTGATCGGCGAGGGCGTGGAGACCGAGGCGCAGCGCCGCTGGCTGGCCGACGCCGGCTGCGCGCAGGCGCAGGGCTGGCTGTTCGGCCGGGCCGAGCCGGCGGAGCGCTTCGAGGAACGGCTGGCGGCCTACGCGCCCGGTGGCGTCGTGCTCTCGCCGTCGTAGTAGTCGACCTTCGCCGCGTCGCGGTGCAGCGCGCGCAGCGTCGGCGCCCCGGGCGTGTCGGCGAACAGGCCGGTCTTGCCCGAGTCCGGGTACTCGCAGATCTCCACGTCGCCCAGGTTGGACAGGCTCAGGTAGCGCAGCGTCGTCGTGCCGGTGTTGATGATCTGGTGGGCCACCTCCGGGCCGCCGACCGGGCAGGCGATCACGTCGTTGCGGCGGATCGGGTAGCGCTCGCTGCCGAAGCGCAGCTCGCCTTCGCCGTCGAGGATCAGGAACATCTCCTCCTCGATCCGGTGCGCGTGGAAGGGGCATTGCGTCTTGCCGGGCGGCAGCTCGGTGAGGTTGTAGCCGAGCTTGCGGGCGCCGATGGAAGCGCTGAAGCGGGCCCGCCTGGACGTGTAGTAACCGTTGTTCTCGACGTCATCGAATTCGAGTTCGTCCAGATTGGCGATCGGCTTGAGCATGGTTGGCTACTCCTGTCGGGTCATGTAGACGGCGCCGTCACCATAACTGTCCAGCCCGACGGCGTCACGGGCGGTGAAGCCGAGCCGCTCCCAGTAGCCGGACGCGCCGTTGACGGCGGTCAGCGCGGCATGGGCGAAGCCCAGGCGCCGCTGCTGCGCGAGGAAGGCCGCCACCAGCGCCCGCGCGCTGCCGCTGCCGCGGGCCTCGGGGGCGACGGCCATGTCGTGCAGGTAGAGGCAGTCGGGCGCCGGCGGCAGCGGGCAGTCCTCGCCGTGCAGCGGCGGCGGCAGGCCCATGAGTGCCGGCACGGCCACGAGGTAGCCCAGCGTGGTCGCGCCGCGGCGAGCCACGAAGCTGCAGCCCGGCGCCGCGTCCAGCTTGGCCTGGAACACCGCCGCGGACTCGTGCTTGGCCGCGTCGTAGCAGCGGGCCTGGATCGCCAGCACGTCGGGCAGGTCGCCCGCGCCCATCTCGATCACCGTGATGCTCACTCGGCGCCTCCGCCGCGGCCCAGGTTGGCGGCCAGGAAGGCCTCCAGCTCCTGGAAGAACTGCAGCCGGTTGACGTTGCGGCTGAGCTGGTGGTCGCCGCCGTCCTGCTCGACATAGCGCACCGGCTTGCCGGCACGCTGCAGCGCCTTGGCCATGTCGCGGCTCTGCTCGACCGGCACCACGCGGTCGTCGCTGCCGTGCATCAGCAGCACCGGCGCGCGGATGCGCTCGACCTGGCGGGCCGGCGATGTGGCCTTGAGCCGTTCGCGGTCGCTCCACCAATCGCCGATCTGCGCCTCGGCCTGCACGCGGCCGCCGTAGTAGTCGGACTCGTAGCGCACCAGGTCCTGCAGGTCGGTCACGCCGGCTAAGCTCACACCGCAGCGGTAGAGCTGCGGCGTCTTCACCAGGCCCATCAGCGCTGCATAGCCGCCGTAGCTGCCGCCGACGATGCAGATGCGCTTCGGATCGGCATAGCCCTGCGCCACGGCCCAGTCGACGGCGTCGCTGAGATCGTCCTGCATCTCCAGGCCCCAGCGCTGCAGGCCAGCCCGCTTGAACTCGCTGCCGTAGCCGTCGGAGCCGCGGAAGTTGACCTGCAGCACGCCGTAGCGGCGGTTGGCGAGGAACTCGGTCCAGCTG
>NZ_LYVQ01000200.1 GCF_001984095.1 Pelomonas sp. KK5
GGCGGCCAGCCGCGACAGCCGGGCCTCGCGCTCCGGCAGCGCGCGCGGCTCCTCCAGCCACAGCGACTGCGGCAGCGGCGCCGCGGTCTCGCGCACCCAGGGCGGCGTGCCCTGGGCCAGGCTCAGTGCCGCCTTCTTCCACAGCACCTGGCGCAGCGGGTCACCGCGGCGGTACAGGCGCACGCCCTCGAACTCCTGGCCCGGCTCCAGCCGGCCGGTGGCGGCCGCCTCCGCCTCGCCCTCGGCGCCGGACTGGAGCGGGAAAGGCACCACCGGCGCCTCCGGCTGCGGATAGACCCAGGCTCGCGCCGCCGGCCGCCAGTAGCTCCAGGCGCGGAACAGGCCCAGCGGGAAGCGGGTGATGATCTGCAGCGTCGGGATGCCGTGCAGGCCCCGCGCCGGCGCCGGGTAGCGCAGGGCCAGCGTGGCGTGGCCGCGTGCCGGCACGTCGGTCCAGGCGATCTCGCCTTCGGGCGCGCCCTGCACGCGCAGGCCGATGCCGTGGCGCGACCGGCCCGGGTTGTGCAGCCTGATCTCCAGTTCCACGTCCCCGCCGGCGAACACCGGGGCGGGCGCCTTCAGGTCCAGGTTCAGGCCGCGCAGGTTGCCGTGCGTCGTGTGCATGGATGCAAGACCTGACCCCGCGAGCAGGAAGGTCAGCATGTAGCCCAGGCTCAGCTGGTCGTTGATCGAGGCCAGCAGCAGCACGCCCAGCGTCAGGCAGAAGGCCAGGCCTGCGCGGGTGGGGACGATGTAGATGTTGCGCTGTTCCAGCGCGTGGGTGTCGCGCGGCGGGTGGCGGCGCTGCCACCATTCCTGCCAGCGTTGCCGCGGGTTCATGGCAAGGGAATCGCCTCGATCATTGCCCGCACCTGTTCTCGCGCACCCCGGCCAGCGCCGGCGCGGGGGCGCAGGCGGTGGGCGATGGTCTGCGGCAGGATCGCCTGCACGTCGTCGGGCGAAACGAAGTCGCGGCCGCTGAGCAACGCTACCGCCCGCGCGGCGCGCAGCACGCCCAGGCCCGCGCGAGGGCTCAGGCCCTCGGCGAACCACTGGCCCGAGCGGGTGGCCGCCAGCAGCGCCTGCAGGTAGTCCAGCAGCGGGCCCGAGGCGTGGATGCCGCGCACGGCCTGCTGCGCCGCCAGCAGCTCGGCCGGGTTCATCAGCGGCTGCAGCGCGCGCAGTGCCTCGCGGCTGTCCTGGCCGGCCAGCAGCTCGCGTTCGGCCAGCGCATCGGGATAGCCCAGCGAGATGCACATCAGGAAGCGATCCAGCTGCGATTCCGGCAGCGGATAGGTGCCCAGCTGCTCGCTCGGGTTCTGCGTGGCGATCACGAAGAAGGGCTCGGGCAGCGCATGGCTCGTGCCGTCCACGCTGACCTGGTTCTCCTCCATCGCCTCCAGCAGCGCGCTCTGGGTCTTGGGGCCGGCGCGGTTGATCTCGTCGGCCAGCAGCACCTGGGCGAAGACCGGGCCGGGATGGAAGACGAAGCTGGCCTTCTCGCGCTCGTAGACCGACACGCCGGTCAGGTCCGAGGGCATCAGATCGGCGGTGAACTGCAGGCGCGAGAACTTCAGTCCCAGCGAGATCGACAGCGCATGCGCCAGCGTGGTCTTGCCGACGCCGGGCAGGTCCTCGATCAGCAGGTGGCCGCCGGCGATCAGACAGGCCAGGCAGTCGCGGATCTGGGCCGGCTTGCCCTTGATGATCGTGCTAATCTGCCGTTGCAGGGCGACCAGCTGCTGCACCAATGCCGGGTTATGTGAGCGGAGTTCGACCATGCCGCGACCATAGCGCAAAACGGCAAGCGACCTACCGAGCGAGACGACATGCCCACCGCCTACTTCAGCCACCCCGACTGCCAGCAGCACGACATGGGCCGCGGGCATCCCGAGTGCCCGCAGCGCCTGGGCGCGATCGAGGACTGGCTGATCGCCAGCGGCATCGAGGTCGCGCTTGAGCGGCACGAGGCGCCGCTGGTCGAGCTGGCCGACGTCGAGCGCGCGCACGACGCGAAGTACGTGATGGAACTCGACTCGCTGCTGAGCGAGTGCGAGACGCACAACGAGACCCGCGCGCTGGACCCCGACACCTTCGCCGGCCCCGGCACCCGCGCCGCCGTGATGCGCGCCGCCGGCGCCGCGGTGCGCGCCACCGACCTGGTCATCGACGGCCAGGCCGAGAACGCCTTCTGCGCCGTGCGTCCGCCGGGCCACCATGCGACGCGCGGCCAGGCGATGGGCTTCTGCTTCTACAACAACGTGGCCGTGGCGGCACGCCATGCGCTGGACGTGCGCGGGCTGGAGCGCGTGGCCATCATCGACTTCGACGTCCACCACGGCAACGGCACCGAGGACATCATCGCCAACGACGAGCGGGTGCTGATGGTCAGCATCTTCCAGAACCCGTTGTATCCGTATTCGGGCACCCGGCCGCTGGGCGACAACATGGTCAACGTGCCGATCCCGCCCTACACCCGCGGCGCCGAGATCCGCGAGGTGATCGAGTCGACGTGGATGCCGGCGCTGGAGAAGTTCAAGCCGCAGATGATCTTCATCTCCGCCGGCTTCGACGCCCACCGCGACGACGACCTGGGCCAACTGGGCCTGGTCGAGGCCGACTACGAATGGATCACCTGGCGCATCAAGGACGTGGCCGAGCGCCATGCCAAGGGCCGCATCGTTTCGTCGCTGGAAGGCGGCTACAACCTGGCCGCGCTGGCCCGCAGCGTCGGCGCGCATCTCAGGGTCCTGGCTGGCATCTAAGAAGCTGTTAAGGTCTGACCCTTGACCGCAGTACGCCAGTCGGACCGATGAACAAGCCCCTCAACGAAGAAGAACTCCAGGCGCTCGGCGCCGCCCTGTTGAAACCCGCCGCGCTGACCGAGCTGGCGCTGCTGCTGGTGGTGCTGCTGCTGTCCTGGCTGGTGGTGTGGCAGCTCAAGCGCCTGCAGGAAGCGCATGGCAACCATGCGATGCCGGTGCTGTTCGGCCAGAAGGTGTTCGACGGCGTGCTGTTCCCGGTGCTGGCCCTGGTGCTGGCCCTGGCCGCACGGCCGGTGCTGCCGCGGCTGGGCGTGGCGCCGGCGGTGTTCCGCCTCGTCATCCCGGTGCTGATCGCGCTGGTCGTGATCCGGCTGACGGTGCGCGTGCTGCGCGCCGCGGCACCGGAGTCGCGCATCATCAAGCTGATCGAGCGCAGCGTCTCCTGGGTCGCCTGGCTGGGCTCCATCCTCTGGGTGACCGGCATCCTGCCGGTGCTGCTGGACGGGCTGGACGAGATACGCTTCAAGGTCGGCACCTCGCACGTCACCGTGCTGGACATCCTGCAGGGCCTGATGACCGCCGCCATCGTGCTGGTGCTGGCCCTGTGGGTCTCCAGCGCCGTCGAGGCGCGGGTGCTGCGCAGCGGCACGATGGACCTCTCGCTGCGCAAGATCGCGGTCAACGTCACGCGCACGCTGCTGCTGTTCGTGGGCCTGATGTTCTCGCTCTCGGCCGCGGGCGTGGACCTCACCGCGCTGGGCGTGCTCGGCGGCGCCCTGGGTGTGGGCATCGGCTTCGGCCTGCAGAAGCTGGCGTCCAACTATGTGTCCGGCTTCGTGATCCTGGCCGAGCGCTCGCTGCGCATCGGCGACATGGTCAAGGTGGACAACTTCGAGGGCCGCATCTCCGACATCAAGACCCGCTACACGGTGATCCGCTCGCTGGGCGGCCGCGAGGCCATCGTGCCCAACGAACTGCTGATCACGCAGCGGGTGGAGAACAGCTCGCTGGCCGATCCCAAGGTGTCGGTCAACACGGTGGTGCAGGTGGCCTACGGCACCGACCTGGACGTGCTGGTGCCCAAGCTGGTGGGCGTGGTGAGCGAGGTCAAGCGGGTGCTGGCCGATCCGGGGCCGGCCGTGCAGCTGACGAACTTCGCTGCCGACGGCCTGGAGCTGACCATCTACTTCTGGATCGCCGACCCGCACAACGGCACCGGCGGCGTGCGCTCGGACGTCAACTTCGCGATCCTGAAGACGCTCAACGAGATGGGCATCGACATCCCGTTCCCGCAACGGGTGATGCACACCATCGTCTCGCAGGCGCCACCGCCGGCTCCCGCATCCTGATGCTTTCCTGACGCGCTGCTCACTACGCTGCCTTCACCTCAACAGGCAAGCGGACCGAGCCTCCGCGTCAACATGGACACTTTCTCCGCCTTCGTCTCGGCCTACTACGGCTGGTTCATCGGCCTCCTGGCGCTCCTGCTGCTGCTCAAGTGCGGCAAGTGGCTGCTGGGCATCTACGTCGTGCCCGACGATTCGATCGGCACCGTGGTCAAGAAGTTCGTGCTCTTCGGCGAGCACCGCGAGCTGCCGCCGGGCAAGATCGTCGCGCTGCACGGCGAGGCCGGCATCCAGGCCGCCACGCTGGCCCCGGGCCTGCACTGGGGCCTGTGGCCCTGGCAGTACAAGATCGCGATCGTGAGGCAGCTGATGATCCCAGCCGGCGAGATCGGCCTGGTCGAGAGCTGCGATGGCCAGGCCTTGCCGGACGGCCGCATCGTCGGCCGCCAGGTCGATTGCGACAACTTCCAGGACGCTTTGGCCTTCCTCGCCGGCGGCGGCGAGCGTGGCGCGCAGATGGCGCTGCTGTCGCCCGGCACCTGGCGCATCAACCCGCTGGTCTTCAAGGTCACGCCGGCGCCGATGACGGTGGTCGGCGCGGGCATGATCGGCGTGGTGGAGGCGCGCGACGGCCGGCCGCTGGCCGAGGGCCGCGTGATCGGCCGCCAGGTGGCCTGTGACTCGTTCCAGGATGCACGCGCCTTCATCGAGGGCGGCGGCGAGCGCGGCCCGCAGATGACCATCGTCCCGCAAGGCACCTACCGCATCAACCCGATGCTGTTCAAGGTCGAGCTGGCCGAGGTCACCGACGTGCCCGAGGGCCGCATCGGCATCGTCACCACCCGCGAGGGCCGGCCGCTGGCCACCGGCGAGATCGCCGGCCCCGAGGTGCCGGGCCACAACCTGTTCCAGGATCCGCAGCGCTTCGTCGACGCCGGTGGCAACAAGGGCCTGCAGGAGCAGGTGCTGCTGTCGGGCCGCTACTTCATCAACCCGAAGTTCGCCACCGTGGAGATGGTGGAGCAGACGAACGTGCCGATCGCCAACGTCGGCGTCGTCGTGGCCTATGTGGGCCGCGAGGGACGCGATGTGACCGGCGCCGACTTCCGCCATGGCAACCTGGTGGCGCGCGGCGAGAAGGGCGTGTGGGTGGAGCCGCTGGACCCGGGCATGTACCCGATCAACCCGCACACCCACAAGGTGCGCATCGTGCCCACCGCCAACGTGGTGCTCAACTGGGCCACCGGCCGCACGGAGGCCCACAACCTCGATGCCAAGCTCAGCACGATCAAGGTCCGCTCGTCCGACGGCTTCTCCTACAACCTGGACGTCTCGCAGATCATCCACATCCCGCGCAACGATGCGCCCCGCGTGATCGCCCGCTTCGGCAGCATGGACGCGCTGGTCACCCAGGTGCTGGAGCCGACCATCGGCAACTACTTCCGCAACGCGGCGCAGAAGTCCGACGTGATCGACTTCCTCAGCAGCCGCTCCGAGCGCCAGGCCGAGGCCAAGGCCGCGATCGCCGCGGCGCTGGCGCAGTACAACGTCGGCGCGGTGGAGACCCTGATCGGTGACATCAATCCGCCGGAGGAGTTGATGAAGCCGCTGACCGAGCGCAAGGTGGCCGAGACCCAGAAAGCCACCTTCGTCACCCAGCAGCAGGCCCAGACGGAGCGCCAGAAGCTCGAGCAGGCCAAGGCGCTGGCGGACACGCAGCCGCAGGTGGTGGCGGCCGAGCGCAAGGTGGCGATCGCGCGCTTCGATGCCGAAGCCGCGGTCCATGCCGCCGAGGGCCAGGCCCGCTCCAAGACCATCAATGCGGAGGCCGATGCGCGGGTGACCCGCGTCAACGGCGAGGCCGATGCCACGGTGATCCGCCAGGTCGGCGAGGCCGAGGCGGCGGTGATCCAGCTGAAGACCAATGCGGTCGGAGCCGGCAACTATGCCGGCATCCAGATCGCCGAGGCCTTCGGCCGCGCCGGGACCAAGCTGGTGCCGGAGGTGATGGTGGCCGGCGGGGCGGCAGGCGCCGGTGGCGGCGGCATCGTCGACGCCTTGCTGGGCAGCATGCTGGCGCGGCGCGACCTCGCCGGGCACTGAAGCACAAGCCCTCGCCCAAAGCGGAAATTTCACGCAAACCGCCCGGCCCATGCCGGGCGATATGCGCTCGGAATACGCGTTAGCACGTAGCATTTCCGATATTCGATTTTCGCCAGGGAGAGGGGTTGCAAATGAGATTCACGCAGAAGGTGATGATGGCGCAGGCGGTGCCGGCGGTGCTGACGCTGGTGCTGGGCGCGGTCGTGTGCATGGCCACGCTGGGCATGGACCGCCAGCTCGGCAGCTACTTCAACCAGGAAGACGCGCTGGCCACCGCCACCAACGAGATGTACGCCCAGGGCCTGCAGATGGGCCAGGCGCTGCGCAACATCGTGCTGGATCCCGCCAACAAGAAGGCCTACGACAACCTGGAGAACGCCGCCAAGGCCTACGACAAGGCGAATGGCGAGGCGCGCGAGGCGGCGCAGGGCGAGCAGCTCGCCAAGCTGAAGGCGATGGACGACAAGCGCGCCAAGCTGGCCGAAGCCCAGGCCGAGGTGCTGAAGCTGGTGGCCGCCAACGACGCGGCGGCCGCAATCACGCTGGTCAACAAGAAGGAAACCCCGACCTGGCGCGACCTGCGCGCCGACCTGCTGGAGATCAAGAAGGCCAGCGCCGCCGACAAGGCCGAGGCCCGCGACGGCGCCGCCGCCACGATGAGCCAGGCCCGCAGCTGGGTGATCGGCCTGGTGCTGCTGAACCTGGCGATCAGCGTCGGCTTCCTGCTGAACCTGCGCGCGGTGATGCGCCGCGAACTGGGCGGCGACCCCTCGCTGGCCCGCGAGGTGCTCGAGAAGGTGGCGGCCGGCGACCTGGTGGTGGACGTGCCGGTGCAGCGCGACGATGCGCGCAGCCTGATGTCTGCGCTGCTGCGCACCCGCGACTCGCTGCGCTCGCTGGTGGCCGACGTCAACGAGGCGGCGGGCTCGATCCAGATGGCCTCCAGCGAGATCGCCGCCGGCAACCACGACCTCTCCAACCGTACCGAGAACCAGGCCAGCAGCCTGCAGCAGACCGCCTCCTCGATGGCGCAGCTCAGCACGACCGTCCAACATAACGCCGAGGCTGCGCAGCAGGCGACCGAGCTGGCCAGCGCGGCCAGCAACGTCGCCGCCCAGGGCGGCCAGGCGGTCAACGGCGTGGTCCACACGATGGAGGCGATCAGCGCGCAGAGCAGCAAGATCGCCGACATCACCTCGGTGATCGACGGCATCGCCTTCCAGACGAACATCCTGGCCCTGAACGCCGCCGTCGAGGCAGCGCGCGCCGGCGAACAGGGCCGCGGCTTCGCGGTGGTCGCGTCCGAGGTGCGCTCGCTGGCCCAGCGCAGCGCCCAGGCCGCGCGCGAGATCAAGCAGCTGATCGCCGAGAACGTGGAGAAGGTGGACAGCGGCACCCGCCAGGTCCAGCAGGCCGGCCAGACCATGGGCGCCCTGGTGGCCGAGGTGAAGCGCGTCTCCGGCCTGATCAGCGAGATCTCGCATGCCACCCGCGAGCAGAGCGGCGGGCTGCAGCAGGTCAGCGAGGCGGTGGGCCAGCTCGACGAGGTGACGCAGCAGAACGCGGCGCTGGTCGAGCAGAGCACCGCGGCCGCGCAGAGCCTGAATCACCAGGCCGAGCGGCTGACCTCGTTGGTCCGGGTCTTCAAGGTCGCCTGATCGCGACGATCAGGCCGCGCGGCGTAGCGCCGCGCGGATCGTGTCGACCAGCCGGTCGATCTGCTCACGCTCGATGATCAGCGGCGGCGACAGCGCGATCGTGTCGCCGGTGGTGCGGATCAGCACGCCCTGTTCCCAGCAGTCCAGGAACACGCCGAAGCCGCGCTTGGCCGGCTCGCCGGCGATCGGTGCCAGCTCGATGCCGCCGACCAGGCCGATATTGCGCACGTCGATGACATGCGGCTCGCCCTTCAGCGAGTGCAGCCGCTCGGCGAAATAACTCTCCAGCTCAGCGGCACGGGTCAGCAGCCTGTCCTCGGCATAGGTGTCCAGCGTGGCCAGCGCGGCGGCGCAGGCCAGCGGATGGGCCGAGTAGGTGTAGCCGTGCAGGAACTCGATCAGGTGCTCGGGGCCGGTCATGAAGGTGTCGTGCACCTTGGCGCTGGCGGCCACCGCACCCATCGGCACGCAGCCGTTGCTCAGGCCCTTGGCCAGCGTCATCAGGTCCGGCGTGACGCCGAAGGTCTGGGCGCCGAAGGGCTTGCCGGTGCGGCCGAAGCCGGTGATGACCTCGTCGAAGATCAGCAGGATGCCGTGGCGGTCGCAGATCTCGCGCAGGCGCTGCAGGTAGCCGACCGGCGGGATCAGCACGCCGGTGGAGCCGGCCACCGGCTCGACGATGACGGCCGCGATCGTCGAGGCGTCGTGCAGCGCGATCACGCGCTCGAGGTCATCGGCAAACTCGGCGCCGTGCGCGGGTTGCCCGACCGAGAAGGCATTGCGGGCCAGGTCGTGCGTGTGGCGGATGTGGTCGACGCCGCCCAGCATCGTGCCGAACATCTTGCGGTTGCCGCTGATGCCGCCGACCGAGATGCCGCCGAAGTTGACGCCGTGGTAGCCGCGCTCGCGGCCGATCAGCCGGGTGCGCTGGCCTTCGCCGCGCACGCGGTGGTAGGCGATCGCCATCTTCAGCGCCGTCTCCACCGACTCCGAGCCGGAGTTCGTGTAGAACACCTTGGACAGGCCGGCAGGCAGCAGCTGCACCAGCCGCTCGGCCAGCTCGAAGGCCTTCGGGTGGCCCATCTGGAAGGGCGGCGCGTAGTCCAGCTCGGCGGCCTGCTGCTGGATCGCCTGCACGATGCGAGGCCGGTTGTGGCCGGCATTGACGCACCACAGGCCCGCCGCACCGTCGAGCACCTGACGGCCCTTGTCGTCCCGGTAGTACATCCCGTCGGCCCGGGTCAGCAGGCGCGGCGCCTGCTTGAACTGCCGGTTGGCGGTGAAGGGCATCCAGTAGGCGTCGAGGCTGGCATCGCTCATGTCGGGTCTCCCGTATTCACCGGGCCAGTCTACGGCCCGGCAGCAGCGGCAGCAGCTGGATCAGCATCATGCTGGCCAGGATCAGCGCGCAGCCGAACAGGCCCGCGCTGTTGAGCCGGTCGCCCATCAGCACATAGCCGAAGATCGCGGCGAACAGGGTCTCGGCCGAGAGGATGATGGCCGCGTCCGCCGCATGCGCATGGCGCTGCGCGATCACCTGGCCGGTGAAGGCGATGCCCACCGACATCACGCCGGTATAGAGGATCGGGCCCGCGGCGGCGCTGAGGCCCGCCCAGCTGACCGGCTCGGCCGCCAGCGCCCAGGCCAGCGCCAGCAGGCCGCAGACGATGAACTGCCCGCAGGCCACCGCGAAGGGCGCGCCCATGCGGTCCGCCACCCGGCCCACCATCAGCACATGGAAGGCCCAGGGCACGGCGGAGGCGATCACCCAGAGGTCGCCGACGCCGATCTTCAGCTCGTGCGCGCCCGAGAGCAGGAAGGCACCGATCAGGCAGGCCAGCGCGCCGGGCCACACGGACCAGTGGGGCAGGTGGCGCGTCAGCAACCAGCCGAGGCAGGGCACCAGCGGCACGTACAGCGCGGTGAGGAAGCCGGCATTGGTGACGGTGGTGTAGAGGATGCCGATCTGCTGCATGGCGGCGCCGAGCAGCAGCAGCAGGCCCAGGCCGGCGATCTTGAGGCCGTCGCCGCGGCCCAGCGCGCGCTGCTGCGCCTTCAGGCCGCGCAGCTCGAACCAGGCCAGCGGGGCCACGACCAGCGCGCCGATCAGGAAGCGCACGCCGGTGAACAGCATCGGGCCGACGTCGGCCATGCCGCGGCTTTGCGCCACGAAGGCGGAACCCCAGATCAGGGCGATGACGACGAGGAGGAGGTTGGCACGGACGCGGTTCATGCGGCGCCGCCCGGCCGCCCGAAGGCGCTGCGCGCCCCCTCGGGGGGCAGTGAACGAAGTGAACGTGGGGGCATCATGACCCTGATTGTCCCAGGTAGGCGAGTTCCTCTTCGCTGAAGCCGGCGAGCTCGCGCGCCTCGCGGTTGAAGGGCGGGCGCAGCCGCGGTGCTTCGTAGCGTTGGACCAGCTCCGGATACAGCGTGATCGGGTCGACGCCCCGCTCCCGGCACAGATGGCGATACCAGCGGTTGCCGATGCGCACATGGCCGATCTCGTCGCGCAGGATCACGTCGAGGATCTCGACCGCGCGCGCATCGCCGGCGCGGGCCAGCTTGGCCTGCAGCGGCGGCGTCGCGTCCAGGCCGCGCGCCTCCAGCGTGCGCGGCACCAGGGCCATGCGGGCCAGCACGTCGCCGGCGGTGCGCTCGGCCATGGTCCACAGGCCGTCGTGGGCGTCGAAGTCGCCGTAGCGGAAACCCAGCGACTGCAGGTGCTCGTGCAGCAGCGTGAAATGCAGCGCCTCCTCGCCGGCCACCTGCAGCCAGTCGGCGTAGTAGTCGGCCGGCATGCCGGGGAAGCGCCAGATGGCATCCAGCGCGAGGTTGATCGCGTTGAACTCGATATGGGCGATCGCATGCAGCAGCGCGGCTCGGCCTTCGGTGGTGAAGGGCGAGCGCTTGGGCACCTGCAGCGTGGGCACCAGGCGCGGGCGGTCCGGGCGGCCGGGCAGGCCTTCGGGTCGGGCCAGTTGCAGGCTCGGATCCGGCGCCGGTGCGCGTGCCTGCAGTGCGCGCGCCAGGGCGGCCTTGGCGGCAGGGTCGCTCTCGCGGAGCACCGCGAGGGCGGCCTGGCGGAGTTCGTCGGCGGTTCTTTCTTGCATGGCGTGATTGTCCCTGCTGCATGTCAGAATCTTTGCGCCGGCGCAGCACAGCACCGGGTCGGGAGGGCGATGTCTCAGACGGACGCAGGCGCGGACAGGCGCCAGGACGGCGATCACGGCGACGACGACGATTTCGTCGTGCTCCACGACGATGCCGCCGCGAGCCCCGAGGAGCTCGGCGAGCCCTGGCTGCTGCTGATCGTCGATGACGACCGTTCGATCCATGAGGCCACCGAATTCGCGCTGCGCGGCTTTCGTTTCGCCGGCCGGCCGCTGCTCTATCTGAATGCCTATTCGGCGGCCGAAGCCCGCGAGGTGCTGGCCTGCAACCCGGGTATCGCCTGCGCGCTGGTGGACGTGGTGATGGAGCACGAGCATGCCGGCCTGGAGCTGGTCGGCTACATCCGCCAGACGCTGCACAACAGCGAGATCCGGCTGATCCTTCGCACCGGCCAGCCCGGCTATGCGCCCGAGATCCGCGTGATCCAGGACTACGACATCAACGACTACAAGGAGAAGTCCTTCATCACCGGCGAGCAGCTGGTGACCTCGGTCACCGCGGCACTGCGCTCCTACCAGCAGATCCGCACGATCCAGGAGAACCGGCGCGGCCTGGAGCGGGTGATCGAGGCCTCGGCGCGGCTGCTGAGCAACTGCGAGATCGAGCGCTTCGCCGGCGGCATCCTGACCCAGACCGCCGCGCTGCTGCACACGCCGCCGGACGGCATCGTCTGCGTCGCCACGCCGGCCCGCCAGCCGGGGCGGCCGCAGCTGCATGTCTACGCGGCGGCCGGCAGCTTCGCCGGCCACAGCGGCGGCCAGCTCGACGATGAGACCTACGAGGGCCTGGCCGTGGAAGTGGCCGAGGTGCTGGCGACCCGGCGCAACCTGTTTAAGCCGCGCATCAGCTGCCTGTACGTGCCGGCCACCCGCATCGGCGAGGTGGTCGTCGTGATCCGGACGATGGCGCCGATCGGCCGCCTCGACCGCAAGCTGCTGGAGCTGTTCTGCATCAACATCGCCGTGGGCCTGGACAACAGCGTGATGGTGCAGAAGATCGAGAACCTGGCCTATGTGGACCAGCTCACCGGCCTGCCCAATGTGGTCACCCTGGTGCGCCACATGGCCGAGGAGCTCGACGCCGGGCGCGAGTACCTGCTGGGCCTGGTGTCGATCGACCATTTCGAGGCGGTCAACGACGGCCTCGGGCGCGATGTCGGCGACTACGTGCTGCGCCACGTCGGCCAGCAGCTGCGCAACCTGGTCCACCCGAGCCTGGTGGCACGGGCCGGGGGCGGGGTGTTCGCCTTCGTGCATG
>NZ_LYVQ01000201.1 GCF_001984095.1 Pelomonas sp. KK5
CTATGAGGAAGGCACTGCGCTTCATCGTTCCCATCGTCGTGCTGGCTGGCGTCGGCGGCGGCTTTGCCTGGTGGCGGAGCCGGCCGGTCGTGGCGCCGGCGGCGACTGCACCCGTGGCCCAGTCGCCCGCCAACCCGGTGCTTCAGCAGGCCCTCGCCCCGCTGCTGCTGCGCCACCGCCAGATCATCGTGCTGACCGAGGGCCGCGATGCCCTGCCGCCCGAGCAGGCGAAGCAGGTGCTGGCCATCGGCCAGGCGCTGTTCCACGACAAGCTGGAGGCCGAGCGCCGCTTCGGCGATGAGGCCTTGAAGCTACCCGCGGCGGCGCGGATCGAGGCCGGTCGCCAGGCGCTGGACTACGTCGAATCGGCGCCCGAGCTGTTCGATGCCGACCGTCTGGCCTTCCGCGCCGCGCTGGACGGACTGAAGACCGCGCTGGCCGGCGATTCCAGTCTGCCGGCGATCAAGCTGCTCAAGCGCATCGCCGAGGACAAGGACGCGCTGGACGAGATCGAGCGCAACTACGACAAGGAGATCGGCCGCGCGTTCTCGGGCCTGTCCGACCAGCGCGGCATCGTGCTGAAGCGCGAGAAGTGGGACGACTACCTCGCCAAGCTGCGCACGCTGGTTTCCCGCGAGCAGTTGCTGAAGGAATACGGCGTCATCGTGCCGTACACGGCGGCGGAGCTGCCCAAGGAAGACACGCCGGCCGAGATCTTCGGCAACGCGCTGCCGCCCAAGACCATCGCGCTGACCTTCGACGACGGCCCGCATGCGGTCTACACGGAAGAGGTCGTCGCCGTGCTGAAGCAGTACGGCGTGCCGGGCACCTTCTTCGAGGTCGGCCGCAACCTGGGCAGCGTCGATCCGCAGAACCAGCAGGCCAAGCTGGGCCCCGGCGCCGCCGTGGCGCGGCGGCTCGTCGCCGAGGGCTATGCGGTGGGCAACCACAGCTTCAGCCATGCCCAGCTCTCCAAGGAGAAGGGCGAGGCGCTGAAGGCCGAGGTGCTGCAGGCTGACACGCTGCTGCGCGCGATGGATTCGCGTCGCGCGCCGATCTTCCGTTTCCCCTACGGTGCCCGCAACGCCGAGGGCCTGCAATTGCTGGGCGAGGCGAAGCTGCGCTCGGTGATGTGGAACATCGACTCGCTGGACTGGGCCGATCCGGTGCCCAGCTCCGTCGCCGACCGCGTGCTGCGCGAGGTGGCCAAGGAAGGCCGCGGCATCGTGCTGTTCCACGACATCCACCCGCAGGCCGCCAAGGCGCTGCCGGTGATCCTGGACCGGCTGGTGGCCGAGGGTTACCGCTTCGCCGCCTGGGACGGCCAGGGCTTCAGCGTGCAGGGCGCGGCGCCGCAGCCCGTGACCAGCGGCTATGCGGATTCCTGGGCGGTGGTCGTCGGCATCGACGACTATGCCAAGTGGCCCAAGCTCAAGCATGCGGTGCACGACGCTGAGGACGTGCGCAAGACGCTGGTGGAGCGGCTGGGCTTCGACGCCGCCAAGGTCATCCTGCTGAAGGACGGCGAGGCCACGCGCAAGGGCATCCTGGACACCTTCCACGAGCGTTTCGGCGACGGCAAGCTGAAGCGCGACGACCGGCTCTTCGTCTTCTACGCCGGCCATGGCGCCACGGTGCAGCAGGGCTCGCGCGAGGTCGGCTACCTCGTGCCGGCCGATGCCGATCCGAAGCAGACCGGCACCGACGCGATCTCGATGGGCGAGATCCAGGCCATCGCCACCAGCGTGGCGGCCAAGCATGTGTTCTTCGTGATGGACGCCTGCTACAGCGGCCTGGGCCTGACCCGTGGCGGCGCCGGCAACTACCTGCGCGACAACGCGAAGCGGATGGCGCGGCAGATGCTGACCGCCGGCGGCGCGGACCAGGAAGTGGCGGATGACGGGCCGGAAGGCCATTCGGTCTTCACCTGGACGCTGCTGCAGGGCCTGCAGGGCAAGGCCGACCTGAACGGCGACGGGCTGATCACGGCGACCGAACTGGCTGCCTATGTGGCACCGGCCGTTGCCAGCGTCTCCGCGCAGACGCCCGGTTTCGGCAGCCTGCCGGGCTCGCAGGGCGGGGACTTCGTCTTCGAGCTGCCGGCGCAGCAGGAGTTCATCAGCGCGGATACGACGCAGCTGGGCGGCGCGGCGATCGCGCTGAACGCGAAGATCGACGCGGCCGGCCCGGCCGTGCAGGCCGGCGCGCCAGGAAGGCCGGCTCAGGTGGCGCCGGTCGTCATCAAGGATCTGGCCGGCAAGGACCAGACCATCAAGACCGTCGCGCTGGCGGCGCCCGGCGTGAAGCAGGCCGCGCAGCAGGCCAACGACCGCGCGCTGCTGGCCTACCGCGAGCAGCGCTACGCCGAGGCCGAGGCCGGCTTCACCGAGGCGCTGAAGCTGCGGCCGGACTTCGCGCTGGCGGCCAACAACCTGGGCTTTGTCTACTTCAAGCAGCAGCGCTGGGCCGAGGCGGCGCGTTGGTTCGGCAATGCGATCAAGATGGATCCTTCGCGCGCGATCGCCTATCTGAACCTGGGTGACGCCTTGAGCCAGGCCGGCGACGGGGAGGGCGCCAAGGCGGCATTCAAGACCTACCTGGAGTTGCAGCCCAAGGGCGCGGGCGCCGATCACGCGCGCCAGCAACTGGGGGCCTGAAGTACACTTGGAAACTCTCCAGCCCAACAAGGACGAGAAAGGCACGATGGTTATGACACCGCGAACTACGACCACCACCCCCACTCGGGTTTAGTCGCCGCGGCCAGCTTTCGTCTTTCAAACTCCAAACAAAGCGCGGCACAGGCCGCGCTTTTTTGTTTCTTCGGAGCTTTCTTCCCATGATTTCGATCCAACTCCCCGACGGTTCCAAGCGTGAGTTCCCCGCGCCCGTCACGGTCGCCGAGGTGGCCGCCTCGATCGCCACGAGCCTGGCCAAGGCCGCGCTGGCCGGCAAGGTGGACGGCAAGGTCGTCGACACCAGCTTCCTGATCGACAAGGATTCGCAGCTCGCCATCGTCACCGACAAGGACGCGGACGGCCTGGACGTGATCCGCCACTCGACGGCCCACCTCTTGGCCTACGCGGTCAAGGAGCTGTTCCCCGAGGCGCAGGTGACCATCGGCCCGGTGATCGAGAACGGCTTCTACTACGACTTCTCGTACAAGCGTCCGTTCACGCCCGAGGACCTGGCCGCCATCGAGAAGAAGATGGGCGAGCTGGCCAAGCTGGACGAGAAGGTCACGCGCTCGGTGCTGCCGCGCGACGAGGCCGTGGCCTATTTCAAGAGCCTCGGCGAGGACTACAAGGCCGAGATCATCTCCGGCATTCCGGCGGACCAGGACGTCTCGCTCTACGCCGAAGGCAAGTTCACCGACCTGTGCCGCGGCCCGCACGTGCCCTCCACGGGCAAGCTCAAGCACTTCAAGCTGATGAAGGTGGCCGGCGCCTACTGGCGCGGGGACCACCGTAACGAGCAGCTTCAGCGCATCTACGGCACGGCCTGGGCGACGAAGGACGAGCTGCAGCAGTACCTGACGATGCTGGAGGAGGCCGAGAAGCGCGACCACCGCAAGCTCGGCAAGGAGCTCGACCTGTTCCATATCGACGACCACGCGCCGGGCGTCGTCTTCTGGCACCCCAAGGGCTGGACGGTCTGGCAGGAGGTGGAGCAGTACATGCGCCGCGTCTACCGCGAGAACGGCTACCAGGAGGTCAAGGGCCCGCAGCTGCTGGACAAGTCGCTGTGGGAAGCCTCGGGCCACTGGGACAAGTACAAGGACAATATGTTCACGACGGAATCGGAGAAGCGCGACTACGCGCTGAAGCCGATGAACTGTCCCGGCCACATCCTGATCTTCAAGCACGGCATCAAGAGCTACCGCGACCTGCCGCTGCGCTTCGGCGAGTTCGGCCAGTGCCACCGCAACGAGCCGACGGGCGGCCTGCACGGCATCATGCGCGTGCGCGGCTTCACGCAGGACGACGGCCACATCTTCTGCACCGAAGACCAGATCCTGCCCGAGTGCGTCAACTACACGGCGCTGCTGCAGAAGGTCTACAAGGACTTCGGCTTCACCGAGATCATCTACAAGGTCGCCACGCGGCCGGAAGCCCGCATCGGCGCCGACGAGGTCTGGGACAAGGCCGAGTTCGCGCTGATGGAATCGCTGCGCGCCTCGGGCGTGGATTTCATCATCGCCCCGGGCGACGGCGCCTTCTACGGCCCGAAGATCGAATACACGCTGAAGGACGCGCTGGGCCGCCAGTGGCAGTGCGGCACGATGCAGGTCGACTTCTCCATGCCGGGCCGCCTGGGCGCCGAATTCGTGGACGAGGACGGCCAGCACAAGACGCCTGTGATGCTGCACCGCGCGATCGTCGGCAGCCTGGAGCGCTTCATCGGCATCCTGATCGAGCAGCACTCGGGCGCGCTGCCGGCCTGGCTGGCGCCGACCCAGGTGGTGGTGGCCAATATCACCGATGCGCAGGCGGATTACGTGTCGGATATCGTGAAAGCGCTGCAAAAACAAGGGCTTAGAGTCCAGGCCGATTTGCGGAACGAGAAAATCACGTATAAAATCCGCCAGCATTCCTTGCAAAAGGTTCCGTACATCCTCGTCGTTGGCGACAAGGAGAAGGCGAACGGAGCCGTTGCGGTGCGCGCCCGAGGCAACCAGGATCTGGGTGTGATGGCACTGGCAGACTTCATCGAGAAGATCGCCGGCGATATCACCCGGAAGGCTTGAAAAGGCCTTTTCAATCCACTCGCTCAGGGCGCGTTTGTTTTTTGTTGGAGCCTCCCATTCGCCAGGAGGCTCGTTGAAAGGTAAGCACCATCGCTACTTTTGCTGATCGTCGAGCGATCCCTGAGCGCAAGCACAGGCTCAACCGCGAAATCATGGCTCCCGAGGTCCGCCTCAATGGTCCCGAGAACGAGCCGATCGGTGTCGTGAGCATCCAGGAAGCGCTGCGCATGGCAGGCGATCTGGACGTCGATCTGGTCGAGATCTCCGCCACCGCCAATCCGCCGGTCTGCCGGCTGATGGACTACGGCAAGTTCAAGTACCAGGAGCAGAAGCGCGCGGCTGAAGCCAAGTCGAAGCAGAAGATCATCGAGATCAAGGAAGTCAAGTTCCGCCCGGGCACGGACGAAGGCGACTACCAGATCAAGATGCGCAACCTGCGTCGATTCATTGCCGAGGACGGCGACAAGGGCAAGGTCACGCTGCGCTACCGCGGCCGCGAGATCACGCACCAGGACATCGGCATGCGCCTGCTGGAGCGGATCCGCGACGAGCTGGCCGACGTGGCGGTGGTCGAGAACATGCCGAAGCTTGAAGGTCGGCAGATGATCATGGTGCTTGCACCGAAGAAGCGTTAAGTCGCTTGTCAGTTTCAGCCCGCCGATTTGGTCGTCGGCGGGCTTATTAGTCTCCTGAGGCCAAACAAGCGTGACGAGGAATCGTCACCGCCCCAGGGACATCTTAAAAGGAGCATCTCATGCCCAAAATGAAGACCAAGAGCAGCGCGAAGAAGCGTTTTCGCGTTCGTCCGGGTGGCACCGTCAAGCGCGGTCAGGCGTTCAAGCGCCACATCCTGACCAAGAAGACCACGAAGAACAAGCGCCACCTGCGTGGCTCCGTCTCCGTGCACGAAACCAACATGGGTCACATCGCTCAGATGCTGCCCACGGCTGGTCTGTAATCCATCAACGTCTAACCAAAGGAGTTAAACATGCCTCGCGTTAAACGTGGTGTTACCGCTCGTGCCCGTCACAAGAAGGTCCTGGCCCTGGCCAAGGGCTTCCGGGGTCGCCGCAAGAACGTCTTCCGCATCGCCAAGCAGGCGGTGATGAAGGCGGGTCAGTACGCCTACCGTGACCGTCGTGCCAAGAAGCGCGTGTTCCGTCAGCTGTGGATCGCCCGTATCAACGCGGCGAGCCGTGGCCTGGGCCTGACCTACAGCAAGTTCGTTGCCGGCCTGAAGAAGGCCCAGATCGACATCGACCGCAAGGTCCTGGCCGACCTGGCAGTGCACGATCCGGCTGGCTTCAAGGCCATCTTCGACAAGGTGCAAGCCGCGCTGTAACCCGCTCTACAAGCGAGCCGCTCTCGGGCGGCCCGCCCCAGCAGGTACCTGCAAGGCCGACACCTTGGTGTTCGGCCTTTTTTTATTACTCGACTCCTCGATGAACGATCTCGAACAACTGCTGCAGGCGGCCCAGGCTGACTTCGCAGCCGCCGCGACGCCGGCCGACCTCGAAAACGCCAAGGCCCGCTACATCGGCAAGTCCGGTCGCGTGACCGAACTGATGAAGGGCCTGGCGGCGCTGAGCATCGAGGAGAAGAAGACCCGCGGCGCCGAGATCAACGTCCTGAAGGGCGGCATCGAGGCCGCGCTGAATGCCCGCCGCCAGGCCCTGGCCGATGCCGAGCTGGAGCAGCAGCTGAAGGCCGAGGCGCTGGACGTGACCCTGCCCGGCCGCCAGCGCGGCACCGGCAGCCTGCATCCGATCACCCGCGCGATGGAGCGCATCGAAGGCATCTTCGGCTCGATGGGTTTCGACGTGGCCGACGGCCCCGAGATCGAGAACGACTGGTTCAACTTCACCGCGCTGAACACGCCGGAAGACCACCCGGCCCGCTCGATGCACGACACCTTCTACATCGAGAAGGGTTATGTCCTGCGCACGCATACGAGCCCGATGCAGATCCGCTACGCGGTCCAGCACGTCAAGAAGCACAAGGCGCTGATCGACGCCGGCCAGCCGATGCCGGAGATCCGCGTGATCGCCCCGGGCCGCACCTACCGCGTGGACAGCGACGCCACGCATTCGCCGATGTTCCACCAGGTCGAGGGCCTGTGGGTCGGCGAGAACATCTCCTTCAAGGACCTCAAGTCCGTCTACGTGAACTTCATGCAGCAGTTCTTCGAGACGACGGACATGGACATCCGCTTCCGCCCCAGCTACTTCCCCTTCACCGAGCCCAGCGCCGAGATCGACATGATGTTCGGCTCCGGCCCGCTGAAGGGCCGCTGGCTGGAAGTGTCCGGCTCGGGCCAGGTGCATCCGCAGGTGATCCGCAATATGGGCCTGGACCCGGAGCGCTACATCGGCTTCGCCTTCGGCTCCGGCATCGACCGCCTGGCGATGCTGCGCTACGGCGTGTCCGACCTGCGCCAGTTCTTCGACGGCGATCTCCGCTTCCTCGGTCAGTTCAAGTAATCGGTTAGTCAAACAGTCATGCAATTTCCAGAATCCTGGCTGCGGAGCTTCTGCAACCCCGCGCTGAACACCCAAGAGCTGGCCGAGCTGCTGACGATGAGCGGCCTCGAGGTGGAAGAGCTGCGCCCGGTGGCGCCGCCGTTCACCGGCATCGTCGTCGCCGAGATCGTGACGGCCGAGCAGCATCCGAACGCCGACAAGCTGCGCGTCTGCACCGTCAACGCCGGTGGCGCCGAACTGCTGCAGATCGTCTGCGGCGCGCCGAACGCCCGCGTGGGCATCAAGGTGCCGCTGGCGACGATCGGCGCCGAGCTGCCGCCCGGTGAAGACGGCAAGCCCTTCAAGATCGGCAAGGGCAAGCTGCGCGGCGTCGAGAGCTTCGGCATGCTGTGCTCGGCCCGCGAGCTGAAGCTGAGCGAAGACCACGGCGGCCTGCTGGAGCTGGCCGCCGATGCGACCATCGGCGAGGACATCCGCAAGCACCTGGACCTCGACGACACGCTGTTCACGCTGAAGCTGACGCCGAACCTGGCCCATGCGCTGTCGGTCTACGGCATCGCCCGCGAGGTCTCCGCGCTGACCGGCGCGCCGCTGCTCACGCCGGCCATCGAGCCGGTGGTCGTGAAGTCGCAAGACAAGCTGCCCGTGCACATCGAAGCCGCCGACCTCTGCGGCCGCTTCTCCGGCCGCATCGTGCGCGGCGTCAACACGAAGGCGCAGACGCCGGCGTGGATGGTCGACCGCCTGGCCCGCTGCGGCCAGCGCTCGGTGACCGCGCTGGTGGACATCTCCAACTACGTGATGTTCGAGTACGGCCGCCCGACCCACATCTTCGACCTGGACAAGATCGACGGCGAGCTGGTCGTGCGCTGGGGCCGCAAGGGCGAACAGCTGAAGCTGCTGAACGGCAACACGATCGAGGTCGACGAGACCGTCGGCGTGATTGCGGACAAGCAGGCCGTCGAGTCGCTCGCCGGCATCATGGGCGGCGACCACACGGCGGTCTCCGACGACACGCAGAACGTCTACGTGGAAGCCGCCTTCTGGTGGCCCAAGGCCGTGGCCGGCCGCTCGCGCCGCTACAACTTCTCCACCGACGCCGGCCACCGCTTCGAGCGCGGCGTCGACCCGGCGCTGACCGTCGAGCACATCGAGCGAATCACTCGCCTGATCCTCGACATCTGCGGCGGCGAGGCCGCGGCGATGGACGACCAGACCACGCAACTGCCGGCCCGCAAGCCGGTCACGCTGCGCGTCGCCCGCGCCGCCAAGATCATCGGCATGCCGGTGACGCAGGCGGAGTGCGCCACGGTCTTCAAGCGCCTGGGCCTCGAGTTCACCGAAGGCGAAGGCACGCTGACCGTCACGCCGCCGAGCTTCCGCTTCGACATCCAGATCGAGGAAGACCTGATCGAGGAAGTGATCCGCGTGATCGGCTTCCCGAAGCTGCCGGCCACGCCGCCGCTGGCGCCGGTCGTCGCCAAGGCCCGTTCCGAGAAGCGCCGCGCCACGCACGCGCTGCGCCACGAACTGGCCGCCCGCGACTACTTCGAGACCATCAACTTCAGCTTCGTGGAAGCGCGCTGGGAGGCCGAACTGGCGGGCAACACCAACCCGATCCAGTTGCTGAACCCGATCGCCGCGCCCCTGGCCGTGATGCGCACCAGCCTGATCGGCAGCCTGGTCAATGCGCTGAAGTACAACCTGGCCCGCAAGGCGCCGCGCGTGCGCCTGTTCGAGATCGGCCGCGTGTTCCTGCGCGACGCCTCGGTGGTCGAGAGCGACGCGACCATCGCCGGCATCGCCCAGCCGATGCGCGTGGCGGCGCTGGCCTTCGGCCCGGCTGACCAGCCGCAGTGGAGCCAGCGCGACCGCCTGGTGGACTTCTACGACGTCAAGGGCGATGTGGAAGCGCTGCTGGCGCCGCTGAAGCCCAGCTTCGTGCCGGTCGAGCATCCGGCGCTGCACCCGGGCCGCAGCGCCAGCATCGTGATCGACGGCAAGGCCGTCGGCGTGGTTGGCGAGCTGCATCCGAAGTGGCGCCAGGGCTACGAACTGCCCAGCGCGCCGGTGCTGTTCGAGATGGAGCTGGATGCGCTGCTGGCCCGCGAGCTGCCCTCGCTGCAGGCGATCCCGCGCCAGCAGGCGGTGCAGCGCGACATTGCCGTGCTGGTGAACGACCAGGTCACGCATGACGGCCTGATGGCCGCCATCGCCTCGGTGGACACCGGCCTGATCCGCTCGGCGCGCCTGTTCGATGTGTTCAAACCCGCCCAGGGTGGCGAGCGCAGCATGGCCGTCCGCCTGGAACTGCTGGACGACGAAGCCACGCTGACCGACGAACGCATCGAGCAGACCGTGACGGCCGTGGTGCAGGCCTTGGCCGACAAGCTGGGAGCCAGACTCCGATGAGGACGGACATGAGCGACGACTCAGACAACAACAACGACAACGGCAAGCCGGCCACGCCGGCCCGTCCGCTGCTGCCCAGCATCGAGACGCCGACGCTGACCAAGGCCGATCTTGCCGAACTGTTGTTCGACAAGCTCGGCCTGAACAAGCGCGAGTCCAAGGACATGGTCGAGGCCTACTTCGACATCGTCCACAGCACGCTGGTGCGCGGCGACGACGTCAAGCTCTCGGGCTTCGGCAATTTCAACATCCGCCGCAAGGCGCCGCGCCCTGGCCGCAACCCGCGCACCGGCGAGGAGATTCCCATCAAGGCCCGCAACGTGGTGACGTTCCACGCCAGCCACAAGCTGAAGGGCCAGGTGCAAGGTGATACAGCGGCCGAGGAAGACTTCGAGTAGAGTCTTTCCTCCCCAGCGCAAGCCTTTGTTCCTGAATGGATATTAAGTCCCTGCCCGCGATCCCCGCCAAGCGCTACTTCACGATCGGTGAGGTGAGCGACCTGTGCGGCGTGAAGCCCTATGTGCTGCGCTACTGGGAGCAGGAGTTCACGCAGCTCAAGCCGATGAAGCGGCGCGGCAACCGGCGCTACTACCAGCACCACGAGGTGCTGCTGATCCGCCGCATCCGCGACCTGCTCTACGACCAGGGCTTCACGATCAGCGGCGCCCGCAACCAACTGACCGAGACCCGCGGCGCGGACCTGACCGCCATGGCCTTCCGCAGCGAGGCCGAGGAGGCCCTGATGCTCGACGACGCGGCCCTGGACGCCAGCGACGAGGACCGCATCAGCATCGACGCTCCGCTGCCGCTGGGCGAGAAGTTATCCATCGAGCAGGTGAGGGCCGAACTTTTGTCGATCAGAGAGAGTCTTCTTGCTTGAGCGCCAAAATCTGCGCTAGAATGCAAGGCTCAGTCGGAGCGTAGCGCAGCCTGGTAGCGCACTTGCATGGGGTGCAAGGGGTCGCGAGTTCGAATCCCGCCGTTCCGACCAAGAAAAGCAAGAGAAATCAACGGGTTAGCAGCGAAAGCAGCTAACCCGTTTTTCCTTTTCGCGCAGTAATTTTCTCCAGGGGTCCACCCAGGGGTCCACCGGGAAATCATGCGGCGTTGCATGTAGATTTTGCGAAGGCGCTTGCTGGCCGAGGCAACGGGCGAGTTTCCGCGTTTGTTCCCTTGGTCTTTCGCGCTGACCGCGTCACGATGTGAAAAGTAGCGGCAGATTGCTGGTCATGACACGTCTCGTAGGCTACGCGCCTGAGCGACTGCCATTGGGAAGTTGGTCAACGCCGACAGAAGAAGCCGTTCATCGGCGCCAGAACCTTTGACGGGCTGCCCGACCAACAGGACAAGCCCTTCGACGCAACGCGGTAGGTTAATGCCTCCTTCGCCCTTGCATCCCGCGTCACCTCGGCCTCCGGGGTGAACGGGCCAATAGGCCCGATTTGTACGCGGCGATTCGAAGCTCCCAGACTTCCGAGAACATTGACAGGTCTTGTCCGAGATGGCGAAGCCATTCGCGTAATTCAACGGCATCAAGCGTGCGATCGCCTTTCTCTGCCTTGCTGACCATTCCTTGAGTCCAGTCCAGCGCGGCTGCAAGTTGGGCTTGGGAAATGCCGGCAGCAAGACGCGCCTCTCGCAGTAGGGCTAAGAGGATCTGTCGTTCGGTGGAGTAGAGGCTTTTGTCCATGGCGCGTCACGCGCTCAGACGATCGCTTTCATTGACTAATATCCCAATTTGGGATAATCTAAAATGGAATATTGATACCGCCACTCGATGAGTGTTCGGGCCGCGACGAGCTGATGCCCAGAGGCGATCTCATTGGGGTCTCAACGGAAACTGCGTCGCCTGCGTGTATCTATGAGCCGAATCTGCAACCTCCGAATTGAGGAGTGCGAGCATGACCTCGACGACAACCATGCAAGGGCCGGATGGAACGGGCCAGCCGCATGCGCAAACTTGCGCGCACCACTGGATGACCAAGCCGCTATGCAGACGGCACGAACGGACCCTGTTCATCCAATTCAGCTTCAAGATGCGGGAACCGAGTGGAGCGACTAAGCAGCTCTGGAGATGGGCACTAGGCATGCTTGCCAGCGGCGAGTGCGAAGTGTTGGGTGCATGGCCCGCGACTGCTTCGCACGATCGTCTTCTGCGTGAACATCTGCGAGAGCGGGGCGTCGAGCGGATCGGCGCGCTGCTGGGCGACGAGACCCTCGCTCGCGTGATGGGGGTCCCGGTTGCAAGGCCGCCGTTGAAGGAATCCGGCATCGCTGCGATGGTCAGGGCCGCGCAACTGCAGGCCAAGATCGAGCGGGCCGTTTCGCGCGAATCGCCCTTCGAAGATTTTGATTCGGCCTGCGCATGCATCGCCCGGGTCTTCGAGAAGGCCGAGCGTGCGGAACTGGTGCAGCAGCGCCGCGGCCTGCGGGATCAGTGGCGAGCAATAAGGTCTCAGTCGCCGGCTCCAGCTGGCGGAGCATAGAGAGGCTGACAGGCCATGATTGCCCGCTCTGGCAAGTACTGGGCCGAAGTCTTCGGACGTGTGCGATCGGCGCTGATGCGTCGGGGTCGAAGCGCTCACGACGCGGATGACTTTGTCCAGGAGGCGTGGGTGAGGCTCACCCTCT
>NZ_LYVQ01000202.1 GCF_001984095.1 Pelomonas sp. KK5
GCCGGCAACTGGACCGGCTCCGGCAGCGCCTGGTGGAGCACCGGCGCCGGTTCAGGCGCTGGTTCGGGCGCTGGTTCGGGCGGACGGGCCGGCGCCGGCGACGCGGCAGCCAACAGGACTTCATCGCGTGCCTGCCTCAGCAGGCGGTCCAGCCGGGCCTGCGCGATCTCGGAGAAATAGCCGCTCGGGAACTGCCGCAGGAACTCGGCCCAGACCGCCGCGTCCTGCGACGACCGGGTCCGCCCCCAGGCCTCGATCTCGACTTCCAGCTGCCGGGCCAGCTCTGCCTCGCCGGGCTTGGGCAGGCTGTCGGGAAAGACCAGGAAGCGCTCCTCCAGCGAGGTGGACTCCCAGGGAATCTGGCGCCCGGCGGAACTGAGCCTCACGTTCAGGCGGACCCGTTTCAAGGCGTCCTCGATCTGGACGTTGCGGATCGCCAGCTCGCGCAGCAGGTGGCCGGTGTACAGGCCGTTGCGGCCCTTGCCATCGGCGGCGGCGCGCCCCGGCGAGGTGGCGTAGGCGATCAGGCTGTTGCCCGGTGCGTCGAACTCTGACAGGCCCTTGTTCTGGACGTGGAAGCCGTCGCCGAAAGGGTTGTCGCGGCAGGCATCGAGGATCACCACATAGGTCTTGCCGGGGCTCCGTGCGAACTGCTCCACCAGGGCGTTGAGGTCGATGCAGTCGGCCATCAGCTGCCGGGCCGAGGTGATGCGGGCATCCACCGGCACCAGGTAGTTGCGCCAGTCGAGCTGCGCACCATGGCCCGCGTAGTAGAAGAACACTTCCTTGACCTTGGGCTGCTGCAGCCGCTGCCGGAACGCGCCGATCGCGCCGGCGAACTGCTGGCGCCCCAGGTCGACGCGATGCTCGACGGCGAAGCCGGCCCGGCCCAGCAGCTCGGCCATGTCCTGAGCGTCATTGGCCGGGTTGGCCAGCGGCGCGAAGCCGTAGGCGGCATTGCCGATGACCAGGGCGATCCGTGACCCGTCGTCGCTCGCCGCGGCCTTGGCCAGCGGGAGCGCGGCCAGGCCCTGGATCACGGTGCGTCGGGTGAGGCTCATGGCCCCGCACTCTACTAAAGACAAAGACGCATCAGCCCTCGAGCGCCCGCGCGCAGACGCGCCCGCGTCCCGCCGCCTTGGCGGCGTAGAGCTGCTCGTCGGCCAGGCGGACCAACGCGCCCGGCTCGCCGCGCAGGCCGCTTTCGAGCACCGCGACGCCGAGGCTGATGGTGATGACCGGCGCGACCTCGGATTGCTCGTGCACCATGGCCAGGCCGCGCACCGCCTGCTCCATCTTGCCGGCCACCGCCAGCGCGCCGGCGAGGTCGGTCTCGGGCAGCAGGCAGCCGAACTCCTCGCCGCCATAACGCGCGATCACATCGGTAGGCCGGTGCAGGCAGGACTTCATCGCGCGGGCCACGCGGCGCAGGCAGTCGTCGCCGGCAAGGTGGCCGTAGCTGTCGTTGTAGCGCTTGAAGTAGTCGACGTCGGCCAGCAGCACGGCCAGGCCACTGCGGCCGCGGCGCGCCCGCTGCTCCTCGGCCAGCAGCCGGGCATCGAAGTGGCGGCGGTTGTGCACGCCGGTGAGCCCGTCGACGAAGGCCATCTCGCGCAGCAGGTCGGCCTGCAGCTTGATGGTCAGCTGCGCGCGCACGCGGGCGTGCACGACCGCCGGGTTGAAGGGCTTGCTGATGAAGTCGGCCGCGCCGGCCTCGAGCGCGCGGGTCTCCTGCTCGGGTGCGTCGATGGAGGTGACGAAGATCACCGCGATGTGGCTCAGCGCGGCATCGGCCTTCAGCCGCGCGCACAGCTCGAAGCCGTCCATGCCGGGCATCTGCACATCGAGCAGCAGCAGGTCGGGCTGGCGCTCGCGGCACAGCGCCAGCGCCTGCGCGCCGCTGGTGGCCATCAGCACCTGGCAGTCGGCGGCGAAGACCTGGTGCAGGGCCTGGATGTTGACCGGCTGGTCGTCCACCAGCAGCAGGCGCGGCCGGCGGCCCAGCAGGGGCAGCAGGCCCTGGGGCGTCGGGGCCACGACCGGCCAGTGGGCGTCGTTGGCGCTCATGAGATCTACTCCGTCAGCAGTTCGCGGCACTGCCGGGCGGCCGACTCGAAATCAAGCGAGGCCAGGGTCTCGGCGAGCCGCCGTTCAAGCTGCGGCGCCTGCTGCTGCAAGCCCTCGCGCAGGCGCGCGAACAGGTCGAGCGCCGCCATGTCGCTGCCTTCCAGCAGCTCGGCCAGCAGCGAAAGGTCGGCGCCGAGCTTGGCGGGTGCCGCACTGCGGCGCTCGTCCATCGGCAGCGCCGCGGCCAGTTCGCCCAGCGCGATCAGCTGGCGGCCCAGCGTGGCCTCGAAGCGCTGCCGCCAGGCCGCCGGCAGCGGGGCGCCGGACTCCAGCGCGCGCTGGCCCTGGGCGGCGAGCCCGGCCAGTTCGTTGCAGCCCAGGGTGCCCGCGAGGCCGCGCATCGCGTGCAGCGCCATCGCCTGTGGCGGATCGGTCAGCGCGCTGGCGGCATCGACCAGCGCCGCGACGGTGGCGACGAAGAGCTCCCGCTTGCCCGACAGCCGCGCGAGCGCTTCTGCCAGCGCGATGCCTGCGGCATCGGCCAGGGCCAGCAGGTGGGCGGACAGCGGCCACGCCGGGCGCCGGTGGCCCGGTGCGGCGTCGGCCTCGGCCGGGCCGAGGCCGCAGAGCTGGCGCAGCACGCCGACCAAGTGGTCGATGTCGAAGGGCTTGCCGACGTGCTCGTTCATGCCGGCCTCGATGCAGGCCTGCCGGTCGCTGGCACGGGCATTGGCGGTCATGGCGATGACCGGCAGCGCCAGGCCGAGCCCGCTGCGGATCTGGCGCGTGGCGGTATAGCCGTCCATCACCGGCATCTGCAGGTCCATCAGCACCGCATCGAGCGCGGGCGCCCCGCCGCCTGCGCCACTGCTGCGCCCGAGCAGGTGCAGCGCCTGCTGGCCGTCGCCCGCCACCTGCACCAGCGCGCCTTCGTCCTCCAGCAGTTCGCGGGCCACCTGCTGGTTGTTGGGGTTGTCCTCGACCAGCAGCAGGCGCAGCCCGGCCAGGCGCGGGAGGCGCTGCGGCTCGCTGCCGGCGCCTGGCGCGGGCAGGCTGCGCTCGTGCTCGGCGTCGACGCCGGACAGGGCCTCGTGCATCAGGTCGAAATGCGTCTGCGGGCCGGCCGCGCGGGCATCGGCCACCGCGTCCAGCAGCATCGAGGCGGTGACCGGCTTGACGAGGAAGGCGTCCAGCAGTTCCTGCTCGCGCTGGCTGCGCTGCGACAGCACGTCGCGGCCGTGGGCGGAGACCATCACCAGCACAGGCGACTGACGGCCGAAGCTGAGCGCGCGGATCGCGCGGCAGGTGGTCCAGCCGTCCATCTCGGGCATGGACCAGTCGACGATGGCGATCTGGTAGTCGTTGCCGGCCGCGATGGCGCTGCTGCACAGCTCCAGCGCCACCGCGCCGGAGTCCGCCGTGTCGGCCACCCAGCCCAGCGACTGGCACATGGCCGAGAGCAGTTCGCGGGCCACCGGGTTGTCGTCCACGACCAGCACCCGCAGCGGCATGCCCTGGGGCCGGTCCTGGGTGGCGGGCTGCTGGTCCGGCAGCGCCAGGCGCAGGCGGAAATAGAAGCGGCTGCCGCGGCCGGGCTGGCTCTCCAGCTTCAGCTCGGAGCCCATCAGCCGCACCAGGCGCCGGCTGATCGCCAGGCCCAGCCCGGTGCCGCCGTAGCGGCGCACGGTGGAGGCCTCGGCCTGCGCGAAGCCGCTGAAGATCTGCTGCTGGTGTTCGGGCGCGATGCCGATGCCGGTGTCCTTGACGGCGAAGTCCAGTGTCACCGCGTAGGCGCTCAGCTCCACCAGCTTCAGCTGCACCACGACCTCGCCGGCCTCCGTGAACTTGATCGCGTTGCCGGCCAGGTTGATCAGCACCTGCTGCAGGCGCAGGGCATCCGCCACGACGCCGCGCGGCAGCCGCGGATCCACGTCGAACAGCACCTCGATGTCGCGCTGCCCGACATTGGCGGCCAGGATCACCGACAGGTCGCGCAGCAGCGCGTCGATGCGCATCGGCTGCGGGTCCAGGCTCAGCTTGCCGGCCTCGACCTTGGAGAAATCGAGGATGTCGTTGAGCAGCCCCAGCAGCGAGCGGGCGGCGCTCTCGGTCTTGACGACGTAGTCGCGCTGGCGCTCGGACAGGGCCGTGCGCTGCAGCAGCCTGAGCATGCCGAGCACCGCGTTCATCGGCGTGCGGATCTCGTGGCTCATGTTGGCGAGGAACTGGCTCTTGGCCAGCGAGGCACGCTCGGCCTCCTGGCGGGCGTGCATCAGGTCGGTGATGTCGATGCGGAAGCCGGCGATGTGGCCGTCCGGCAGCTTCTTCTCGATCACGCGCACCCAGCGTTCGCCCGGCGCGCGCTGGACCTGCTTGGTGTCGCCGGCCGCGTGCAGGGCCTGGCGCTGGGCCAGCCATTGAGCCTCGTGACCATGGGCCTCGTGCGAGGGATCGGCGGCGATCTTGGCCCGCATCACCTCGATGAAGGGCGTGCCCGGCTGCAGGGCCGCCTCCTGGCCTGGGAAGAGGCTGCGGTATCTGTCGTTGCACAGCACCAGCCGGTCGTCGGGATCGAAGAGCACGAAGGCCTCGTCGATCGCATCCATCGCGTTGCGCAGCAGGTACTCGCTGCGGCGCCGGGCGGTGACGTCCAGGCCCAGGTAGATCGCGCCGCCGTCGGGCAGCGGCGTGGCGTAGACCTGGATGATGGTGCCGTTGCTGCGCCGGTACTCGACCTCCCCCGCGCGCCGTCCGCTGGCAAAGCCGCTCATGCGCTGCCGGAACGCCGCGGCGGCGGCCGGGCGCCCGGCCAGCGAGCCGCGGCTGGTCAGGTGGTTCAGCACGTCGTCCAGCCGCGGAGGCCCCTGTGCGAACAGCGACTCGGGCAACTCGTACTGCCGCTGGAACATCGCGTTATGGATGATCAGCCGCTGGTCGGCGTCATAGGCCATCAGCATCAGCGGCAACTGGTCGACGACCTGGTGCAGCAGGCGATGGCTGCGCTGTTCGGCCTCCTCGAGGGCGCGGCGTTCGGTGATGTCCCGGATGCAGCCGATCAGGTGCCGCACCGGCGTGCCCGGAACATGGCCTGGGGCGGGCTCGCCGACGATGTGGACCCATCGCCGGCCACCATGTGGCGTGCGCAGGCGCACCTCGACCTCCTGCTTGCTGCCCTCGTTGACGATGCGCGCCAGGGCATCGGTGATGACGGGACGGTCTTCGGCCACATAGTCGGCCAGCGATTCCTCGAACTGCGGCCGGTGGCCCGGCTCGCGGCCGTGGATGCGGGCAGCCTGGGGCGACCATGAGAGCTGGCCGCTCTGCAGGTCCAGTTGCCAGCCGCCGACGCCGGCGATGGCGCCGGCCCGTTCGAGCATGGCCTCGCTCTGGACCAGGTCACGCTCCATGCGGCGGCGCTCGGTGATGTCGAGGTCCGCGCCGATCACCCAGCCGGGCCCGCCGCCGGGCTCCTGCGTGCTGAGCCGGCCGCAGGAGCGCACCCAGATCCAGTGCCCGAGCCGGTGCCGCACGCGGATCTCGACCTCGAACATCGTCGTCTCGCCGTCCAGGTGGCGCTGCAGTTCGGTGTCGTTGAGCGCGCGGTCATCGGGGTGCAGCAGCGCACGCCAGAAGGCCACGCCGTCGGGTGGCAACTCCTCCAGGGAATAGCCGACCATCCTGGCCCAGCCTGCGCCATAGTGCGTCTCGCCGCTGGCGGCGTTCCACTCCCAGGTGCCCACGCCCACGGCCTCGAAGATGCTGTTCAGGCGCCGGCCTGCCTGCAGCAGCGCGCTGGCGCGTTCCTCGCTGCGCAGCAGGAGCACGGCAACGGCCAGCAAGCCGAGGCACAGCATCGTGGCGAGCAGGACCGACCGGAATTCATGCCCGCGGAAATCGGTCAGGGCCAGCAGGGCGGCCAGCAGCGCCAGCAGGCCCAACCCCAGGGCAATGCCGGTCCGCGAGAAGCGCACCGTGCCCATACCGCCCTGCCAAGCGAACCGCATACCACCCCTTACTGCTGGGACGGCCAGTCTAGTAGGCAAGCACGGTGGCGACGCCGCTGTCCGGCGGCTGTTTCGGGCTTCAAGCAGGGGCTTGGCAGCCCGGGAAAATCGTAGCCCCGCTCAGCGCTGGATGTCGCCCAGGCAGAGGTACTTCAGCTCCACATAGTCCTCGATGCCCTGGCGCGCGCCCTCGCGGCCCATGCCCGACTGCTTGACGCCGCCGAAGGGCACCTCGGCGGTGGAGATCAGGCCGGTGTTGACGCCCACCATGCCGTACTCCAGCGCCTCGCCGACGCGGAAGATGCGGCCGATGTCGCGGCTGTAGAAGTAGCTGGCCAGGCCGAACTCGGTGCTGTTGGCCAGCGCGATCGCATCGGCCTCGGTCTGGAACTTGAAGACCGGCGCCACCGGGCCGAAGGTCTCCTCGCGGGCGCAGAGCATCTGCTGGGAGGCATCGGCCAGGATGGTCGGCTCGTAGAACTGCGGGCCCAGGTCCTCGGCCCGCTTGCCGCCCGCGACCAGGCGCGCACCCAGCGCCAGTGCATCGGCCACATGGGACTCGACCTTGTCGATCGCCGCCGACTCGATCAGCGGGCCGATGGTCACTCCCGCATCGAAACCGTTGCCGACCTTCAGCACCGCGACCTTGGCGGCGAGCTTCTCGAGGAAGGCGTCGTAGACGCCGGCCTGCACATAGATGCGGTTGGCGCACACGCAGGTCTGGCCGGCATTGCGGTACTTGCTGACCAGCGCGCCTTCGGCGGCGCTGTCGAGGTCGGCATCGTCGAAGACGATGAAGGGCGCGTTGCCCCCGAGTTCCAGCGAGAGCTTCTTGACCGTCGGCGCGCACTGCTGCATCAGGATGCGGCCGACCTCGGTGGAGCCGGTGAAGGACAGGTGGCGCACGATGTCGCTGGCGCAGAGCTTCTTGCCGATCTCGACCGAGCCCTGCGCGTCGGCGGTCAGCACGTTCAGCACGCCCGAGGGCATGCCCGCGCGCTGGGCCAGTTCGGCCACGGCCAGCGCGGACAGCGGCGTGGCCTCGGCCGGCTTGATCACCACCGTGCAGCCGGCGGCCAGCGCCGGGGCCACCTTGCGGGTGATCATCGCGATGGGGAAGTTCCAGGGCGTGATCGCCGCGCAGACGCCCACCGGCTGCTTGATGACCAGGTAGCGCTTGGTGGGATCGGTGGTCGGGATCGTCTCGCCGTAGACGCGCTTGCCCTCTTCGGCGAACCAGTCGATGAAGCTGGCGCCGTAGACCACCTCGCCCTTGGACTCGGCCAGCGGCTTGCCCTGCTCGGCGGTCATGATGCGGGCCAGGTCATCGGCATGCCTGATCAGCAGTTGCTGCCAGCGCAGCATGATGGCGGCGCGTTCCTTGGCCGGCTTGGCGCGCCAGGGGCCCCAGGCGTTGTTGGCGGCGGCCAGCGCGGCATCGGTCTCGGCCTCGCCGAGGTTGGCCACCTCGGCCAGCAGCGCGCCGGTGGCGGGGTCATGCACCGCGAAGGTGGACTTGCCGCTGATCCATTCGCCGTTCACCAGCGCCTGGGACTTCAGGAGGCTGGCGTCGTTGAGGGCTTGCAGGGGCGTCATGTCCATGTCGGGTCTTTCGGAAGAAGAAATCGGCAGCGACTCTAACCGCTGCCAGCAAGGGCCGTGCCCATTGGCAAACAACTGGTCACCCTATAATCAAAAGTTCGGAAAAATCAAGCATTTACAGCGAGACCCAGGGCATGAAAGCAGCAGAGATTCGCCAGACCTTCCTGAAGTTCTTTGAATCGAAGGGCCACACGATCGTCGCCTCGAGCCCGGTCGTGCCCGGCGACGATCCGACGCTGCTGTTCACCAATGCCGGCATGAACCAGTTCAAGGACGTGTTCCTGGGCTTCGACAAGCGCCCCTACAGCCGCGCCACCACGAGCCAGAAGTGCATCCGCGCCGGCGGCAAGCACAACGACCTGGACAACGTCGGCTACACCGCCCGCCATCACACCTTCTTCGAGATGCTGGGCAACTTCTCGTTCGGCGACTACTTCAAGCACGACGCCATCCAGTACGCCTGGGAGCTGCTGACCAAGCACTTCCAGCTGCCGGCCGACAAGCTGTGGGTGACCGTCTACGCGGAAGACGACGAGGCCTACGAGATCTGGAACAAGACGGTCGGCGTGCCCGCCGAGCGCATCGTGCGCATCGGCGACAACAAGGGCGGCCGCTACATGTCCGACAACTTCTGGATGATGGGCGACACCGGCCCCTGCGGCCCCTGCACCGAGATCTTCTACGACCACGGCCCCGACGTGGCCGGCGGCCCGCCGGGAAGCCCCGATGAAGACGGCGACCGCTACATCGAGATCTGGAACAACGTCTTCATGCAGTTCAACCGCACCGAAGACGGCGTGATGCACAAGCTGCCCAAGCCCTCGGTGGACACCGGCATGGGCCTGGAGCGCCTGGCCGCCGTGCTGCAGCATGTGCACTCGAACTACGAGATCGACACCTTCGTCACGCTGATCGATGCGGCCAAGAAGGCCGTGGATGGCGCCGCGCCAGCGGGCAACGACTGCGATCGCGAGTCGCCCTCGCTGAAGGTGATCGCCGACCACATCCGCGCCTGCTCCTTCACCGTCGCCGACGGCATCATCCCGGGCAACGAGGGCCGCGGCTACGTGCTGCGCCGCATCGCCCGCCGCGCCATCCGCCACGGCTACAAGCTCGGCGCACGCAAGCCCTTCTTCAACCAGCTCGTCGCCGCGCTGGCCGCCACGATGGGCGACGCCTACCCCGAGCTGCGCCGCGACGAGGCCCGCATCACCGAGGTGTTGAAGCAGGAGGAAGAGCGCTTCTTCCAGACCATCGCCAACGGCATGGAGATCCTGGAAGCGGCCTTGGCCAAGGGCGACAAGGTCATCGACGGCGAGACCGCCTTCAAGCTGCACGACACCTACGGCTTCCCGGTCGACCTGACCGCCGACGTCTGCCGCGAGCGCGGCGTGACCGTCGACCAGGCCGGCTTCGACGCCGCGATGAACCGCCAGCGCGAGCAGGCCCGCGCGGCCGGCAAGTTCAAGATGGCCGCGGGCCTCGAATACAAGGGCACGCCGACGACCTTCCACGGCTACGACGAGCTGGCCCGCGAAGGCACGACCGTCACCGCCGTCTACGTGGACGGCGCGCTGGTGGCCGAGGCGAAGGCCGGCGACGACGCGGTCGTCGTGCTGGACCACACGCCCTTCTACGCCGAGAGCGGCGGCCAGGTCGGCGACAGCGGCGAGCTGCGCAACAACACCAGCCGCTTCGCCGTGGAAGACACGCTGAAGATCCAGGCCGATGTGTTCGGCCACCATGGCCGCGTGCTGGAAGGCTCGATCAAGGCCGGTGACGTGTTCGCCGCCAAGGTCAACACCGAGGCCCGCGCGAAGACCGTGCGCAACCACAGCGCCACCCACCTGATGCACAAGGCGCTGCGCGAGGTGCTGGGCGCCCACGTGCAGCAGAAGGGCTCGCTGGTCAACGCCGAGCGCACCCGCTTCGACTTCGCGCACAACGCGCCGATGACGGCCGAGCAGATCGCCAAGGTCGAGGCCATCGTCAACGCCGAGGTGCTGGCCAACGCCGGCGCCAAGGCCGAGGTGATGGCGCTGGACGACGCCCAGAAGAGCGGCGCGATGATGCTGTTCGGCGAGAAGTACGGAGACACGGTGCGCGTGCTCTCGATCGGCTCCTCGAAGGAACTCTGCGGCGGCACGCACGTCAAGGCCACCGGCGACATCGGCCTGTTCAAGATCGTCGGCGAAGGCGGCGTGGCCGCCGGCATCCGCCGCGTCGAGGCCGTCACGGGCGAGAACGCGCTGGCCTATCTGCAGTCGCTGGAGAACACCGTGCACGGCCTGGCCGGCGCGCTGAAGGCCGCGCCGACCGAGCTGGAATCGCGCGTCCATGCGGTGCTGGACCAGGTCAAGGCGCTGGAGAAGGAACTGGCCGCCGCGAAGAGCAAGCTGGCTTCCGCCCAAGGCGACGAGCTGCTGGCCCAGGCGGTGGACGTCAAGGGCCTGAAGGTGCTGGCCGCCACGCTGGCCGGCGCCGACGCCAAGACCCTGCGCGAGACCATGGACAAGCTCAAGGACAAGCTGAAGAGCGCCGCCATCGTGCTGGCCGCCGTCGACGGCGACAAGGTCCAGCTGGCCGCCGGCGTCACCGCCGACAGCGTTGGCAAGGTCAAGGCCGGCGAACTGGTGAACTTCGTCGCCCAGCAGGTGGGCGGCAAGGGCGGCGGCAAGCCGGACCTGGCCATGGCCGGCGGCACCGACGCCAAGGGCCTGCCGGCCGCGCTGGCCAGCGTGCAGGGCTGGGTCGCTGAACGCCTGTGAAGTGAACGGAAACGACGACATGACCGACATCGACCACGCCAACGCCGAGCGCCTCGCCGGCCTGCTGCAGATCCTCGCCGCGGCCGCCGAGGAGGACGAGGCCCCGGTGCCCATCGACACGCTGGACGGCTACATGACCGCCCTGGTCTGCGGCCCTGTGGTCGTCTCGCCGCTGCGTGCGATGGACGCCCTCTTCGGCGAGGACTGGCCGGCCGTGCTGGACGCCCAGGACGCGACCGAGGCCTTCATGGACGTGCTGCACCAGCGCTGGAACGAGATCGCCGAGGCGCTCGACCCCGCCGGGCTGATGGCCGACCAGGAGCAGATGCGCCTGTCCCCGCTGATCACCGAGTTCGACGAAGCCACCAAGGCCGAGCTGCTCTCGCAGGGCGTGCTCACCGCCGACCAGCTCGAGACGCTACCGCCCCCGGGCGTGATGTGGGTGGAAGGCTTCATGCGCGCCGTCCACGACCACGAGGACGCCTGGTACGCCAACGCCGAGGACAGCCCCCAGGGCCAGATGCTCGACGCGATGCTGATGGCGCTGGCCGCCGTGGCCATGCTGCCGGGCGAGCAGCGCGATGCCTACATCGCCGAGTCCTACGAAGAGGACGAGACGGTCGACCAGAACGTGCTGATCGACGACGCGCTGTTCTCCGTGCAGGATCTGCGGTTGTTCTGGATGCAGCCCGCGTCAACCGGTACGCCGACGCACTGATCGGAAATCAGAGCCGCCCGGTGCAATTGAGTGCGCCGCAGCGGCAGGTGAGCCGCCCCTCGTGGTGGCTCTCTCCGTAGTCGCAGGTCAGCTCCTCGCCGGCCTCGATGTCGCGCAGCGCATAGAACTCCACCCGGCCCTGGCTGATCTGCAGCCGCGCATTCGGCGCGCAGCCGTGGTTGATGTTGCGCAGCGCGTCGGTCGAGTCGGTGGCATCGACCGCGCGGGTCTCGGATACCTCGACGATGTGGATGCGCTCGCGCCCCTTGGCGCGGCGGCGCGCCTCGCGCACCGAGATCGCCTCGCCGCGCAGCTCGCCGATCTTGCGCCGCTGCGGGATCGCCTCCGCGGCGAACACGCCCAGCCCGTCGATGCGGCTGGGTCCCACGCGCAACGCAAAGCGCTCGGCGGGCCGCACCTCGCCCTTGGCGCGAAGGGGTGCGGGATCATCGGGAAGGACGGGAGCCGGCAGTGAAGTCAGACGAGGCATGATGGTGCGATTGTCGACCAAGCACCGATGCACGCCATGACCCTGACCCTGCGCCGCGCCCTTGCCACCGATGCTGCCGCCCTCGCCCTTCACATGAGCGATGAAGCCGTCTTCGGCAATGTCCTCCAGCTGCCGCATCCGAGCGAGGAGCTCTGGCGCCAGCGCATCCAGGACAACAACGCGGCCGGCAGCACGCACCTGATGCTGGTGGCGGAACGGGACGACGAGCTGGTGGGCTGCGCCGGCCTGCATCCGGTCGGCCCGGCGCTGCGGCGCCGGCATGCGATGACGCTGGGCATCTCGGTCTCGCCGCATGCCCAGGGCCAGGGCATCGGGCGCGCGCTGATGGAGGCGCTGATCGACTATGCCGACCGCTGGGGCCAGGTCTTGCGCATCGAGCTGACGGTCTATGCCGACAACGAACGGGCGATCCGGCTCTACGAGCGATGCGGCTTCGAGCGGGAGGGCCGGCTGCGCGGCTATGCGCTGCGCGATGGCCGCTACGAGGACTGCCTGACGATGGCCCGGCTGCACCCGCAGCCGCCGCGCTGGTCGATGCCCTAGAAG
>NZ_LYVQ01000203.1 GCF_001984095.1 Pelomonas sp. KK5
CCGCCAAGCCGGCCAAGCCTGCCAAGCCGGTGATCTCGCTGGACAAGCCGATCCACTACGAGGTGACGATCGACGAGAAGGGGGTGCGCATCCATCCGGCGGGCGCGGCATCGGCCGCTTCCGCAGCGTCCGGCGCGGCATCCAGCGCGGCCAGTGACGCCGCCGGCGACATGCCCTCGATCAACATCGACCTGGGCCGCGACAACAACGAAAGCGTCCGCGAGGAGGTCCGCAAGGCCGCCGAGCAGGCCCGCCAGGCGCTGGAAGATGCCGCCCAGGATGCCCGCGACGCCGCGCAGGAAGCCGCCGACGAGAAGCGCGAGGCCGCCGAGCAGGCCGCCCGCATGCCCCACACCCGCACGACCGTCTACCGGCTCGGCGACTTCCTGGGCAACCTCGCCGTGTTCTGGATCCTCGCCTCCGCGCTGGTCAAGGGCACCTACAAGGGCCGCATCGTGGCCGAGAAGAAGGCCGCCCAGGCCACCGAGACGGCCGAGGCCGAATCGCTGAAGCGCCAGGTCGTCGAGGCCCGCATGGCCGCGATGCAGGCCCAGGTGGAGCCGCACTTCCTGTTCAACACGCTCGCCTCCATCGACCACCTGATCGAGACCGACCCGCCGCGCGCCTCGCAGATGCAGAAGAACCTGATCGCCCTGCTGCGCGCCTCGATGCCGACGATGCGCGAGGCCAACGCCAGCGGCGTGCGCGACCTGGGCCGCGAGCTGGCCGTGATCAAGCCCTACCTGGAGATCCTCAAGGTGCGGATGGAGGAGCGGCTGGTCACCGAGATCGACGTGCCCGAGGGCCTGCTCTCCGCCGAGTTCCCGCCGATGATGATCCAGAGCCTGGTGGAGAACGCGATCAAGCACGGCCTGGAGCCCAAGGCCGAGGGCGGCACGCTGAAGGTCAAGGCCGAGATCGTGCACGGCAAGCTGGCCGTCACCGTGGCCGACACCGGCCTCGGCTTCGGCCGCGCCGCCACCAGCGGCACCGGCGTGGGCCTGGCCAATATCCGCGAGCGCCTGGCCCTGCTGTACGGGGCACGCGGCGCCGTCACCGTCACCGAGAACCAGCCCAGCGGCACCAAGGTCACGATCACCGTGCCCTACGTCAGCCGCGCCACCGATGGAGTGAACGCATCATGATCAAGACCCTGTTCCGCCTGTTCGTCCTGATGGTCTTCGGCCTGCTCGTGCTGAGCGTGCTCGGCGGGGGCTTCCTGCTCCATGGCCTGGACCACGGCATCACCGTCAGCATGGACGGCGACGACTTCACCGTCTTCGACGGCCTGGGCACGATGATCGGCCTGCTCATCGCCGGCCTGGTGCTGTGCGTCGTGCTGCCGCTGGTGCTGCTGCTCAGCGTGGGCCTGCCGCTGCTGATCGTCGGCTGCGTGCTGGCCGCGCTGTTCGGGGCCGGGGCGCTGGTCTGCTCACCCTTCGTCCTGTTCGTCGTGCTGATGGTGTGGCTGCTGCGGGGCCGGAAGGAGAATCCCGGACGCGCCCGGCGCCGGAATGAACCTAACATCGTGGCATGACTGACAACAGCAACAACGCCACCGTGAGGGCCGTCCTGGCCGACGACGAACGACTGATGCGCGAGCAGCTGCGCAGCCGGCTCACCGAAGCCTGGCCCGAGCTGGAGATCGTGGCCGAGGCCAAGAACGGCCTGGAAGCGGTGGAGCTGGTGCGCGAGCACAAGCCCGACCTGGTCTTCCTGGACATCCGCATGCCGGGCCTGACCGGCGTCGAGGCCGCCAGGCAGATCGCCCAGCTCCCCGAGGACGACGACTGGCTGGTGCCCGAGATCGTCTTCATCACCGCCTACGACCAGTACGCCGTCGAGGCCTTCGAGCAGGGCGTGGCCGACTATGTGCTGAAGCCGGCCGAGCGCGAGCGCCTGGCCGTCACCGTCTCGCGCATCAAGAAGCGCCTGGGCCAGCGTGCCGGCGCCGACGATGCAGCCAACACCGCCCCCGCGCCGCTGCAGCAACTGCTGCACAAGCTCTCCGCCCAGATGAGCCCTTCGGGCAAGCCGAGCTACCTGCAGTGGATCCAGGCCACCGTCGGCCAGGCGATCCAGATGATCCCGGTCGAGGACGTGCTCTTCTTCATCAGCGACGAGAAGTACACCCGCGTGCAGACGCCGAAGCTGGAAGCGCTGATCCGCAAGCCGATCAAGGAGCTGGTGGACGAGCTGGACCCGGAGCTGTTCTGGCAGATCCACCGCTCGACGCTGGTCAACGCCCGCGCGATCGACGGCATCACCCGCGACTTCCGCGGCCGCCAGCTGGTGGGCGTCAAGGGCAACAACGAGAAGCTGGAAGTCAGCCGCAGCTACACGCACCTGTTCAAGGGGATGTAGAAGGCCTCCGCAGCCACAGCGCGATGCAGCACTGCGCCGCCCAGTAGGTCGGCAGCACCGCCAGGCTCGCCCAGGGCACCGGGCCGGCGAACTTGTTGAGCGCCAGGCAGCCGTCGGACATGAAGAACAGCGCGCCGCCCAGCGCCAGCAGGCCGGCGCCTGGCTCCAGCTTGCCGATCACCGCGGCCTGGGCCGCCATCGCGCTGAGGCACAGCACATAGGCCACGACCGGCCCGCGCAGCGCCGGCGTGATGCCCGGCCACAGATAAGCCAGTACGCCGGCGGCAACGAGCCCATAGCCGACGAAGCTCCACGGCCAGGCCGCCAGCCGGCGTACCCGCGTGAACGCCCACAGATACGCCAGGTGAGCGGCCAGGAAGGCCAGCAGCCCCGGCACGAAGTATTGCGGCCAGAGCAGGAAGGTATCGCCAGCCAGCGAGCACACGAGGCCCGCGATCACCCAGCGCCGCAGCAGCGGCGTGTCGCGCCCGCGCGCCCAGGCCAGCACGATGATCAGGATCGTCGTCAGCGGCTTGAAGAAGAAGGCCGCGTCGCGCGGCAGGCCCAGCTGTTCCTGGGCCAGGTAGCAGGCGATGGCGCTGAGCAGGATCAGCGCGGGGAGGATGCGTCGTTGCAATGTCATGGCGCGCGATTCTGGCGGCGGGCTGCTTCATCAGACTAACGGAGAAACCCGACGGCACGGCCACGCGCGGGCCGCGGCTGCGGTCACACAATCAATCGCCCACCCGGCCTCGCCGGGCGCATACAAAAAAAGAAGACAGCCAGGGAGCCTGCACAACCTCAGCAAAGCGAGGCGGACGATGGCTGGCTTCTTCACTTCGGCATCTTCATGGCCGCGCCTGGCGCGAGCGCTGCTTCTCGTGGCCGCGGGCACGGCGACGGCCGGCGCCGCACCGGCCTACACGAACCTCTACGTCTTCGGCGACAGCCTCTCGGACGTGGGCAACGACTTCACGGTCACCGGCGGGGCGGTGCCCACCGCCAGCTTCTACAGCCAGGGTCGCTTCAGCAACGGGCCGACCTACGCCGACCAGCTCGCCGCCGGGCTGGGGCTGGGCCCGCTGCTGCCTTCGGTCGCCGGTGGCACCGACTATGCCTTCGGCGGCGCACGGGTCGCCGGCGTGGCGGCCGGCCTGCCGCCGACGGCGCTCAGCTTCAACCAGCAGCTCGCCGCCTACGGCAGCGCGCACGCCAGCGCCGACGCCGGCGGCCTCTACCTGCTGTGGATCGGCGCCAACGACATGTCCGACGCCCTCGGCCAGGCGGCGCTGGGCAATGCCGCAGCCGTGCCGGCCGCGATCAACACGACGCTGACCGCGCTGGGCACGGCCATCCAGGGCCTGGCCGCCAAGGGCGCCACCCACTTCCTGATCCCCGACCTCCCCGACCTCTCGCTGATTCCCGCGGCGCGGGCCCAGGCCCAGGGCGACGCCGGCACGCTGGCGACGATCAAGTTCGTCAGCCAGAGCTTCAACGGCGCGCTGGCCGGCATGCTGGCCAACCCCGGCTTCGCCTCGCTGGACATCCACACGCTGGACGTGTTCTCGCTGCAGAACGCCGCCACCGCCGGCGCCTACGGCTTCAGCAACGTGACCGACGCCTGCTACAGCGGCGGCGTGAACGGCCTGCCGCTGACGCCCGGCGGGCCGGCACCGACGGTGTGCGCTGATCCTGGCAGTTATCTCTACTGGGACTACGAGCATCCGAGCGCCGCGCTGCACGCGGTGCTGGGCGCCGAGGCGCTGGCCGCCGCGGTGCCGGAGCCGTCCAGCGCCCTGCTGCTGCTGCCGGGCCTGCTGGTGGTGGCGACAATGCGCCGATGGAAAACGCCGCGACACGCCTGAAACCGCTGTTCCTCCTCGATCCTTCGATCACCTTCCTGAACCACGGCTCCTTCGGCGCCTGTCCGGCCGAGGTGCTGGAGGCCGCGCAGCGCTGGCAGCGCGAGATGGAGCGCAACCCGGTCGAGTTCCAGTCGCGCCGCTCGGCCGGCCTGCTGCGCGAGGCCCGCGAGGCGCTGGGCGCGCTGCTGGGCACGGCCGCCGCGAACCTCGTGTTCATGCCCAACGCGACGACCGCCGTGAACACGGTGATCCAGTCGCTGCCGCTCGCCGCCGGTGACGAGATCCTGACGATGGACCACGAGTACGGGGCCTGCGAGGCAGCCTGGGACCATGTGGCCGGGCGCGTCGGCGCGCGCCGCGTCGCGGTGCCGGTGCCGCTGCCCTTCGATGCCGCGGGCTTCACCGAGCGGATCTGGTCCGCGGTGACGCCACGCACGCGGGTGCTGTTCCTGAGCCATCTGAGCTCGCAGTCGGCGCTGATCTTCCCGATCGCCGAACTGATCCGCCGCGCCCGCGAGGCCGGCATCGTCAGCGTCATCGACGGCGCCCATGTGCCGGGGCAGCTGCCGCTGGATCTCGACGCACTCGGCGCCGACTTCTATGCCGGCAACTGCCACAAGTGGCTGTGCGCCCCCAAGGGCGCCGCCTTCCTGTACGCCCGGCCCGAACGCCAGGCGCTGCTGCACGCGACGACGATCTCCTGGGGCTATCACGCCGGCCGCGCCGGCGACCGCTCTCAGGATGCCTATCTCGGCGAGACCCCGTTCGAGCGCCGTCTTCAATGGCAGGGCACGCGCGACATAACGCCCTGGCTCAGCGTGCCAGCGGCGATCGATTTCCAGCGCCGGCACGGCTGGGACGCGGTGCGCGCCGACTGCCATGCGCGCGCCGTGCGCCTGCTGGAGCGCGCCTGCGCGCTGACCGGCCTGGCGCCGATCGGCCGGCCGGACGACTTCGGCCAGATGGTGCCGATCCCGGTGCCGGCGATGGACGGCGCGGCGCTGAAGGCGCGGCTGTTCGACGAGTTCCGCATCGAGGTGCCGGTCACCTCGCATGGCGGCCAGCTATTCGTGCGCGCCTCCTTCCAGGGCTACAACGGCGACGCGGACGCCGATGCGCTGCTCGACGCCCTCGCCACGATCTACCGGCTGGCGCCGCGCCAGGCCAGGTAGCGCCGGGTCAACTGGCGGTTCTTCCAGCGGTCGATCAGCAGGCTGGCCAACGGCCACACGGCGCCCGAGGGTGAGCGGCCCGCGCCCATCCGGTGTAGCTGGCGGCGCACCGTCGCCATCGTCGCCAGGCTCGCCAGCGCCTTGTTCTTCCAGCTCACCGGCACCGGCTCGGCCACCGCCTCGGCCTGCTGCCACTGGCGCGGCAGCCCGGGCTCGTAGGCCAGCGCGGTGCCCAGGCCCACCAGGCTCATGCCGCCGGCCAGCACGGCCTCGGCCACCGCACGGCGGCGGATGCCGCCGGTGGTCATCACCGGCATCGCCGCGCTGCGCGCCAGCGCCTGCGCGAATTCGAGGAAGTAGGCCTCGCGGGCCAGCGTGCGGCCGTCGGCCGTGCGGCCCTGCATCGCCGGGCTCTCGTAGCTGCCCCCGGAGAGTTCGATCAGGGCGAGGCCCTCGGGGTTCAGCAGCTCGACGACCGCGCGCGCATCGTCCTCGCTGAAGCCGCCGCGCTGGAAGTCCGCGCTGTTGAGCTTCACCGCGACGGCGAAGCCCGGCCCCACCGCGGCCTTGACCGCGCGCACCACCTCGATCAGCAGCCGGGCCCGCTGGGCGATGCCGCCGCCGTAGCCGTCGCTGCGGCGGTTGGCCAGCGGCGACAGGAACTGCGACAGCAGGTAGCCGTGGGCCGCGTGGATCTGCACGCCGTCGAAGCCGGCCTGCTCGGCGGCGCGGGCGGTGTCGGCGAAGCGTTGGACGATGGCCTGGATCTCTGCCACGCTCAGCGCCCGCACCGGCGCGAACAGCTTGCCGTGCTTGCCCATCTGCAATGCGACCTCGGAGGGCGCATAGCCGGGGTTGCCCAGGGCGGCGAACACCTGCCGGCCCGGGTGGTTGACCTGCATCCAGATCTTCGCCCCGCCGCCGTGGGCGGCCGCCGCCCAGGCGCGATAGGGTTCCAGCGACGTGCCGGCCTCCAGCACCAGGCCGCCGGGGCCGGTCAGCGCATCCGGTGCCACCATCACGTTGCCGGTGATCAGCAGGCCGGTGCCGCCCTCAGCCCAGCGTCGGTACAGCGCCTGACTGGCGGCGCCGGGCAGCTGGCCGGGCTCGGCCAGGCCTTCTTCCATCGCCGCCTTGGCGATGCGGTTCTTCAGGATCTGCCCGCCGGGCAGCGTGAGGGGATCAAACAGTTGGCTCATGGTGCGGAGCGTAAGATTCAAGCTAACTTCAATGTCAAGCGGTATCTCATGCGCATCGGCGAACTGGCGAAACAGGTCAGCATCAGCACCTCGGCGATTCGCTTCTACGAGGCCAGCGGCCTGCTGCCGGAAGGCCCGCGCGGGCACAACCGCTACCGCGAGTACGGCGCCGAGGCGATCCAGCGCCTGCAGTTCATCCAGCTCGCCCAGCGCCTGGGCTTCTCGCTGGACAGCCTGCGTGGCCTGTTCGCGCTGCCGCACGGCGAGGACACGCAGGCGCAGATCCGCGCCGGCCTGCAGCGCCGCCGCGAGGAGATCGCCAGGCTGCGCGCCGAGCTGGAGGCGCAGGATGCGGAGCTGCAGCGGCTGGCGCGCGAATGCGAGATCAGCTGGTCGCGCGGCGACTGCGTGACGCCGGACGTGTTCGCCGCGGCGCAGGCCAAGGCCGCTCAGTTCGGGTAGGCCAGACGCTTCTCGAGCTTGCGCTGCAGTTGCTCGAAGGCCAGGCTCAAGACCCAGTAGATCCCCGCCGCCGCCATGTACAGCGGGAAGGGCTGGAAGGTCGTCGAGATCAGCTCCTTGGTGGCCAGCATCAGCTCGGTCACCGCGATCACCGAGACCAGCGAGGTGTCCTTGATCAGGCTGATCAGGCTGTTCGAGAGGCTGGGCACTGCCGCGCGCAGGGCCTGCGGCGCGACCACGAAGCGCAGCGTCTGGTGCCGCGTCAGGCCCAGGCTGGTGCCCGCGAGCCACTGGCCGTTCGCCACCGCCGCGATGGCGCCGCGCAGCGTCTCGCTCATGTAGGCGGCGACGTTGAGCGTCAGCGTCAGGATGCCCGCGGTGATCGGCGACAGCTCGATGCCCACGCCCGGCAGGCCGTAGTAGACGATGAAGACCTGCACCAGCAGCGGCGTGCCGCGGATCGCGCTGACGTAGACGGCGGCGATGCGCGCGAGGATCTTCAGATCGAGCACGCGCACCAGCGTCACCAGCGCCGCCACCGGCAGGCCCAGCAGCATCGAGGACACCGCGAACAGCAGCGTGTAGCCGGTGCCCTTGAGCATCACCGGCCAGGCCAGCGCGAGCAGCGAGGCGAGGTCCATCGCTTCAGTGTCCTGCCGGCGGCTTGCTCACGTCGCGCTCGAACCATTTGCCCGAAATCTTCGCGTAGCTGCCGTCGGCCTTCATCTCGTCCAGCGCCTTGTCGATCGCGGCCTTGAACTTCGGGTTGCCCTTGCGGAAGGGAATCGCGTTGCTGTCGGGCTTGCCGATGGCCGCGCCGGCCTTGATCGGCAGCTTGGTCTTCTCGCGCAGGTAGGGGATCAGCAGGCTGTCGTTGATGGCCGCGTCGAGCCGGCCGCTGGCCAGGTCCTGCAGGTACTCGGGCGCGCCGGGATAGGTGCGCACCTCGGCGCCCTCGATGCCCTTGGCCAGCTCCGCGTAGTTGCTGCCCTGGCCGACGCCGATCTTCTTGCCCTTGAGATCGGCCGGCGTGTCCAGCTTGCGGGTCTCGTTGGCGCGCACGATCAGTTGCGGGTAGGAGATGACATACGGGCCGCTGAAGTCGAAGACCTGGCGGCGCTGGTCCGTCGCGGCCACCTGGTTGACGATCACGTCGTACTTGCCCGCCTGCAGGCCGGCCAGGATGCCGCTCCATTCGGTCGTCGTGAACTCGGGCTTCAGGCCCAGCTTGCCGGCGATCGCTTCGGCGACCTCGACGTCGAAGCCGGTCAGCTTGCCCTTCTCGTCCTTGAAGTTGAAGGGCGGATAGGTGCCCTCGACGGCGATGCGCAGCGTGCCGCGGGCCTTGGCCTCGTCGAGCAGGTCGGCGCCATGGGAGAACGGGGCGGCCAGCGCGAGCGCGGCCAGCAGGGCGAGTGACTTCACGGGGTGCTCCTTCATCCTCGATGGGGAGCCCGCATGCTAGCCCGCCTTGGCCTGAGCCGCCGCCGTCACCGCGGCCTTGGCCGCCATCTGCTCGCGCAGCTTCTTCAAGCGCTCGCGCGGGTCTTCCTTGTTCTGCGATTCGTTCAGGCGCATCTCGGCGATGAAGCGGCTCGGAATGCCCATCACCGTCTCGCGGTTCTTCTTGCGCCGGCGCAGCGTGCTGACCGCCAGCGTGGTGCGCGCGCGGGTGATGCCCACGTACATCAGGCGGCGCTCCTCCTCCAGCCGCTGCGGGGTCATCTCCTCGTCGTCGGCCTTGAAGGGCAGCAGGCCCTCGTTGACGCCGGCCAGGAAGACATGCGGCCACTCCAGGCCCTTGCTCGCGTGCAGCGTGGTCAGCGTGACCTGGTCCTGATCGTCGCCGCGCTCGGCCAGCGAGAGGATCACGCTGATCGTCTGCGCCACCTCCAGCACGGTCTGCTTCTCCTTCTCGAAGGTGGCGCCGCCGTCCTGCTCGATCTGGCCGCCGCAGCGCTTGCTGACCCAGTCGACGAAGTCGAGCACATTGCTCCAGCGGGCGGCGCCGACCTTCTCGTTCTCCTCGCTGTCCAGCAGGTGCTGCTCGTAGCCGATGTCCTTGAGCCATTCCATCAGCAGCGCGCGGGCGTCCTCGGCGCCGCTGGTGGTGCGGGCCTTGAACTCGAGATCGTTGAGGTAGCGGCCGAACTCGTGCAGCTGGTCGATCGCGCGGCGCGGCAGCGCGGTGTGCAGGCTCTCGGCGAACAGCGCTTCGAACATGCTGCACTTCCATTTGCCGGCGAACTCGCTCAGGGCGCCCAGCGTCGTGTGGCCGATACCGCGCTTGGGCGTCGTGATGGCGCGCAGGAAGGCGGGGTCGTCGTCCTGGTTCACCAGCAGGCGCAGCCAGCCGCAGAGGTCCTTGATCTCGGCCTTGTCGAAGAAGCTCTGCCCGCCGCTGACCTTGTACGGGATCTCGGCACGGCGCAGCGCTTTTTCAAACACGCGCGCCTGGTGGTTGGCGCGGTAGAGGATGGCGAAGTCGGCGAAGTTGGGCGCCTTGCCCTCGCTGCGCAGCGCGTTGATGCGGGCCACCGCGCGCTCGGCCTCGTGCTCCTCGCCGTCGGCCTCCAGCAGGGCCACCGGATCGCCCTCGCCGAACTCGCTCCACAGCTTCTTCTCGTAGAGCTTGGGGTTGATCGCGATGACGTTGTTGGCGGCGCGCAGGATCGCGCTGGTGGAGCGGTAGTTCTGCTCCAGCGGGATCACCTTCAGGCCCGGGTAGTCCTGCGGCAGGCGCTTGAGGTTCTCGATGGTGGCGCCGCGCCAGCCGTAGATGCTCTGGTCGTCGTCGCCCACGGCCGTGAACATGGCCCGGTCGCCGACCAGCTGCTTCAGCAATTCGTACTGGATCGCGTTGGTGTCCTGGTACTCGTCGACCAGCAGGTAGCGCAGCGTGTCCTGCCACTTGCCGCGGGCCTCGGCATCGGTGGAGAGCAGGCGCAAGGGCAGCGAGATCAGGTCGTCGAAGTCCACCGCGCCGTAGGCGGCGAGGCGGTCCTGATAACGCTCCATCACGACGGCCGCGACGCGCTCGTTCTCGTCCTTGGCCACCTTCAGCGCCTCGTGCGCGTTCAGGCCCTGGTTCTTCCACAAGGAGATGGTCCACTGCCAGCCACGCGCCTGGCCGATGTCCGTCGTGCCGCCGGCGTCCTTCAGCACGCCCAGCACGTCGTCGCTGTCCAGGATCGAGAACTGCTCCTTCAGCCCGATGCGCGTGCCCTCGCTGCGCAGGATGCGCACACCCAGCGAGTGGAAGGTGGAGATGACGATGTCCTTGCCGGCGCGGGCGCCGATCAGGTGGGTGGCGCGCTCGCGCATTTCCTGCGCGGCCTTGTTGGTGAAGGTGATGGCCCCGATGTTCTTGGCCGCATAGCCGGCCTGCAGCAGCCGCGCGATCTTCTGCGTGATCACGCTGGTCTTGCCCGAGCCGGCGCCCGCGATGACGAGGCAGGGGCCGTCCAGGTGGTGGACGGCGGCGAGCTGGGCGGGGTTGAGGGTACGGGCCATGAAGGGGACTGCGGCGGGGAGCCGCGGATTATCGTCCCCGCACTTCCCCGGGCAGCGCACGCAGCCCCAGCGCGAAGGCCAGTACCACGTAGAACATGAAGGCGATGCGCGGCGCGTCGAGCAGACTGTCGAAGGCGCCGACACCGACGAAGCCCACGATGCTGGCCGCCAGCGCCGGCGCCAGCGGGTGGTCGCGGCCATGGCCCAGGCAGGTGCGCCACAGCGCCAGCAGCAGCATCGCGCCGAACAGGATCAGGCCGACATAGCCCTGGTCGAACAGCACATGCAGGCCCAGGTTCTTCATGTGGAAGGGCAGGTGGTTCTTGTCGCTGGAGAAGAACCAGCGGGACATGTCCTGGTCGAAGTCGCCATTGGCCAGCAGCTCGCGGCCGGTGGCGTCGCGCAGGTCCAGCTGCGCGATCTCGGCCACGCCACCCTGGGCATCCAGCGCCACCGAGAAGGCCAGCAGCTTCGGCCAGTACCAGCGGCCGCCGAAGCCGGTGCCGTCGCCCAGGGCAACCTTGAAGGTCTGCCAGGGTTGCTGGGCCTGGCCGGCGGGCAGCTCCGCGGGCTTGAAGTTGAGCGCCTGCACAAGGCAGTGGTCGGCATAGAGCAGGTGCTTCTCGCAGAGTTCGGTGTGCAACTGCACGGCCTGCTTCGCCCGCATGCGCACCGCCAGCACGACCGGCCCCTCCGGCCGCGGGACCCGCTGGGTGACGCGGAACAGCTCGCCCCAGCCGAGCATGTGCTGCCCGCCGGTCAGCACCAGGAAGCCCGGCTCGCCGGCATCGTGGCGCCAGTGGTAGTTGCCGACGTGGTCTTCCTTGCTGCCCATGAAGAAGTGGTTGGCCGCATAGCGGCCGGCGCCCTTGCCGAAGGCGAAGTCGGCGTCCGACTTCAGCATCCAGTAGCCTTCCTTCCAGTGCCGCACGCGGGTCTGCATATCGCCCTCGGTGCCGGAAATGCGCTGGCGCATGTACTCGCCGCCCCCCAGCACCGCGATCACCGCGCCGACCAGCATCACCAGCGCCAGCAGCAGGCCGCGGCTGCGCCATTCGCTCAGGCCGCGGGTATTGCCCCGCTCGAAAGGCCACAGCGAGGGCACCAGCAGCACCAGCGGCCACAGCAGGCCCAGCGGCAGCGCGCAGGCCAGCGCGATGTCGCTGGCACGCGGGCCGCCCCAGTTGTGCGCGACGATCACCACCTGGGCCAGCAGCCAGAACCAGGCCGCCGAGATCAGGATCAGGTACATCGGGCGCGCCGCGCCGGGCCTGTCCAGCCAGCGGATCAGCACCGCGCTCGCAAAGGCGATCACGTATTCCAGGTAGGCGATCTTGGGCACCGCCTCGGACAGCGCCCAGCACAACGCCGCCACCACGCCCGCCATCAGCGCGCCGCCCACCACCGCGGTGACGCGCTGCGCCTGGCTGGGCAGCCAGGCGCTGCCAGGCATGGCCAGCAGGAGCAGCATCGTGCCCAGCAGCGCCAGCAGGCCGCGGTAGCCGCTGCCCGGGAACATCAGCAGCGCCGCCACCGCGAAGCTGCCCAGGAGCAGCAGCGCACCGAGCTTGCCCATCGGCGGCACCGAGTGCGGCGGGGCGGGCGCCAACTCGGCCGGCGAGGTCGTGGTG
>NZ_LYVQ01000204.1 GCF_001984095.1 Pelomonas sp. KK5
CCCTGCAACTGTTCGAGATCGGCCAGGTCTTCGATCCCCGCCCCGACCCTGCGCTGTACTTTCCCACCGTGGCCGCCGAGATGCTGAGGCTGCGCCTGCGCGCGAGCCTGCAAGGGGGCGAGGGCGGGCTGCGCGTGCTGAGCGGCGAGAGCGGCTCCGGCAAGTCGCTGCTGGTCTCGGTGCTGCTGCAGCGACTGCCGCGGCCGTGGGTGCATGCGGCGCAGCTGCGCTTCTCGACGATGGCCGGCGAAGACCTGCTGCGCGCCATCGCCCATGCCTTCGGTCTCGGCACCGCCCGGCCACGCGAGAGCCTCGCGGCCGCGCTGGCTGAACGAGGCCGCCGCGGCGAGGGCAGCCTGCTGGTGATCGACGACGCCCAGGGCCTGTCCGCCGAGGCCTTGCGGCTGGTGCACGGGCTGGTCGGGGGTCAGGTCTTGCTGGCGATCCTGCTGGTCGGCTCGGGTGGACTGATGTCGCGGCTGCAGGCTGCGGACCTGGCCCCGATCGCGGCGGACTTCCATCCGCGCTTCGAGATGGGTGCCTTCGGCCCGCGCGAGTCCGAGGCCTTCATCAGGGATCGTCTGGCCCGCTGCAAGAGCGAGGGGCTGCCCGCCTTCACGGCCGGCGCGCTGGTGGAGATCGATGCGCTCGCCCGCGGCATCCCGGGCCGCATCAACATGCTGTGCCGCGAACTGCTGCATCAGGCGCTGCTGAGCGAGGACGGGCGGCCGATCGATGCCGGTCAGGTGGCCGCTCAGGGGGACGCGCTGGGCCTGGTGCGCCTGCGGCGGCCGCTGCTGCCGCAGGCCAGGCCGGCGGCCGTGATGGCGGCTCCGGCGCCTTCTTCGAGCCTGCAGCACCTGCGGTACCTGCTGGCCGCACCGCTGCTGGCCGGCCTGGCCTTCGCACTGTGGCGCCCGGGGGAAGCGCCATCGGCGCAGCAGCCGGCCGAGGCCGTGCCGGCAGCGGCGACGGCAGAGCCGCCGACCCATCCCCGGCGCGAGGTGATCACGGAGGCCGCGCCGGCAGCGCCCCGCGTCATCCGCGCTCAGCCGCCCTCGTCGCCGCTACCCGATGCCCACGCGCGCGAATGCGCCGCGGTGCTGACCCAGCTCTCGCTGGGCGAACCCTTGAACCCGAAGCAGAAACGCACTCTGGAGACCCTATGCCGATGAATTTCAAGTCCTTGTTGCCGTTGTTGCTGGTGCTTCCGCTGGCTGCCTGCATGTCGACGCCGCCGGCCCATGTGGCGCCGATCAGCCAGCTCGAGCAGGACGTGGCCGCCACCACCGACCAGCTGCTGGCCCACTGGCGCGCCCGCCGTTCCGACAACCAGTCGCGCCTGCCGCCGCAACCGGTGGCGCTGGGCGATTTCGTCAACCTGCCGGCCGGCGGTGCCGTCATTGCGGGCTATGCGCTGCCGCAGACGCTGGCCTCGGCCCGCGCGCGCCAGGTCGTGGCCCAGCGCCTGGCGGCCGACACGGCGGCCGACGGCCGCCTGCTGCCTGTCGATGCGGCGGGACAGGCGGCGCTGCTGCTGACCGGCCAGCTGGCGCCGGCCCTGCCTCCGGGCGGCACGCAAGCCCTGACCCTGCTGCTGCTGGATGCGAAGACCGGCCAGGTGCTGGCCCGCGCCCAGGGCCAGCTGCGCGGCACGGCGGCCGACGCCTTCCCGGCGGCCTTCGACGCGGAAAGCCCGGTGCTGATCACCGAGTCCGCCGAGCGCGCCGAGGCGGGCGCACGGATGTTCGGCAGCGACAAGGGCGCCTCGCTGGACGGCTCGGGCCTGCAGAGCGCCGCGGCCGCCACGCTGCTGTCGCAGGCCCAGGACGCCTATGTGTCGGGCGACTACAAGGGCGCGCTGGCCCTGTTCGAGCGGGCAGCGGCCATGCCCGGCGTCAACGCGATCCGCGCCTACAACGGCCAGTACCTGAGCCTGATGAAGCTGGGCCGCAGGCCCGAGGCGATGGAGGCCTTCAGGACGCTGGTGGCCGAGGGCCTCGGCAGCCGCACGCTGGGCATCAAGCTGCTGTTCGTGCCGGGGCAGACCGAGTTCCTCGCCGATCCCGAGATCCGCGGCGCGTACGGCGACTGGCTGCGGGTCATCGCCAACCAGTCGGCCGCCTCGGCCGCCGCCTGCCTGAACGTCGTCGGCCACACCAGCCACACCGGCGCCGAAACCTTCAACCAGGAGCTCTCGCTGGCCCGCAGCAAGCGCGTGCGCGAGCTGCTGCAACTGGACGCGCCGGCGCTGGACCGGCGCATCGCGGTGGAAGGCAAGGGTTGGTCCGAGAACATCGTCGGCAGCGGGACCGACGATGCGCGGGATGCGATCGACCGGCGCGTGGAGTTCCGCGTCGTCGGGTGCCCTGAAGGCTGAGCACCCGTCCTGGGCTCAGCGTGCGAGCAGTGCGGACGTGAGGTGGTGAACGGTCTGCTGCGCGACGTTGGCGCATAGCGCGTTCATGCCCTGCCAGGCGTTGGCCATGTAGTCGCCCGCGGCAAACGAGGTGTCACGGCAGCGCACCTTGGTCCGCAGGACATCCTTGCCGGCCATGAACCCGAACATCACCCGCAGGCCCGGACTGCGTTGCCGGAATTCCGTGACGCTGACTTCGGCGGTCTCGGCCTCCGAGATCACGAGGCCCGCTGCCTGCGCCTGCTTGGCGTACTCCTGCTCGATCAGGGGCAGCACCTTGTCGTTGTGCTCGCAGTCGCCACAGTTCCAGCTCAGGACCAGTTTCGGCAATTCCTTGCTGCCGAGCCTCGCAGCTATGCATGAACATGGCTCCGAAGAAACAGGATGGCCAGCGCATGCTATCGGCGCAGCGGCATCGTGCGTCCCCGTGCGGACCCGCAATGAGAAAGCCCGCAGGGCTTTCGCGCTGCGGGCTTCGGACTTCGGCCGGTGCTTACGCAGCGGCGCGCCACTGCGCCATCAGCCCGTCCCACTTCGCCTTCGCCGCCACCCAGTGGCGATGCTTCACATGGCCGTAGCCGCGGATCTCTTCCGGGATCCGGGCGATGTCCACCGCCAGCGCGAGGCGCCCGGTGCTCAGGCCCTTGGCGAGGATCTCGTCGATCGCCGCCTTGTACTGGCCGATCAGCGCGCGCTCCATCTTGCGCTCCTCGGTGTGGCCGAAGACGTCCAAGGCCGTGCCGCGCAGGCCCTTCATCTTGGCCAGCAGGCCGAAGGCCGGGCGGATCCACGAACCCATCTGCTGCTTGACCAGCTCGCCCTTCTCGTTCTTCTTGGCGAGCAGTGGCGGGGCCAGGTGGTGGACCAGCTTGTACTCGCCCTCGAACTGCGCGGCGATCTTGTCGGTGAAGCTCTTGTCGGTGTGCAGGCGGGCGACCTCGTACTCGTCCTTGTAGGCCATCACCTTGAACAGGTAGCGGGCCACCGCTTCGGAGAGGCGCGTGCCCGCGCCCAGCTTGGCCTCGGCCGCGCGCACCTTGTCCACGAAGGCCTGGTACTCGGCCGCATAGGCCTTGTTCTGGTAGCCGGTCAGGAACTCCACGCGCTTGGCGACGACCTCGTCCACGCCCGGGCGCTTGACGATGTTGATCACCTGGCGGGTGGCGTACAGCGCCTGCACCGCGGCCAGGTCATGGGCGCAGCGGCGGCCCCATTCGAAGGCGGCCTTGTTGTTGTCGATCTGGACGTTGTTCAGCTCGATCGCGCGCATCAGCGCGGCGTAGGAGAGCGGCACGCGGCCCTGCTGCCAGGCGTAGCCGAGCATCAGCGGGTTGGTGTAGAGCGAGTCGCCCAGCAGCTTCACGGCCACTTCCTCGGCGTCGAACATGCCGAAGTGGCCCTGGCCGACGGCCTTGGCCACCGCGGCCTCGCAGGCGCCGCCCGGGAAGCTCCAGTTGGCGTCGTTCACCAGCGTCGCCGTCGGCGAGCCGTGCGTGTTCAGCGCGACGAAGGTGCGGCCTTCGCGCATCACGGCCAGCGTCGACTTGTTGGCGGCGACGATCGAGTCGCAGGCGATGACGAGATCCGCCTCGGCCGTGCCGACCTTGGTGCAGTAGATGTCGTCCGCGCGGTTGGCGATCTGGATGTGGCTCCAGGTCGAGCCGCCCTTCTGCGCGAGGCCCGCGGCGTCCTGCGTGATCACGCCCTTGCCCTCGAGGTGGGCCGCCATGCCCAGCAGCTGGCCGATCGTGATGACGCCGGTGCCGCCGACGCCGGCGACGACGATGCCCCAGGCCTTGCTTGCATCAGGCACGACCGGCTCGGGAATCGCCGGCAGCGTGCCGTCGAAGGGGCTGACCCGCTTGTCCTTCTTCGGCTTCTTCAGCTCGCCGCCCTCGACGGTGACGAAGCTCGGGCAGAAGCCCTTCACGCAGGAGTAGTCCTTGTTGCAGGTGTTCTGGTTGATCTGGCGCTTGCGGCCGAAGTCGGTCTCCAGCGGCTCGATCGACAGGCAGTTGGACTGCACCGAGCAATCGCCGCAGCCTTCGCAGACCAGCTCGTTGATGACGACGCGCTTGGCCGGGTCGACCAGCTTGCCGCGCTTGCGGCGGCGGCGCTTCTCGGTGGCGCAGGTCTGGTCGTAGATGATGGCGGTGGTGCCGGGGATCTCGCGGAACTGGCGCTGGATCGCGTCCAGCTCGTCGCGGTGGTGCACGGTGACGCCCGGGGCCAGCGCGCGGCCGGTGTACTTGCTCGGCTCGTCGGTGACGATCACCAGCTTGGCCACGCCCTCGCTGATCACGCTGTTCATGATCTGCGTGACGCTGTGGCCCTCGGGGCGCTCGCCCACCTGCTGGCCGCCGGTCATCGCGACCGCGTCGTTGTAGAGGATCTTGTAGGTGATGTTGACGCCGGCGGCGATGCTCTGGCGGATCGCCAGGATGCCGCTGTGGAAGTAGGTGCCGTCGCCCAGGTTCGAGAAGATGTGCTTCTCGTTCGTGAAGGCGCTCTGGCCGACCCAGGGCACGCCCTCGCCGCCCATCTGCGTGAAGGTGGCCGTGTTGCGGCCCGGCATCCAGGTCACCATGTAGTGGCAGCCGATGCCGCCGACGGCGCGCGAGCCCTCGGGCACGCGGGTCGAGGTGTTGTGCGGGCAGCCGGAGCAGAACCAGGGCGTGCGGTCGGCGCCGCCGGCCGTTTGCGCCTCGGCCTTCAGTGCGTTTTCCTTGGCGTCGATGATGGCGATGCGCGCGTCCAGGCGGGCCTGCACGTCGCTGTCCACGCCCAGCTTCTTCAGGCGCTTGGCGATGGCGCGGGCGATGATGGCCGGCGTCAGGTCGGCCTGCGGACGCAGCAGCCAGTTCTTGCTCGGGTTGGGCAGGCTCCACTCGCCGCCGCTGTTGTCGCCGTCGGTCTCGTCGAACTTGCCCAGCACGTTGGGGCGCACGTCCGGCCGCCAGCCGTACAGCTCTTCCTTGAGCTGGTATTCGATCATCTGGCGCTTTTCCTCGACGACCAGGATCTCCTTGAGACCCGTCGCGAAGTCGCGCGTGATCGTGGCCTCCAGCGGCCACACGACGTTGACCTTGTGCAGCCGGATGCCCAGGCGGCGGCAGGTGTCGTCGTCCAGGCCCAGGTCGTGCAGCGCCTGGCGGGTGTCGTTCCAGGCCTTGCCACTGGCCATGATGCCGAAGCGGTCCTGGTCAGTGGAAATAACGTTGTAGTTCAGCTTGTTGGCGCGGATGTAGGCCAGCGCCGCGTACCACTTGAAGTCCATCATCCGCGCTTCCTGGTCCAGCGGCGGATCGGGCCAGCGGATGTGCAGGCCGCCCGGCGGCATCTGGAAGTCTTCCGGCAGGATGATGTTGACGCGATCCGGGTCCACGCTGACCGAGGCCGACGATTCGACGATCTCCTGGATCGTCTTCAGGGCCGACCACAGGCCCGAGTAGCGGCTCATCGCGAAGGCGTGCAGGCCCATGTCGAGGATGTCCTGGACGCTGCTCGGGAAGAACACCGGGAAGCCGACGGCCTTGAAGACGTGGTCGCTCTGGTGGGCGGCGGTGGAGCTCTTGGCGATGTGGTCGTCGCCGGCGATGGCGATCACGCCGCCGTGCTTGGCGGTGCCGGCCATGTTGGCGTGCTTGAACACGTCGATGCAGCGGTCCACGCCCGGACCCTTGCCGTACCACATGCCGAAGACGCCGTCGAACTTGTTCTTCTCGGGGAACAGGTCGAGCTGCTGCGAGCCCCAGACGGCGGTGGCGCCGAGCTCTTCGTTGACGCCCGGCTGGAACACGATGTTCTGCTTGGCCAGGTGCTTCTTGGCGGCCATCAGCGCCTGGTCGTAGCCGCCCAGCGGGGAGCCGCGGTAGCCGCTGATGAAGCCGGCGGTGTTCAGGCCGGCGATCGCGTCGCGGGTGCGCTGCAGCATCGGCAACCGCACCAGGGCCTGGACGCCGCTCATGAAGGCGCGGCCGGCATCGAGCGCGTATTTGTCGTCGAGCGAGACCTTCTCGAGCGAGCGCAGGATGTGTTCGGGCAGGGGGGCGTTCATGGGCGGGGAGACTCCTGTGGATGTGGCGTGCGGAAACCGACGAGCGCTTGTGGCGCCGTGGCCGCTGGCTGCTGCTGAGGCACAGGGTTATGTGCCGTCGCGAAAGTGTAGGGAAATGTCCGCGATCGGTCCTTTCTAATTTCGCTCCACGACGCACATTGAAGCAAGGATCTTGCTTTCAATGAATAAAATCGTCGCGTTGCTTTCTGAAACACGCGATCCAGGGAAAACCATGAGCAAATCCAGCACCCCCGCCGAAGACCTCGGGCCGGACGAAGGCCTGGACCGTTATCACATCGCCATCCTGGGCGAGCTGCAGCGCGAGGCGCGCCTGTCCAATGCCGAGCTGGCCGCGCGCATCGGACTCTCCGCCGCGCCCACCTGGCGCCGCGTGCGCTGGCTGGAGGAGCAGGGCTACATCACCGGATATCGGGCCGAGATCGACCGGCGCAAGGTGGGCCTGGGCGTGCTGGCCTTCGTGCGGGTGGACGCCGAGCGCAGCGCCGGCAGCGCGACGCGGGCGCTGGAAGAGGCGATCCGCCAGCTGCCGGAGGTGATCGCCTGCCACTACATCTCGGGCGCGGGTACGTTTGAATTGCAGGTGATGTCGACCGACCTCGACGCCTTCTCGCGCTTCTCGATCGACACGCTCTTGAACCTGCCCAACGTCAAGGACATCCACACCAGCTTCTCGCTCGGCGAGGTGAAGGCGGGCGCGGCGCTTCCCTTGGGCCACCTCCAGCCTGCGGTACGCTAGCTTGATGACCGAGCCCCGAGGCCAACTGTCCGACCTGCTGCTGGGCCAGGAGCCCGCGCTGCGCGTCCGGACGACGCAGACCGGCCTGGCCGTGCTGCTGATGGTCGTCAGCGTCGGCTTCATGTTCTACGCGGGCTGGGTGGACCACGGCGGCCTGCGGCCGGTGATGCTGGTCTGGTCCGTGATCTCGCTGGGCGGCCTCGTTGCCGCCTTCCTGGCGATCCGCACCGGCTGGTCGCTGCGCTTCGCCGACCCCTCGCTGACGCTGCCGCAGATCGTCTTCTCGATCGCCTCCTCGGCCTGGGGCTACGGCCTGGGCGGCGAAATGCGCGCGATCGCGCTGCCGATGCTGATGATCGTGATGATGTTCGGCATGTTCCAGTTGCAGGCGCGGGCCACGCTGGGGCTGGGCGCCTACGCGCTGCTGGCCTTCGGCCTTTCGATGGGCCTGATGGCCTGGCGCCGGCCCGAGGTCTACCGGCCCGCCGTCGAGCTGGGCCATTTCATGATGCTGATGCTGACGCTGCCGGCGGTCTCGGTGCTGGCCGGGCGGCTCAGCCGCATCCGCCGCCGCCTGGTCGACCAGAAAGCCGACCTGACCCAGGCGCTGACGCTGATCCAGGCGATGGCCACGCGCGACGACCTCACCGGCCTCCTGAACCGCCGCCACATGCAGACCGTGCTGGAGCAGGAGACCCAGCGCTCGCTGCGCAGTGGCCGCGGCTACTGCCTGGCGCTGCTGGACATCGACCACTTCAAGCGCATCAACGACACCCATGGCCACGGCGCCGGCGACGCCGCGCTGCAGGCCTTCGCCGAGGCCGCCCAGCAGGCGATCCGCACGGCCGACGTGCTGGCCCGCTGGGGCGGCGAGGAGTTCGTCGTGATGCTGGCCGAGACCCGCATGCCGGCCGCGCTGGCCGGCATGGAGCGCCTGCGCGAGAAGGTGGCGGCACTGGAGATTCCGTTGAACGAAGAGGGTCAGGTCTTGCACATCACCGTTTCCGCCGGGCTCACCGAGCACCGCACCGGCGACAGCCTCAATGACACGCTGGAGCGCGCCGACAAGCTGCTCTACGAAGCGAAGGCGCAAGGCCGCAATCGCGTGATCGGCGCATGAACCCTCAGCATCAACTCCCGCTGCGCCACTTCCTGCTGGCGCTGGCCGTCGTTGCTATCTGGGGCAGCAACTTCGTCGTCATCAAGGTGGCGCTGGCCCACCTGCCACCGCTGCTGTTCGCGGCGCTGCGCTTCTCGCTGGCCTTCCTGCCCGCGGCCTTCTTCCTGAAGCGCCCGGCCGTGCCCTGGGGCAACCTGGCCGCCTACGGCCTGCTGATCGGCGCCGGCCAGTTTGCGCTGCTCTACATCGCGATGCAGAGCCAGATCTCGCCGGGCCTGGCCTCGCTGGTGATCCAGACCCAGGTCTTCTTCACGCTGCTGCTGGCGATGAAGCTGGCGCACGAGAAGGTGCGCGGCTTCCAGTGGCTGGCGCTGGCGCTGGCCGCCGCGGGCCTGGGCGTGATCGTCGCCCACACGGACGGCTCCACCACGCCGCTGGGCCTGGCGATGGTGCTGGCCGCGGCCTTCTGCTGGGCCTGCGGGAACATCGTCGGCAAGCGGGCCGGAGCGGTGAACATGCTGGCCTACGTCGTCTGGAGCAGCCTGTTCGCGGTGCCGCCGCTGCTGCTGCTGTCGCTGCTGGTCGAGGGGCCGGCGCGGATGGGGCAGGGGCTGCAGTCGGCCGATCTGGCCACCTGGGCCGCGGTGCTGTGGCAGTCGGTCGGCAATGCGCTGTTCGGCTATGGCGTCTGGGGCTGGCTGCTGTCGCGCCATCCGGCGGCCACCGTCGTGCCGATGGCGCTGCTGGTGCCGGTGTTCGGCATGAGCAGCGCGGCGCTGATGCTGGGCGAGTCGCTGCCGATGTGGAAGGTGGTCGCGGCCCTGCTGGTGCTCAGCGGGCTGGCGCTGAATCTCTTGTGGCCGCGGATCCGGCAATGGCGCGCTGGCTGATCGTCCTCGTGCTGCTGGCCGGCCCGATGCACGCCGCCGGACAGATCTCGCGCGAGGCCGAGATCGCCAGCTGCCTCGTCGGCGAGATCCGCACCTGGGGCGACGGCCGCGACCAGCGCGCCGTCGCGCCGCAGCTGCTGCTGGTCTACGACCATGCCGGCGCGCCGCCCTGGATCACGGCCGGGCAGGTCACTGCCGCGCTGGACCGCGCCGCGGCGGCCTGGGCGCCCTGCGGCGTGCCGGTGCAGCGGGTGGCGAGCGCGCCGCCGAGTCCGGGGCTCGTGCGCGTGCAATGGAACGATGCCGGCGCCCGCGGTGACTTCGGCCAGGCCGACGTCGGGGCGCGTACCTTGTCGCTGGGGCCGGCGGCCTTCAGGCTGCTGCGTGAACGCAATCCGAAGTACCCGGCCACTCAGACGCTGCAGATGGTGGTCTCCCACGAGATGGGCCATCTGCTGGGCCTGATGGCGCACTCGCGCCGCTGCGTGGACGTGATGAGCTACTACGACGACGGCAAGGGCCACCGCTGCAGCGCACGCAGCATGAGCCTGCTCAAGTCCGTGCCCGAGTACCGCTCGGAACTGCCGACGGCCTGCGACATCCAGCGCTGCCAGGCGGCCAACGGCAACGCTCACTGAGGCCGGCGCATCCGGAAACGTTCGCCCAGCTCGAAGTAGTCGGCCGGCCCGCCGCCGCGCAGGATGGGCCGGGCGGCGGCGGTGTCGTAGCGCCCCTCCACCAGCAGGCGCCGGTCGATATGCACGCCGACCACCTCGCCCAGCGTCAGCCAGCTGTCCACCTGCTCGCCCGCCGCCGACTGCAGCTGGATGATCTGCGTGACCCGGCACTCGAAGCTGACCGGGCTGGCCGCCACCCGTGGCACGCCGACGACGCGCGAGGGCGCCGTCGCGAGTCCCGCCAGCGCGAACTCGTCCACCTCCGGCGGCACCGCGGCGCAGCTGGCGTTCATCGCCCCCGCCAGCTCGCGCGTCGCCAGGTTCCAGACGAACTCGCCGCCGGCGCGGCAGTTGCGCAGCGTGTCCTTCTCGCCGAGGCTGGCGAAGCCGATGATCGGCGGCGTGTAGTTGAAGGCGTTGAAGAAACTGTAGGGCGCCAGGTTCAGCACGCCGCTGGCCGGGTCGCGGCTGGCGATCCAGCCGATCGGGCGCGGGCCGACGATGGCATTGAACGGATCGTGCGGCAGGCCGTGGCCCAGGCGGGGTTCGTAGAAGTGGGTCGGCATGTCCATAACGGCGAGGCTCAGCGTATGCTGGCCGGCATGAGATTCCTGATCGGCCTCATTGTGCTGGCGCCGCTGATGGCGCAGGCGGCGCAGAACCTGCAGGTGGAACTGCGCTGGACGGAATCCGCCGTCAGCGGCGCGGCGATGGCCGGTGTGCGCGATGGCGGCTATGTGGTCGGCACGGCGGGCTCGGTGTCGCCCCGGCCCGGTGGCGTCACGATCAGCACCGCACGCGCGTCCGCGCCGCCGGCGCAGCGGCTGGTCGTGATGAACGGCAAGTCCGCCAGCATCACGCTCACCGAGCCGCAGACCACGCAGTGGCTGGACTACGCGGTGGAGATGCCCACGCAGCAGGGCGGCCAGCCCAAGGTCTACGCCGCGCCGCGCACCAGCGTCGTCGAGCGCAGCCGCGGCTTCGTCGTCACGCCGCGCTGGGCCGGCGGCAAGCGGCCGGTGGAGGTGGAGCTGAAGGCGATGCGGCCTCGCGAGGAGGCCGAGGGCGGCGGCGAGGAGCAGGTGCTGAGCCATGTGCAGGTGCCGCTGGGCGAATGGATCACGGTGGCCCGCACGGGGGCGCCGGCCCGCGCACCCGAGCGCGGCGTCACCAGCAGCCGCGATGCGGAGCCGCAATCGAGCCGCGAGCTGCAGCTGCGGGTGACGCTGGCACCCTGACCCTTTTGGTAACCGCGCCGTACCGGCCCGGTGATAGGCTGCGCCGCTGCCGAAACATAACGTCCAATCCATGCGTCATCTGCTCGCCTGCGCTTCCGGCGCGCTCCTGCTTGCTTCCGTTGCGCACGCCGCGCCGCCGGATCTCTTCGCCGCGAAGCCGCTGGCCTTCGAGCGCGCGCCGCAGGCCAAGGTCGTCGGCGTCTACGTGCCGAGCTGGGAGCCGGCTGCGCTGCTGGATCGCCTGCAGCCCGGCAGCGTCAGCCACCTGCTCTATGCCTTCGCGCGCATCTGCGGCCCCGGTCAGCTCGAGAAGGACGCCGCCGCCTGTACCGGCCAGCCCGACTTCACGCTCGCCGCCGGGCCGAAGGAGGCCGAGTTCGACGCCGCCTTTCAGCGCCTGAAGCAGCAGCGCCTGCCGCAGGTCAAGGTGCTCGCCTCGGTGGGCGGCTGGGGCGGCTCCGACCCCTTCTTCCACATCGCCAACGACCCCGCGCGCCGCGCCGTGTTCGCGGCCTCGGTGCAGCGTTTCCTGCGCGAGCATCCGGGTTTCGACGGCGTGGACATCGACTGGGAGCACCCGGGCGACAACGGCGCCGCCAACGGCACGAAGCTCGGCGATCCGGCCGACGGCCAGGGCTATGCCGAGCTGATGGACGCGCTGCGCGAGGCGGTCGATGCGCTCGGCCGCGAGACCGGCCGGCGCTATCTCGTCACCACGGCGGTGAACCCGGCCAGGGCCATCGTCGGCCGCATCAACTTCCGCCAGGCGGCCCACGCACTGGATCTCGTCTTCATGATGAGCTACGACTTCTACGGGCCCTGGACCGACACCATCGGCAACCACACCGGCCTGATGCCCAGCGCCCCGGGCGCCGACGACAGCGTGGACAGCGCGGTGCGCAACTTCGTTGCCGCCGGTGTGCCGGCCTCCAAGCTGGTGGCCGGCGTGGCGATGTACGGGCGCGGTTTCGCGGGCGTGGCCCGGCCGGCCACCGGCCAGCCGCGGGGTCAGGTCTTTCCCCCCGGTGGCGACGGCTC
>NZ_LYVQ01000205.1 GCF_001984095.1 Pelomonas sp. KK5
CGGGGGGCGGCGTCGAGGCGCCGGCGGTCGGCTTCGGCGTGATGCCCAGCTGCTTGGCGATGCTGGCCTCCAGCGCGTGGTACTTGGGCTCCAGCGTCGGCTTGGCGTCCGCGAACATCTTCGGGCCGATGCCGTTGCTCATCTCGATCGCGGCCTGCTGCAGCTTCTTGCTGGTGGGCGATTCCAGCCAGGCGATCGTCTGCTTCAGGTCGTCCTCGGTGAAGCGCTCGTCCAGGATCGGGGTCCAGGTCGGGCCGGCCAGCTTCTGGCCGCGGTTCTTCAGCTCGGCGGCGGAGTCCTCACCGAACTTGTTGACTTCGGCCTGGATGCCCTTGGCCAGCGCCTCGCGCTTGTCGGCCGGCTGCTGGGCCAGCGCCTGGCTGACGCCCTGGGCCAGCGGCGTCAGCATCTGCTGCACCAGCATCTTGGAGATGTTCTCGATGCCGGGCTGCTGGAGCGCGATCACCTTGTTGATCAGGGCCAGCTTGCTCGGAGTGATCGCCGGGGCCGAGGCCGCCTGTGCGAAGGCGCCCGAGGCAGCGAGGAACAGCGAGGCAGCGATCAGGCTTTTCTTCATCATCGTCATGGTCTGGGGTCAATCCTTGGTGGCGTCATCGGCAACATCGCTGCCGTCGTCGGGGTTGGAGGAGCCGTCCGCGGCATCGTTCTCGACGATGCGCTGCAGGCCGGAGAGCTTGGCGCCGTCGTCCAGGGCAATCAGCGTGACCCCCTGGGTGGCGCGGCCGAGTTCACGGATCTCCGACACGCGGGTGCGCACCAGCACGCCCTTGTCGGTGATCAGCATGATCTCGTCGTCCGCATGCACGAGCGTGGCGGCCACGACCCGGCCGTTGCGCTCGCTCTGCTGGATCGCAATCATGCCCTTGGTGCCGCGGCCATGACGGGTGTATTCGGTAATCGCTGTGCGCTTGCCGTAACCGTTCTCGGTGGCGGTCAGCACGCTCTGGCTCTCGTCCTCGGCCACCAGCATGGCGATCAGGCGCTGGTCCGGCTCCAGCATCATGCCGCGCACGCCGCGGGCGGTGCGGCCCATCGGGCGCACGTCGTCCTCGTCGAATCGCACGGCCTTGCCGCCGTCGCTGAACAGCATCACGTCGTGCTTGCCGTCGGTCAGCGCGGCGCCGATCAGGTGGTCGCCTTCATCCAGGTCCACCGAGATGATGCCGGCCTTGCGCGGATTGCTGAAGTCCTTCAGCGAGGTCTTCTTGACCGTGCCCATGGCGGTGGCCATGAAGATGAAGTGATCCTCGGGGAAGCTGCGGAACTCGCCGGTCAGCGGCAGCACGACGGTGATCTTCTCGTCCTGCTGCAGCGGGAACATGTTGACGATCGGCTTGCCGCGCGAGTTGCGCGAGCCCTGCGGCACCTCCCACACCTTCAGCCAGTAGACGCGGCCGCGGTTGGAGAAGCACAGGATCCAGTCGTGCGTGTTGGCGATGAAGAGCTGGTCGATCCAGTCGTCTTCCTTGGTCTGCGTGGCCTGCTTGCCGCGGCCGCCGCGGCGCTGGGCGCGGTACTCGCCGAGCGCCTGGCTCTTGATGTAGCCGGTGTGGGAGAGCGTCACGACCATGTCGGTCGGCGTGATCAGGTCTTCGGTGCCGAGTTCCTGCGCGTTGTGCTCGATCACCGAGCGGCGCGCGCCTTCCTTGGTCTGGCCGAATTCCTGGCGGACCTTGATCAGCTCCTCGCCGATGATGACGGTGACGCGCTCGGGCTTGGCCAGGATGTCCAGCAGGTCGGCGATCTCGGACATCACGTCGCGGTACTCGCCGACGATCTTGTCCTGCTCCAGGCCGGTCAGGCGCTGCAGGCGCATCTGCAGGATCTCGCTGGCCTGGTCGTCGGAGAGGCGGTACAGGCCGTCTTCCTGCATGCCGTAGTTGGCGGGCAGGCCCTCGGGGCGGTAGGCCTCGCGGCCGCCTTCGACGCGGCTGAGCATCTCGCGCACCAGGCCCGAGTCCCAGCTCTTGCTCATCAGCGCGGCCTTGGCGACCGGCGGCGTCGGCGATTCCTTGATCGTCTGGATGAAGTCGTCGATATTGGCCAGCGCCACGGCCAGGCCTTCCAGCACGTGGCCGCGCTCGCGCGCCTTGCGCAGCTCGAACACCGTGCGGCGGGTGACCACCTCGCGGCGATGCTCCAGGAAGACGGTGACCAGGTCCTTCAGGTTGCAGAGCTTGGGCTGGCCGTCGATCAGGGCCACCATGTTCATGCCGAAGCTGTCCTGCAGCTGGGTCTGCTTGTAGAGGTTGTTCAGGACAACCTCGGGCACCTCGCCGCGCTTGAGCTCGATCACCACGCGCATGCCGGACTTGTCCGACTCGTCCTGGATATGGCTGATGCCCTCGATCTTCTTCTCGTGAACCAGTTCGGCGATGCGTTCCAGCAGCGTCTTCTTGTTCACCTGGTAGGGAATCTCGTCGACGATGATGGCCTGGCGAGCGCCCCTGTCGATATCCTCGAAATGGACCTTGGCGCGCATCACCACCTTGCCGCGGCCGGTGCGATAACCATCGCGCACGCCCGAGAGGCCGTAGATGATGCCGGCGGTCGGGAAATCCGGCGCCGGGATGATTTCCATCAGCTCGTCGATCGAGCAGTCCGGGTTTTTCAGCGCATGCAGGCAGGCGTCGACGGTCTCGTTCAGGTTATGCGGCGGGATATTCGTCGCCATACCCACGGCAATACCCGAAGAACCGTTCACCAGCAGATTCGGCAGGCGCGCTGGCAAAACCAGCGGTTCCTGGTGGCTGCCGTCATAGTTGGGCCCGAAATCGACGGTTTCCTTGTCGATATCGGCCAGCATTTCGTGGGCGATCTTGTCGAGGCGAATTTCGGTATATCGCATCGCCGCGGCGTTATCGCCGTCGATGGAGCCGAAATTACCCTGGCCGTCGATCAGCATGTGCCGCAGGCTGAAAGGCTGGGCCATGCGGACGATGGTGTCGTAAATCGCCGAGTCGCCGTGCGGGTGGTATTTACCCATCGTTTCACCCACCGCCTGTGCCGACTTGCGGTACTTGGCGTTGTAGGTGTTGCCCATCTCGTTCATCGCGAACAGCACGCGGCGATGGACCGGCTTCAGGCCGTCGCGGGCGTCTGGCAGGGCGCGGCCCACGATCACGCTCATCGCGTAGTCGAGGTAGGACCGCCGCATCTCCTCTTCGAGGCTGATCGGCAGGGTTTCTTTGGCGAACTGGGTCATGGGGTGCGAAGGCGCCGCCGGCGTGCGCGCGCCAGCGTCGATTGAGACGGACCTGCGATTCTAGGGCCACGCTGCTGTAGCAGCCGAACAACATCCTTCCGGGGTGCGCCCCGATGCGCCGCCCACAATGCAAAACAGTCACAGACCCCGTGGCACAATCGTCGAGTCCCTAGGAGAAACCCGTATGTGTTTGTTACAGCGCGGTCTCCGAAGGTTTCGTTCGAGTACTTGGAATTTGCAGGGCAACTGCAGCCATCCTTGAGAGGAGAATCATGAAGAAACTGACCCGCGTCGCGACCCTGGTTTCCGTCGCCGCCGCTGCTGCCTTTGCAGCTTCGGGCGCTATGGCCCAGCAGACCATCGACAACTGGCGTTCGACCGACGGCACCGTCTGGAAGAACGGCACCAACGAACTGTGCTGGCGCGATGCCTTCTGGACCCCGGCCACGGCCGCTCCTGGTTGCGACGGCGAGATCAAGCCGGCGCCGAAGGTCGAAGCCCCGGTCGCCCCGCCGCCCGCTCCGGTTGCCCCGCCGGTCGAAGCCCCGAAGGCCCCGCCGGCTCCGGCGCCTGTCGTCAGCGAGAAGGTCACCTTCGCTGCTGACGCCTTCTTCGACTTCGACAAGGCCGTCCTGAAGCCCGAAGGCATTGCCAAGCTGGATGACCTGGTCGCCAAGACCGGTGGCATCGCCCTGGAAGTCATCATCGCCGTGGGTCACACCGACTCCGTCGGCACCGATGCCTACAACCAGAAGCTGTCGGTCCGCCGCGCTGAAGCCGTCAAGGCCTACCTGGTGAGCAAGGGCGTGGAGAAGAACCGCGTCTACACCGAAGGCAAGGGCGAGAAGCAGCCGGTCGCGGACAACAAGACCGCCGAAGGCCGCGCCAAGAACCGCCGCGTCGAGATCGAAGTGGTCGGCACGCGCAACAAGTAAGCACAAGACCGCTTACGCCGGCCGGGCTCAGGCCCGGCTCGTGTCAAGCCCCGTTCTGGCGATGCCGAACGGGGCTTTTTTACGCCTGCCGCATGGCTCGTGCTTCTCAGAATTTCCGCCGGCAATACCGCCGGCCAGGAGCTTCTCGAGATGCACAAACGTCAATTCACCCACGCTGCCGCGCTGCTGGCGGCGGGTCTTGCCGCCGGGCCGTGGCGCCTGGCCCGAAGCCGCAGCGCCGCGGGCGACGGGGTGCCACCACTGCTGCTGGCCCTGAAGGCGCCGGACGTCATCGACCCCGGCCGCTACCTGGTCAGCGAGAAATACGACGGCGTCCGCGCCTTCTGGGATGGCCGGCGCATGTTCACGCGACAGGGCCAGCCCATCGCCATGCCGGCGGCCATTGCGGCGCTGCTGCCGGCGAGCGCCTTGGATGGCGAACTGTGGATGGGCCGCGGCCGCTTCGAGGCGGCGTCGGCTGCGGTACGGCGGCACGAGCCCGCCGCCGCCGAATGGGCAGGGCTGAGCTACATGGTCTTCGAGCTGCCCGGGGCGCCAGGCACTTTCGAGCAGCGTCATGCCGCGTTGCGCGAACTGTCGGTGGTGTCGCGCTGGCCGGGTCTGCAAGTGGTGCCGCAGTCGCGGGTGTCGAGCCGAAGCGAGCTGGATCGCCTGCTCGCCGCCACCGTTGCTGCCGGCGGCGAAGGCCTGATGCTCCACGAGGCCGCCGCGCCCTACGTCAGCGGCCGCAGCGAGGTGCTGCTGAAGCTGAAGCCGCTGGACGACGACGAGGCCGTCGTCCTCGCCCATGTCCCCGGCGATGGTCGCCTGCAAGGGTTGATGGGCGCGCTGTCGGTCCGCAACGCCGCCGGCCGCGTATTCCGCATCGGCAGCGGCTTCAGCGAGGCCCAGCGCCGCGCGCCGCCAGCGGTCGGCGCCATCATCACCTACCGCTACCGCGGCCTGACCAGCACCGGCCTGCCGCGCTTCGCCACCTTCCTGCGCCAGGCGGAGCCTTGAACAGCGTGCGTTTCGGGTTTTTCGAGTAGCCGAAGTAAGGGACACCTGCCATAGTCGCTTCGTCGCAGGAGAAGCTGATGCAGCAAGCCACGCCCCCCGAACAGAAGAACACCAACAACGCAGTTGCCGATTCCGCCCAGACCCAGACCCGGCTGGCGACCCTGATGGCCCGCAGCCCGACGGCGACCGGTTTCACCCATGCGGGCCGCTTCACGCTGGCCAGCGACGCGCTGAACCACCTGTTCGGCTACGGAGACGACAGCGACCTCGCCGGTGTCGAGATCCGCAGCGTGCAGGTCTCCGACGCCGCCCATGCCGGACTGCAGGAGCGCATGGCCGCAGCCTTCGCGGCCGGCCGCCCGCTGGACGAGGAGATCGAATGCGTGCGCCGTGAAGGCAGCCGCTTCTGGGGCCGCCTGCAGGCCAGCCCGCTGGACTGGCAGGCGCTCGACGGCGAGGTGCTGTGGATCGTCGACGACGTCACCGCCGCGCGCCAGGCCCGCCTGCAGCCGACCTGGACCGCCAAGCACGACACCCTGACCGAGCTGGCCAACCGGCGCGAGTTCGAGCGCCGCCTGTCCTTCCACGTCGGCAGCCGCCGCAGCGAGCCGGTGTCGGTGCTGTGGGTGGACGTGGACAAGTTCGGCGAGATCATCCGCACGATGGGCGGCGAGGTGGGCGACCATTTCCTCTATGGCCTCGGCCAGTTGCTGATCACCAAGGTGCGCGCCTCCGACTTGGTGGCACGGATGGAGGACGACCACTTCGCCATCCTGCTGCCCGACTGCGACCTGCACTATGCCGAGATCGTGGCCGACAAGATGCGCGCCGCCGTGGCCGGCTACCGGCTGCGCTGGGGCCTGCACCGCACCCGGGTGAAGGCCTGCATCGGCGTCGTGCAGCTCCACGAGACGCTGGAGACGGTGGACGCCGTGCTGGGGGCCGGCGCGCTGGCCTGCGCCGAGGCCAAGGCCGCCGGCGGCGACAGCGTGCGGGTGTTCGTTTCCTCCGGCGGTTACGAGCAGCTGGTGGTCTGATACCCCATAACGCCAAGAATTGACGGTAAATATGGCGGGTAGTTACCGCCCAGTTTGACCGTTAGGCCCGATATCGGCGATCATCAGGCCCATGACCATCGAGCTGTCCACCGCGCTGTCCGGCCTTTCCGCGGCCAACGAGCGGCTGCGCGCGTCGGCCGGCAACATCGCCCGGCTCTCCACCGGCAACAACGCCCAGCGCGAGCAGGTGGACCAGGCGACGATCGAGGGCGGCGGCGTGTCGACCACCTCGCGCATCGTCAACCAGCCGGTCGAGGCCAACAACGAGATCGTCGAACAGCAATCGGCCACCTACAGCTACGTCGCCAACCTGAAGGTGCTGCAGACCCAGTTGCGCGCCGAAGGCTCGCTGCTCGACATCCACGTCTGAGTGCAGTATCGCTGCCGCTAGGGCAGATGCAGCTCGAAGATCGCGCCGCCCGCACGATCGTTCTTCAACACGCTCCACCCCTGCACGCCGTGGTTGCGGTGCGCGCGTGCCACGGCCTCGCACAGGCGCAGGCCCAGGCCGGTCGATGAAGCGCCCGGCGTCGACTGCACGCCCGGCCCGTCGTCGCGCACATAGAAGCACAGGCCCTGCGCCTGCTGGGTCACGCCCAGCGTGATGCGCGTGCCGGCGAAGCGCAGCGCGTTGTACATGGCCGAGTCCAGCGCCAGCAGCACCAGGTAGCGGTCGTAGAACCAGAAGTCCGGGGCCTGGGCCGCATCGGTGCACACCTCGATGCGTCCGCCGGCGAGGGCCTGCGCGTCGGCCTGCAGTTCGTCCAGCAGCAGTGCGGGCGTGTCCTCCCGCGCCTCGGCGCGCAGGCCGCCGGGGTCGGCGGCGCGGCGCAGCGTCAGGTACTCGACCAGCTTGTGGGTGATGTGGCCGGCCTGCTCGCCGGCCAGCAGCGCGTGGTTCCGGGCCTCGTCGGGCAGGTCCAGTGCGTTGAGCTTGGCCAGCTCGCTGGCGAGGATGGCCAGCCGGTTCTTGACGTCGTGGATGACGGCGGCATCGAGCTGCGTGCTGTCCAGGCTCATGGGCGGTGGCGAGGGTTCACAGGGCACCGACGCGCTCGCGGAAGAACTTGCGCGCCGCCGCGACGCGGTCGTGGTCCGGGTTGCTGCTTTCCAGCCGGTCGAGCAGCGCGCGGGCGCGATCGGCATGCTCGCTGGCCGACCCGAGCCGGGTCATCGCGATCAGGTGCAGGGTGCACAGCTCGATCAGCACGCTGAAGTGCTGCGGCGACTGCGCCAGCGCCGCCTCGCCGATCTCCAGCGCGCGTGCCAGGTCGCCGCTGCGCTTGGCTGCCTGCAGCTGCTGCAGCGAGCCCTCCAGCACCTTGCCCGCGGCCATCACCTGCTCGCGCAACTCGGCCTCGCGGGCGGTGCCGGCGGCGGCCCGCATCGCAGCGGCCAGCATCATCGGGCGGTCGCTGTTGTTGCGCGCCACCTCCGAGATCAGCTGCTGGCCGAAGTCCTCCTGCCCGGTCGACAGCGCGGTGCGGGCCAGCAGCAGCTTGCCGCTCTCGTCCAGCTCCACCTCGCCGGCATGGGCTTTCAGCTCGTTCATCAGCTCGGCCGCGGCCGCTGCGTTGCCGAGCTTGCCCTGCGCCTGCGCCGACAGCGCCTTGGCCAGGTACTGGGTGTTGGCCTGGTTCGGGAAGCGCTTGGCCAGTTCGCCCGCCAGGCCCAGCGCCTTCTGCGGGTCGCCGGCATTGACCAGCGCCTGCGCCAGCAGCAGCGACTCGCCCGGCGTGGGCACCACCGCATGGCGGCTCTTGGCCACGGCCGACTCCAGCGCCTTCACGGCCAGCTCGTTGTCGCCGGCCGTCAGCGCCACCGAGCCGAGCTTGAGCTTGCGCTTGGCATTGGGCACCAGGTCGGCCACCTTGCGAGCCAGCTCCAGCGCCTCGTCCTGGTCGCCGCGGTCCTCGGCGATCTCCAGCAGCGTGTCGTAGGCCGCGGCGAAGGCGGGCTGGTCGAAGGTGAGCCGCTTCAGCTGCTTGTGCGCCTCCTCGGCCTTGCCCATCGCGCGCAGCGCCTGCGCATGGCCCAGCTGCGCCCAGGCGAGTTCGGAGTTCATCGCCAGCGCGCGTTCGTAGACCTCGCGTGCATCTTCGAAGCGGGCCAGCCGCATCAGCGCATTGGCCTTGTGCTTGAGCCCTTCGATGCTCAGCGCATCGCGGCGCTCGGCGAACTGCTCGGCCACCGTCAGCACATGCTCCCAGCGCCGCGAATCCACCGCCATCAGCAGCGGTGCCAGCGCCTGCTTGCGGGCGGAGAGCGCCTCGATATAGCGGGACAGCAGCTGGTCGGTGAAAGGCTTGACGATGTAGCCGTCGGGCATGTAGTCGCCGGCGGCGAGGATGTCGCCCTTGAGCGAATTGGCGGTGATGAAGATCCAGGGCACGACCGGTGACAGCAGGTGGCCGCTGCGTGCCGCTTCGAGCAACTGCTGGCCGTCGGTGCCTTCGCCGAGGTTGTAGTCGCTCAGCACGAGGTCGATCATGTCGCTCCTCATCGCGCGCATCGCGTCCTGCGCGTTGGCCGCCATCACGACCGTGCGGATGCCCAGGCGGTACAGCGACTCGCGGATGATCTGCCGCACCTGCTGCTGATCGTCGATCACGAGGACCTTCATCGCCGAAGTGGGCTTCGGCTGTGCTGCGACCATGGGCTCCCTCCACAGTGCACCCGCGCCGGGGCATGGGCGAACTGTAAGGCCAAAGCTTCCCGGTCAGTGCGGCGCCGCGCGCAGCGCCGCGAGGCTGTGGCCCAGCTCGATGACGGCCATCGCGTAGTAGGCCGACCAGTTGTAGCGGGTCAGCACATAGAAGTTTTCGGTCCCGAGCACATAACTGGGTAGTTGAGCGCCGTTCTGCAGCTCGACGACCGCCAGCGGCCCGAAGTGCTCGCGGGCCGCGGCATCTAGCGCCAGGCCGGCCTGCTGCAGCTGGTCGGCGTCGAAGCTGGGCTTGATGTCCGGCGCCAGCAGCATCGCGCGGGCTTCCCGCGGCGGGGCGGCGATGGCGAAATGGGTCGGCATGCCGCGCTTCCAGCCATGCTCGACGAGGAAGTTGGCCACGCTGCCGATCGCGTCGGCCGGGTCGCCCGCGAGATCGACATGGCCGTCGCCGTCGAAGTCGATCGCGTAGCGGTTCCAGCTGCCGGGCATGAACTGCGGCAGGCCCATCGCGCCGGCGAAGGAGCCCTTGACGCTGAACGGGTCCAGGCCCTCGCGGCGGCACAGGGCCAGGAATTCGCCCAGCTCGGCGCGGAAGAAGCCGCTGCGGTCGCTGCGGCCGGCGGGGAAGTCGAAGGCCAGCGTGGACAGCGCGTCCACCACGCGGAAGCCGCCCATGATGCGACCGTAGAAGGTCTCCACGCCGATCAGGCCGACGATCAACTCCGCCGGCACGCCGAAGCGCTGCTCGGCCTGTTCCAGCGCCGCGGCGTTGGACTCCCAGAAGGCCAGGCCAGCCTGCAGCCGGCGCGGCTCGACGAAGCGGGCGCGGTAGGCCGACCAGTCCTTGGCCGCGCCGGGCGGCGCCGGCATGATCAGCCGCTGCACCACCGGCAGCGACTGGGCCTGGGCGAGCTGGGCCTGCAGCTCGGCGGCATCCCATCCGCGGGTGGCGGCCAGCTCGGCGGCGAAGGCCATCACGTCGGCGCGCGGGCCGAAGGCGTGGCCCGGCTTGTCTTTCGTGACCGCAGGCGGCTTGTGGGGTCGGGTCTTGTGCGTGGCCGCCGACGCGGCGGCCACGGCCAGCAGCAGGGTCACCAGGGCGAGGGCGGAACTACGACGGTACGGCATCAGGGAGGGTATCGGAAGCGGACTGCCTGCGCAGCATACGGCCTGCGGCGCGGAAGGATTTCAACCAGCGCCGGCGCGCGCCCCGGCCCGGGGGCGTTCCGCCGGCATAACGTTCACGTTCCAGTGACAGCAGCAGCGCCGCCAGCGGGGCTGCGCGCTCGCCGTGGCGCTGCATCAGCAGCGCGGCCCAGCGGCCCGGGCCCTGGTGCGCGGCGGCTTCGCTGACGCCCAGCCGATGCAGCTCGCGCAGCAGCTGGCCGCGCAGCCTCGTCCAGGCGTCGTGCGGGCGGGCCTGCCACATCGCGGCGCCGGCGCCGGCGAGCGTCAGCAGCGCGATCAGGCCGGCGCTGATCTGGCCCAGCGCCACCCAGTCCGGCTGCGCCACGCCCAGTTGCTTCATCAGCTCGAACTGGTTCTGTCGCGAGTAGTTCAGCACCAGTTGCTGCCAGCGGTTGTCCAGGGTCTCCCAGGCGCTTCTCAGGCCGCCCCAGACCGCGGGGCTGAGCTGTTCCAGCGCGCCCGGCGCGGGGCGCAGCGCGCGGCCCAGGTTGACCCGCTCCGGCGCGACGGCGGCGGTCGGGTCGGCGCGCAGCCAGCCGCGGCCCGGCGCCCAGTACTCGGCCCAGGCGTGGGCATTGCTGTTGCGGACGATCCACCAGCCATCCTGCGGCAGCGGGTCCACGCCCTGGAAGCCGGTGACGACGCGGGCCGGCACGCCCATCGCCCGCATCACCACGACGAAGGCCGCCGCGAAGTGCTCGCAGAAGCCCAGCCGCCGGTCGAACCAGAACTCGTCGATGACGTCGGGCGTGAGCTCGCCGTAGCGGCCGGGCGAGAGGGTGTAGGTGAAGTCGGCGCTGGCGATGTGGCGCATCACCGCGGCGGCGAGGGCGGCCGGGCGCTCGCCGTCGTCCAGCGCGGCGAAGCGCGGTTCGGCGCGCAGCGCGCCGGCCCAGGCGAGCGTGCGCGGGTTGCGGCCGGGCGGCAGCTCCAGGTCGGCACGGCGTACGACGGCGGCCTCGTCGATCCCGGCCTGGTAGTCGGGGTAGGCCTCGGCCTCCAGGCGCAGCCGCTCGGTGATCGGTCGCGGCGCGGACCAGCGCAGGTCGCCCTCGCGGCGCAGCGTCAGCGTTCCGCCTTCGAGGTTCAGCTGTGAGCCGACGGGCTGGGGGCTCATCTCCAGCAGCGGCAGCAGCCGCAGCCGCAGCGGCTCCATCGTCAGCTCGTAGCGCAGCGGCCGGCCCTGCACCTGCAGCGTCCGGCTCAGGCCGGCATCGAGACCCGGCCGCCAGCTGCGGCCATCGAAGCGCGACAGCACCGGCCCGCGGAAGTACAGGGCCTTCAGCGGCGGCGGGCCGTCGCGGCCGATGAAGCGCAGCCGCATCGCGATGCTCTCGTCGTTGGCGATCTCGGACATGCCGCCGAAGTCCAGCTGGTTGGACAGGCCCGTCTTGCCCACCGCCTCGGACGGGATGCCCCACAGCGGCGCGATGCGCGGGAACAGCAGGAACAGCAGCAGCATCACTGGCAGGCCCAGCGCGGTGGTGCGGGCCGCATGGCGCGCCGCCAGCGCCAGGCTGGGCTGGCCCACCGGCATCTGCGCCAGCACGACGGCCGTCAGCAGCGCCCACACCGCGCCAAGCATCCACAGCGCCGACAGCAGCGACTGCGAGTACAGGAAGTGCGTCAGCACCAGGAAGAAGCCGAGGAAGAAGATCACGAAGGCGTCGCGTCGCGCCCGCAGCTCCAGCGTCTTCAGCGCCAGCAGCATGGTCACCAGCGTGATGCCGGCCTCGCGGTTGATCAGGCTGCGGTGGCTCAGCCAGGTGAGGCCCACGCAGGCCACCAGCACCAGCGTCAGCGTGGGGCGCGAGGGCAGCGGGTCACCGCGCAGCGCCACCGCGGCGCGCCAGCCCAGCACCAGCAGCACGACGGCGGTGGCCCAGGCCGGCAGGTGGCCGGCGTGCGGCAGGGCGATGGCGGCGACGGCCAGCAGCAGGAACAAGGTGTCCCGCGTGTCGCGAGACAGGCGGGCGAGGGCGGCCGGCACCGCGGGCAGCTTCATCACGCGCCTCCCGGTGCGAGGGCCAACTGCTCCAGGCACAGCTGCCGATGGGCCGCACCCAGCGCGGGCTCCCAGCTC
>NZ_LYVQ01000206.1 GCF_001984095.1 Pelomonas sp. KK5
TGCGATGGCAGCCGTCAGCGTGGTCTTGCCGTGGTCAACGTGACCGATCGTGCCCACGTTCACGTGCGGCTTGGTGCGTTCGAATTTACCTTTTGCCATCTTGCGCTCCTACGAGAGTCAGATCAGACCAGAACGGCCTTGCTAAAAGAAAAAGAGGGGTGGTGCCCATGACGCGGATCGAACGCGTGACCTCTCCCTTACCAAGGGAGTGCTCTACCACTGAGCCACATGGGCATCGGCACGGATCTGACGACTTCTCTTCTGCAATCAGCAGATCCGTAACGACGACAACCTACACAAACCACAACACCGCTGGAGCGGGAAACGGGAATCGAACCCGTGTCATTAGCTTGGAAGGCTAAGGTTCTACCATTGAACTACTCCCGCCCTGGGAGTCCGCCTCTAGCAAATCGAGGTATCGGAAGACCGATACCTCGACCTCGAAAAACGGTTCGCTTTGGTGGAGAAGGCTGGATTCGAACCAGCGTACGCGTTAGCGGGCAGATTTACAGTCTGCTGCCTTTAACCACTCGGCCACCTCTCCGAAGCGAGCCTCAGACTATAGCACGGCATTTCGCGGGAGCACAGACTTTTTTGCGAAGGCCGCCTGGAGGGCGCCGGGCACCCAACCCAGCCCACCCAAGCCCTGCGCAAGAACCACTTAGATACCACTTAGGCACGCCTCGCCCATCCGGTTGCAATTCCATCAGGGTTTACGCGCAATTCCAGCAGCCAATTCAGGTGGCAACAGCGCCACAGCAGGGAAAACACGCCCTTCGAATTGGTAGCAAAGTGGATCTACCCGGTCGTATAGTGGCATGGCATTGGTTGTATTTGATGTCCCGACTGATACCAGGCGCAGGCCACTTTGCTGGGCTGCAGCTGGATCTGATGAAGCATTAACCGGCCGCCAGGCCCCTACGAGGAAGCTCAACATGAAGGTCAAGCAGACCCCCATCGCAGCAGCGGTGACCCTGACCCTGCTGTCCGCGGCATTTGCCGCACAGGCCCAAGACAACAAGACCGAGGACGCCCAGAAGCTGGATCAGGTGGTCGTGACCGGCATCCGCGCCTCGCTGCAGACGGCCGCGACGATCAAGAAGAACGCCAGCGCCGTCGTCGACGCGGTCTCCGCCGAAGACGTGGGCAAGCTGCCCGACTCGGACGTCGGCCAGTCGCTGGGTCGCATCCCGGGCGTCTCGGTCGGTCGTGCGTTCGGCCAGGGCGCCAGCGTCTCGATCCGCGGCTCCGACCCGCAGATGACCTACACGACGCTGAACGGCCAGACCGTCGCGTCCACCGGCTGGTATGACCAGCTGGACATCGACCGGTCCTTCAATTACTCGCTGCTGCCCTCCGAGCTGATCGGCGGCATGGAGGTCTACAAGTCCCAGCAGGCCGACCTGACCGAAGGCGGCATCGGCGGCACCGTCATCGTCAAGACCCGCAAGCCGCTGGACATGCCCGCGAACACCGGCTTCGTCAGCCTGAAGTACGGCTCCGGCACCATCAGCGACGCGACCAAGGACATCTCGGCCCTGTACAGCTGGAAGGACCCGAGCAAGCGCTTCGGCGCGCTGATCTCGGTCGCCCATCTGGACGGTGACTACATCCGCCGTGGCGTCGAGGCCGACAACCGCTGGTCCGGTGACGTCGAGCCGACCGCCTTCGTGCAGGACCGCAAGCGCGACGCCGTCAACGTCACGCTGCAGGCCAAGCCGGTCCAGGGGCTGGAACTGGGCCTGAACGTGCTGCGCCTGAAGCTGGCTGCCAACAACTCGAACAGCAGCGACTACATCTTCCAGGACCCGAACTGCGACAAGCGCAACACGGACGTCGTCTCGGCCTTCAACCCGACCGGCATGTGCGTGCACAGCACGACGACCGCCGCCAACCCGCTGCCCACGCAGTTCTTCCAGGTCTGGGCCCGCGCCGCGGAGATGACCTCCAACAGCGCCACCTTCGACGCCCACTACAAGACCGACAGCGCCAAGTTCGATCTGGTCGCCGGCACCACCAAGGCCGAAGGCGGCACCACGCAGACCGCCAACTTCCAGACGATCACCGGCGACGCCGGCCTGAACATCCCGAAGTGGCAGGGCACGATCGACGCCACCGGCCACCAGATCCAGATCAACCCGACCTCGAACCAGTCCTTCACCGCAGCCGACCTGCCCTCCTCGATGAGCCCGCAGACCTGGGCCACGTCGAAGGGCCCGAACCAGGACCAGGAGAAGTACGCGCAGTTCGACGCCACCTTCGACCTGAACTGGGGCGCGATCAACCAGTTCAAGACCGGCGTGCGCTACGCCGACCACACCTTCGAGAAGCGCGCCTACCGCCCGGTCTGGGCCGCCACGATCACGCCGACCAAGACCACCGACCTGTTCGACGGCACCGTCGGCGTGGCGAGCTGGACCATCCCGCGCCCGAACATCGACGCGATGATGGCCGCCACCAGCAAGAACATCACCGGCTGGATCGAGGACCGCTCCGGCTTCAGCAAGCTGGAAGAGAAGAACACCTCGCTGTACGGCATGTTCGACTTCGCCGCCGAGAACATGCGCGGCAACTTCGGCCTGCGCTACATCTCGACCGACGCCAGCAGCACCAGCTACGCCTTCGACGGCACGCCGCTGGCCGCCGGCGACTACTCGGGCAACGAGAACTGGGGCCATGGCTTCGACGTCAAGAAGGCCAAGTACAACGACGTGCTGCCGAGCGTGAACATCGCCTTCGACCTGCGCAAGGACCTGGTGCTGCGCGCCGCGGCCTCGCAGGCGATCACCCGGCCGAACTTCGCCAACATGCTGGGCATCACGGTCTCCGGCTACAACGACGACCGCGTCGGCAACGAGACCTGGACCATCGGCAACATCGCGCTGAAGCCGATGAAGTCCAGCCAGATCGACCTGAGCCTCGAGTACTACTACGGCAAGGGCAACCTGATCTCGGCGACCTACTTCAACAAGGACATCCAGAACTTCATCACCGCCAACGTGGTGCCGAACCAGAAGGTGGGCCTGGTCGATCCGAAGTCGGGCGTGGACAACTGGACCGTGCAGAGCTTCGTGAACGCCGGCGGTGGCCGCCTGCAGGGCCTGGAACTGCAGATCAACCACGCGCTGTCCAACGGCTTCGGCATCGCGGCGAACTACACCTTCACCGAAGGCACGGCGCCGGCCGCCAGCTTCCTCGACCAGCTGGGCGTGTTCACGCAATCGTCCAAGCACAACGTCAACCTGGTGCCCTACTTCGAGAACGAGACCTACTCGGCCCGCCTGGCCTACAACTGGCGCTCGAAGTACATGATCCGCGAAGGCGCCTACTGGTACGGCAACCGCATGCACGCCAACTACGGCACGCTCGATGCCAGCTTCGGCTGGAACATCAACAAGTGGCTGAAGCTGACGCTGGACGCGGTCAACCTGACCAAGCAGGACGACATCCAGTACGGCGCCGCCGCCGCCAGCAACACCGGCATCAAGGACCCGCTGCGCGCCGGCTACCCGGCCTGGTCCTTCAAGGGCGAGACGACCTACATGCTGGGCCTGACCGCGAAGTTCTGATCGGTCCTGTGCAAAAGCGAAACCCCGCCTCGGCGGGGTTTTTTCATGCGGCGCGGCAGCTTAGAAGTCGTAGAAGGAATTGACCGTCAGCCGCCCGCTGCGGGGATCGGCGCTGAGGCTCAGCGCCGGATTCACGACGGCCGAATGCAGCAGGCTGCCGCGGTAGACGACCAGCCGGTTGAAGCGCGCCGGCATCATGCCCAGGAACTCGAAGTGCTCGTCCGAGTCGTCGAAGTAGCGCGGCTTCGGCGGCCTTGCATTCAGCTCGGCGTAGTAGCTGTCGAGGAAGCGATCGCGGTTGTCCGCGGTGACCCGCTGCACGCCGGTGGCCTTGTGGCGATAGAAGGCCGTGCCGCCGTGCTCGTCATCGCACAGGTACAGCAGCACCGCCATGTGATGCGGCGAGCTGGCGTCGAAATGCGGTGTGCGCTGCAGCGGCCCGAGCGCCTCGGGCGGCGTCGTCGTCAGCGAGAAGGCGCAGGCGCTCTTGCGCAGCGGCAGTTCGTCGGGCACCTGGAAATTCAGCCGTATCAGCGGATCCATCAGCGCCGTCAGGGCCTCGGAATACGCCGCCGGGACCGGGGCCCGCAGGCCCGGATAACCCTTTCTCTCGACGGTGCGGGCATAGGGCGTGAACTCGCTGGCGCAGGCGACGTCCTTCAGCGCCTGCGGGTCCTGCAGGAAGTCGTCGATGAACACGACCTGGTGTTCGCCGATCTGCACCGAGCGGATGTCGGGCGGCATCCTGGGCTCGAACTTCACTCCCCTGTCCTCATCCATTCGCTAGACCTTGATGTAGATCCTGCGCCGGTCCAGCCAGCGCACGATCGCCCACCATACCGCGACAAAGGCCAGCGCGAACGCCAGCGACTGTCCGTAGGGCCCGACCAGCGGCGCGAGCCAGCCGAAGCCCCGCCCATACAGCGGGCCCATCCAGCCGAAGCCTTCGAGGAAGACGGTGCACATCCAGGCGCCGGCATAGGCCGCGATCGCGTTGACACCGAAGCTGCGGCCGAGTGCAGGCCAGCCACGCACGTCGACGAGCCGATGCGCCGTCCACAGCGCCAGCGCGCCCAGTCCCGCCGTCCAGAGCACGAAGCTCGGCGTCCACAGGTTCTTGTTGATCGGCATCAGCCCGGCCGCGTCGCAGGCCCAGCCCAGGGCCGCCAGCGTGAAGCCCAGGGCCAGCAGATGGCGCTCGGCGCCGCGGCGCAGCGCCTCGCCGCAGCGCCACCCAAGCAGCGTGGTCGCCAGGCCGCCCAGCGTGCCGACCAAACCTTCCGGGTCATGGCCGATGCCCGTTGCCACATCCCATTCGTAGCCATGCGGTCCGAAGATCCATGCGTCGATGCGGCTCGCGATGTTGCCGACCTTGTCGAGCGGGCCGCCCAGCTTCAGCAGCAGGCCGTAGCCGAGCAGCAAGGCCACGATCCACAGCCACTGCGCACGAGCGCTGCGCCAGCGGCTCGCGATCAGGCCGCCCAGCGCGAAGCACAGGCCGATCCGCTGCAGCACGCCGGGGATGCGCAAGGCCGGCTTGTCCATCAGCCACCAGGCCAGCGCATGCAGGGCCAGGCCCAGCGCCAGGATGCGCAGCCCACGCGTGAGCACGGTGCCGCGCAGGGCCGCGCCCTGCCCCGCCTGCACCTTCGCTCCCATCGCCAGCGACAGCGAGACGCCGACGATGAACAGGAAGAAGGGGAAGATCAGGTCCGTCGGCGTCCAGCCGTTCCAGGCGGCATGCTCCAGCGGCGCGTAGACGTGGTCCCAGTCGCCCGGGTCGTTGACCAGCAGCATGCCGGCGACGGCCAGGCCGCGCAGCGCGTCGACCGAAGCAAGGCGCCTGTTGTTCTCGTTCCGGCTCATCGCCTCTCCCTCAGAAGTCGCAGCGGCTCTCCAGCGCCGGCTGCGCGGCGGGCACGGTATCGACGCGGCTCGCACCCTGGCGGCGCAGGGCATTCACGCGGGCCTGCACCTGCGCGGTGTCGAGCACGGTGTTGCGCGCATGGAAGACCCAGTCCACGTCCTCCTGATAGACGCGCGGCTCACCGCCGGTCGGCAGCGGCACCGGCACCTCCGAGGGCGGCGAGAACCACATGCTGAAGGCGATCGCCATCGGCACCACCGGATAGTTGCGCCCGCCGTGCTGCGCCACCTGCCGCCCGTCGACGAACCAGCGCGTCTGCCCGCCGGCCACCTGCATCAGCAGCACGTGCCAGCCCTTCAGGCTGCGCACCTCCTCGTGCGCCGCGTTGAAGGCGTTCCAGGGCTCCATCTGCACCGTCTGCCAGGTGATGCCGTAGAGCCGCGTCTCGGGCTTGCCCCAGCCGCCGTTGGCCAGGTACTCCCAATCCAGTTCGCTGAACTCGGGGTCGAAGTCGTGCTTCAGCGGGCTGACGACGTAGAAGGTCTGGATGACCGGGTCGCCGTCGCGGCCCGAGGCCGGCTCGTCGCTGAAGCGCACCCGTGCCGCGTAGGTGCCTTCCAGGTATTTGCGCTGGTGGCAGAGCTGCACCTGCTGCGTGCCGGGGCCAGTGCCGTCGGTGGCGCCGGTCAGCCGAAGTAGGCGGTTACCTGGACGGGCCGGGTCGTCGACCAGCGAAATGCCGGCAGCGCTCCACGCCGCGCCTTCGATGCCGGGATGGCCCGCCCTGTCGCGCAGCAGCCACCCGCCGGACTGCAGGCCGGCGACGTCGCGCTGGCTGAAGTCGTCGAAGAAGATCCCCGGCGCCGCCGAGGCCAGCGTGCAGGCCAGCAGCAGCGCAGCGGCAAGGGCCCCGCGCTTCATGCCGCCGCGACCGCAGGCGCCGCCGCCTTGCCCGGCATCCGCACGAAGAACATCAGCAGCAGCACCGGCAGCCCGCAGACGATGGTCCAGGCGAAGAAGTGCTCGTAGCCCATGGCCAGCTGGATGTCGCCGCTGATGCCCTTGCTGAAGATGAAGCCCAGCTGCATCACGCCGGAGCCCAGCGCATAGTGCGCCGTCTGGTACTTGCCGGGCGCCACCGCCTGCATGATGTACAGGATCATGCCGACGAAGCCGAAGCCGTAGCCCAGCATCTCGATACCCACGGCCGTGCCGATGTGCCACATGTCGCCGGGCAGTTGGCTGGCGAGATACCAGAAGGTCACATTGGGCACGCCCATCGCGAGGATCAGCACGGGCATCGCCCGCTTCAGGCCCAGCCAGGCAGTGAAGTAGCCGCCCAGGATGCTGCCCAGCAGGAAGCCACCGCTGCCGACCCAGCCGTAGACATCGGCCACCTGGCTGGTCGTCAGGCCCAGGCCGCCCTTCTCGCGCGCCTCGATCAGGAACAGCGGCCCGATCGTCTGCACCTGCCCCTCAGCGAAACGGAACAGCACGATGAACAGCACCGCGATCCAGATGTCCGGCTTGCGAAAGAACTCGAGGACGATCTCCTCGGTCGTCGCCCAGATGCCGGCCGCGGTCAGTTCGCTGTGCTCGGTGCTGAGCTTGCCGGGCAGCGCCCAGGCGTTGTAGCTGGCCAGGCCGGCCAGCAGCACGGCGAGGCCGGCGAAGACCAGCGACCAGGCGTTGGCAATGCCCATCGGCCCTTCCAGCGCGCCGGCCACCTTCATCACCACGCCGATCATGAAGAAGCGGGCGCCGTTGAAGAAGGCGCCCTGCCAGCCGGCATAGGCGGCCTGGCGCTGGTTGTCCAGCGAGGCCATGTAGAGGCCGTCGCAGGCGATGTCGTGCGTGGCCGAGGCGTAGGCCACGATGAACAGCACCGCGATCACCGCGGCGAACCAGGCGGGCAGTTGCAGGCTCAGCGCCATCAGCGCGAGCGCCACCGCGCCGACGAACTGCATCGTCACGACGATGGTCTTCTTGCTGCGCAGCAGTTCCAGGAACGGACTCCACAGCGGCTTGACCGCCCAGGCCGTGCCGATCAGGCTGGTCCAGTGCGCGATCTGGTCGTTGGCGACGCCCAGGTTCTTCAGCGGGAAGGACACCAGGTACATCACGACGAAGAACTGCATGCCCTGCGTGAAATACAGGGAGGGCACCCACTTCATCGGGCTCGGGCTGGGCGTGGACATAGCGCGTTACTTGAGCGTCACGGGAGCCTGGGCCTTGGCCTCGGCCCGGCCTTCCAGCCAGGCCCTCAGCGCGGCCATCGCGCCGTCGGCATAGCCCCAGCTGATCACCGCCGGGGCCGGCAGGTCCAGCACCTGGAAGGGATTCCAGATCGCCAGGTGCAGGTCGATTGCCGCCTCCGCAGCGGCCTCACCGTAGCGCTTGCGCTGGTTGGAGACGAGCACGTTCAGGCGGCCGTCGCGCGGCACCTCGCCGGCCTTCATGTTCGGCAGGCTGGGCAGTTGCAGCAGCTCGACGTCGGCGAAGCCGGCGAACAGCGCGCGCACGCGCTCGACCGGCAGGCCGGCCTCCGAGACACCGTCGCTGATCACCGAGGCCTGCGTGATCACACGCAGCGGCTGCGACAGCGCGGGCGCCTCCGCGCCATCCAGCGCGCACAGCGCCTTGGCCCAGGTCGCATGCATGAGGGCATCGTCGGCCGCGCGTTGCTCGGCGGCGTACTCCGCTTGAATCAGCGGGTAGGCCTCGGCCAGCGTGTCCAGGCGCCGGCGCGCGGTCAGCAGTGCCTGCATCGACAGGCTGCCATCGGCCAGCCCGCCGGTGATCGCATCCAGCACCACCTGCTGCTCTTCCTTGCTGCCCTGGGCCAGCGGCATGTCGGCGCCGGCCTGCAGCGCCAGCACCGAGGCGCGGGCATAGCCGAAGCGGTCGAACACCGCCTTCATCATCAGCGCGTCGGTGATCACCACGCCCTGGTAGCCGATGCTGTCGCGCAGCAGCTCGCCGAGGATCGCCTTGCTGAGTGTGGCCGGGTGGTCCGGATCGATCTGCGGATAGACGATGTGGGCCGTCATCATGGCCGGCGCGATCCCCGCCAGCGCCCGGAAGGGCTTCAGCTCCAGCGCTTCGAGCGCTTCCAGCGTCTTGTCCACCGTCGGCAGCGCGTGGTGCGAGTCCACATGCGTGTCGCCGTGGCCAGGGAAATGCTTGACGCAGCAGGCCACGCCCTCGCGCAGCGAGCCGCGCATCCACGCGGCAGCGAGACGCGTCACACGCTCCGCATCCTCGCCGAAGCTGCGCTCGCCGATGACCGGGTTGGCCGGGTTGTTGTTGATGTCCAGCACCGGCGCGAAATTCCAGTTGATGCCGAGATAGCGCAGCCCGCGCGCCACCGCGGCGCCGATCGCCTCGGCCGTGGCCTCGTCGTCGATCGCACCCAGCGCCATGGCGGCCGGCGCCTGCGGCACGGACAGCGCGCGGATCACCGAGCCGCCTTCCTGGTCGATGCCGATCAGCGCCTTCTCGCCCATGGCCGCACGCAGGTCGGCGGTCAGCTGGCGGATCTCCTGCTCGCTGCCGAGGTTCTTGCGGAACAGGCAGACCGCGCGGATCTTGTGGTCACGCAGGAAGGCGGCGGTGTCGGCATCGAGCGATTGGCCCGGGATGTCGACCATCACCAACTGGCCGGGGTGGAAGGTGTTGTCGTCCATGTCAGTGCGTCTTGGTGACCTTCGCCAGATGGCGCGGTTGATCGGGGTTGGAGCCGCGCGCACGGGCCAGTGCCTCGACCATCGGGTAGAAGCTCTGCACGACGGCGATCGGGTCCAGGTCCTCATTGCCGGTGGTCGACAGGGTCAGCTCCGCGCCGGGCGTGCCGGCCGGTGCCGCCAGCAGCACGCGGGCGCCGCGGCCGCGCATCTCCTCGGCCAGCGCCAGCAGGCCGGCCTGGGCCGGGCCGCGCGGGGCGAACACCAGCATCGGGTAGCCCTCGTCGATCAGCGCCATCGGGCCGTGCTTGACCTCGGCGCCCGAGAAGGCCTCGGCCTGGATGCCGCAGGTCTCCTTGAACTTCAGCGCCGCTTCCATCGCGATCGGCAGGCCGGTGCCGCGGCCGATGACGAAGAGCTTGTCGGCGTCCTTCAGCACGTCCACCGCCGCGGACCAGTCCTGCTGCGCGGCCTGCTCCAGCACCTTGGGCAGGTCCTGCAGCGCGGCGGCCAGGTCGGGATCCTCCGACCACGCGGCCACGACGCGCGCACCGGCCACCAGCTGCGCGATATAGCTCTTGGTCGCCGCCACGCTCTGCTCGGGGCCCGAATGCAGCGGGAACACGAACTGCGAGGCCGCCGCCAGCGGCGAGCCGCCGGCGTTGACGAAGGCCACGGTGCGGGCGCCGTGCTCGCGCAGGAAGTCGGTCGGCGCCACCAGGTCGGGACTCTGGCCGGACTGCGAGAAGGCGAAGGACACCAGGCCCTCGGCATGGATCTTCGACTGGTATAGCGTCACCAGCGACATCGGCAGCGAGGTCACCAGCCGGCCCAGCCGCGCCATGATCAGGTAGGCCATGTACTGCGAGGCGTGGTCCGAGCTGCCGCGGGCGATCGTCAGCAGCGAGGCCGGCGGCGCGGCGCGCAGCGATTCGCCCAGGGCCGCGTAGGCATCGGAGTCCAGCGAGAGTTGGCGCGCCACGGCGGCCGGCGCGCTCAGCGCCTCTTCGAGCATCTTGGTCTTGGTGGTCGTGTTCATACTGCTTCTTCTCCTTCGATCACCACGCGCTGCAGCTGCAGCCCGCGCGGATCGACAACAACGAAATCGGCAAAGGCGCCGGGTGCGAGCCGGCCCCGGTCGTCCAGACCCAGGTAATCGGCGGCATGTGTCGAGCAGCGCGCGGATGCTTCCGCCACCGTCAGCTCCAGTTCCAGCACCAGGTTGCGCAGCGCCTGGTCCATCGTCAGCGTGCTGCCGGCCAGCGTGCCGTCGGCCAGGCGCACGCCGCCGAGGCACTTGGTGACCGTCTGGCGGCCGAGCTGGTAGTCGCCATCGGGCATGCCGGCGGCGGCGGTGGAATCGGTGACGCAGAACAGGCAGGGGATCGCGCGCAGCGCGGCCCGCAGCGCGCCGGGGTGGACGTGCAGCAGGTCCGGGATCACCTCGGCGTACTCGGCATGGGCCAGCGCGGCGCCGGTCATGCCGGGCTCGCGGTGGTGCAGGCCGGTCATCGCGTTGAACAGGTGGGTGAAACCGGCGGCGCCGCGGGACAAAGCGGCCAGGCCATCCTCGTAGCTGCCGGCCGTGTGGCCGATCTGCACGATGAAGCCGGCCTCGCGCAGCTGGGCGATCAGCTCCAGGTTGCCGGGCAGCTCGGGCGCCAGCGTGATCAGCCGGATCGGGGCCAGCGCATGGAGCGCCCCGATCTCGGCGAGGCTCGCGGGCTTGGCAAAGTCCGGCTGAGCGCCGAGCTTGCCGGGGTTGATGTACGGGCCTTCCAGGTGCACGCCCAGCACGCGGGCGCCGCCAGGGACACGCTCGCGGCACAGCGGGCCCAAGGCGCGCAGCGCGGCCTCGATCTCGCCCATCGGCGCGGTCATCGTCGTGGCCAGCATCGCGGTGGTCCCGTGGCGGGCGTGCATGCGGGAGATCGTGGCGGCGGCGTCCGCGCCTTCCATCGTGTCGCGGCCGCCGCCGCCGTGGACGTGGCAGTCGATGAAGCCGGGCAGGATCAGCGGCTCGCTGCCTGCGCGGGCGTCGATCTCGTCGGCAGGTGCGCCCTCGATGCGCGTGATCCTGCCGTTCTCGTGGGTCAGCGTGCCGCGGATGAAGCCCTGCGGCGTCAGTACATAACCCGTTACGTCGACGGTCATCCCTCGCGCCTCATTTCGGCGACGAAGTCGTAGTAGTCGCTGCGGCAATAGGAATGCGTGAGCTCGACCGCATGACCCGATTCCAGATAGCCGACCCGGGTGATGAACAGCACCGCCTGCCCCACCGGCACCTCCAGCAGCGTCGCCAGCTTGGGCTCGGCATTGATCGCGCGGATGTGCTGCAGCGCCCGCACCGGCGCGCCGCCGTGCGTGTTCAGATGCTCGTAGAGCGAGCTCGTCACCGCATGCGGATCGGGCAGCACCGCCTCGGGCAGCACGCTGACCTCGTAGGCCATCACCACCGCATCGGCCAGGCGCAGGCGCTCCAGGCGGGCGACGCGCTCGCCGGTCTTCAGGCCCAGCGAGAGCTGCTCGTCCGGTGCCGCCATCGCGAAGCCGCGGGTCAGCCAGCGCGAACTGGGCTTGAAGCCACGCTGCTGCAGTTCCTCGGAGAAGCTGGTCAGGCGCGACAGCGGCTGCTCCAATTTCGGCGCGATGTAATTGCCGGAGCCGCGCTTGCGGATGATCAGGCCCTGCTCCACCAGCCGGTCGATCGCCTTGCGGGCGGTGACGCGCGACAGGTCCAGCGACTCGCTCAGCACCCGCTCCGAGGGCAGCGCCTCGTCGGCCTGGTAGTGGCCCTCGCGGATCGCCTGCGCGAGCTTGTGCGCCAGCTGCATGTACAGCGGCGAGGACTCGTTGTCGTCGGGCTTGAAGTGGAAGGGCAGCTTGCTGGAGGCCATCGTCATCCCTGCTTCTGTTGCTGTTGCTTGTTCTTGAGTGCGGAGGCGGCCAGATGCAGCCCACCCATCGCCGAGTCGCCCTGCACGGGCACGCTGCGACGGCGCAGCGCTGCCGGCAGGTGCGACTCGGCGA
>NZ_LYVQ01000207.1 GCF_001984095.1 Pelomonas sp. KK5
CGCCCGGCCTGGCCTATATCGAATCGGTCAGCCAGGCCAACGGCACCGCCTCGATCACCACCACCTTCGAGCCCGGCACCAATATCGACCTGGCCCAGGTCGACATCCAGAACCGCCTGTCGCGCGCCACGCCCCGCCTGCCGGCGGCGGTGACGCAGCAGGGCGTCAAGGTCGACAAGTCGCGCTCGAACTTCCTGCTTTTCGTCACGCTCTCGAGCAAGAACGGCAAGCTGGACCCGATCGCGCTGGGCGACTACGCCTCGCGCTACATCGTCCCGGAAATCCAGCGCCTGCCCGGCATCGGCCAGGCCCAGCTGTTCGGTACCGAGCGCGCCATGCGCATCTGGATCGACCCGGCCAAGCTGGTCGGCTACAAGCTGAGCACGGCCGAGGTCAACGCGGCCATCAGCAAGCAGAACGCGCTGGTGCCCGCCGGCTCGATCGGCGACCTGCCCAACCCGAGCAGCCAGACCACGACGGCCACCGTTGTCGTGACCGGCCAGCTGACGACCGTCGAGCAGTTCGGCAAGATCGTGCTGCGCGCCAACGCCGACGGTTCCACCGTGCGGCTCAAGGACGTGGCCCGCATCGAACTGGGCGGCCAGGGCTACGGCTCCTACTCGCGCCTGAACGGCCAGCCGTCCACCGGCATCGGCATCCAGCTCTCGCCCACCGGCAATGCGCTGGCGGCCGCCACGGCGGTGAAGGCCCGCATGGAAGAGCTGAAGCAGTACTTCCCTGAAGGCGTGATCTACGAGGTGCCGTACGACTCGTCCAAGTTCGTCAAGATCTCGATCTCGCAGGTCGTGGAGACGCTGATCGAGGCGGTGATCCTGGTGTTCCTGGTGATGTACCTGTTCCTGCAGGACTGGCGCTTCACGCTGATCCCGACGCTGGTGGTGCCGATCGCGCTGCTGGGCACCTTCGGGGTGATGTACGCGCTGGGCTACTCGATCAACGTGCTGACGCTGTTCGGCATGGTGCTCGTCATCGGCATGCTGGTGGACGATGCGATCGTGGTCGTGGAGAACGTCGAGCGCATCATGAGCGAGGAGGGCCTGGAGCCCCGCGCCGCGACGCGCAAGGCGATGGGCCAGATCTCCGGCGCCATCGTCGGCATCATCGTCGTGCTGACGGCGGTGTTCCTGCCGATGGCCTTCTTCTCCGGCTCGGTGGGCAACATCTACCGCCAGTTCACGGTGTCCATCGTCTCGGCGATGCTGATCTCGGGCTTCATGGCGCTGTCGCTCACCCCGGCGCTGTGCGCCACGCTGCTGAAGCCGGTCGAGGCCGGCCACCACCACGAGAAGCGCGGCTTCTTCGGCTGGTTCAACCGCGGCTTCTCGCGCACCGCCAAGGGCTACGAGGGCTGGGTCGCCAAGCTGCTGAAGCGTGCGGGCGTGATGATGGTCGCCTACCTGGCGGTCATCGCCGCCGTGGGCTGGATGTACCTGCGCATGCCGGGCTCCTTCCTGCCGAACGAGGACCAGGGCTACCTGATCGTCAACGTGCAGCTGCCCCCGGGCGCCACGACCAACCGCACGGAAGCGGCGGTCAAGGCGGTCGAGGACTTCATGCACAAGCAGCCGGAAGTGGCGGACACGATCGGCGTGATCGGCTTCAGCTTCTCGGGCCAGGGCCAGAACGCCGCGCTGGTGTTCGTGCCGCTGAAGCCCTGGGAAGAGCGCAAGGGCGCCGAGCACAGCGCCAGCGCGCTGGCCGGACGGGCCTTCGGCGCGATGATGGGCGGCGTGCGCGACGCCTTCATCTACCCGCTGTCGCCGCCGCCGATTCCCGAACTGGGCACCGCCACCGGCTTCGCGCTGCGCATCCAGGACCGCGGCGGCCTCGGCCACGAGGCCCTGCTGGGCGCGCGCAACCAGATGCTGGGCATGGTCCAGGGCAGCAAGATCATCACCGGCATGCGTCCGGACGGCCTGGAAGACGCGCCGCAGCTGCAGATCGAGGTGGACCGCGACAAGGCCAACGCGCAAGGCGTCGGCTTCGACGCGATCGCCAACGTGCTGGGCACCGCGGTCGGTTCGGCCTATGTGAACGACTTCCCGAACCAGGGCCGCATGCAGCGCGTGGTCGTGCAGGCCGAGCAGGCCGCGCGGATGTCGCCGGAGGACCTGCTGGCGCTGAACGTGCCGAACTCGCAGGGTGCGCCGGTGCCGCTGGGCTCCTTCGCCACCACCAAGTGGATCACCGGCCAGATGCAGGCCACCCGCTACAACGGCTACCCGGCGATGCGCCTGGCCGGCGACGCGACGGCGGGCCACTCCACCGGCGAGGCGATGGCCGAGATCGAACAGCTCTGCCAGAAGTTGCCGCAGGGCATCGGCTGCGAGTGGACCGGCCTGTCGCGTGAAGAAAAGCTGTCGGGCGCGCAGGCGACCATCCTGCTGGCCTTCTCGCTGCTGGCGGTGTTCCTGTGCCTGTCGGCGCTGTACGAGAGCTGGTCGATCCCGTTCGCCGTGCTGATGGTGGTGCCGCTGGGCATCCTCGGCTCGGTGATGGGCGCCACGATCCGCGGCATGCCCAACGACGTGTACTTCAAGGTCGGCCTGATCACGATCATGGGCCTGTCGGCGAAGAACGCGATCCTGATCATCGAGTTCGCCAAGGACCTGCAAGCCTCGGGCAAGAGCCTGGTCGAGTCGGTGCTGGAAGCGGCGCACCTGCGCTTCCGCCCGATCCTGATGACCTCGCTGGCCTTCATCCTGGGCGTGGCCCCGCTGTTCTTCGCCAGCGGCGCCGGCTCGGCGAGCCAGCGTGCGATCGGCACCGGTGTGCTGTCCGGGATGATCTCGGCCACGGTGCTCGCGGTGCTGTTCGTGCCGATCTTCTTCCTGGTCGTGCGCCGCATCTTCAAGGGCAGCGAACGTCAGCGCAAGCTGGCCGCCCATGAGTTCGAGCACGACGACAAACCTGCCTCGCCGGGCGCGGGGGAACCTGTATGAAATTGAAGTTAGCACTCCTGAGCGCGTGCCTGGCCCTGGCGGGCTGCGTGAATCTCGCGCCTGACCACAAGCGGCCCGAAGCCTCGGTCGCTTCGCAATGGCCCGCGGCTTCGGCTACCGCCGGCACGCCGGCCACCGAGCTCGGCTGGCAGAGCTTCTACGGCGGCGACGCGCGCCTGCGCGAGCTGATCGCGCTCTCGCTGGCGAACAACCGTGACCTGCGCGTGGCTGTCCTCAACGTCGAGCAGGCCCGGGCGCAGGCCCGCGTGGCCGACGCGAGCCGCTACCCGACCCTGAGCGGCGGCTTCATCGGCAACGCCACGCCGGCCTCGGGCACGATCGCCCACACCTACCAGTTCGGCGCCACGGTGTCCGGCTACGAGGTGGACCTGTTCAGCAAGGTGAAGAACCAGAGCGACGCGGCCACCGCCCGCTACCTGGCCACTGCCGAAGGCCAGCGCGCCGCGCAGATCACGCTGGTAGCCGGCGTGGCCTCGGCCTACCTGGCGCTGCAGGCCGACGAGGAACTGCTGCAACTGGCGGCCGACACGGTCACCTCGCGCGACGAATCGCTGCGCCTGAACAAGCTCAAGTTCGATGCCGGCGCCGCCTCCTCGGTGGACCTGAACACCGCCGAGTCCTCGGCGGCCCAGGCCCGCGCCGCGCTGTCGCAGGCCGAGCGCCAGCGCGCGCAGGACCTCAATGCGCTGACCCTGCTGGTCGGCCAGCCGCTGCCGGCGGCACTGCCCAAGGGTCAGGTCTTGTCCGACCTGAAGCTGGCCGACATCCCGGCCGGCCTGCCCTCGCAGGTGCTGGCCGCGCGGCCGGACGTGCTGCAGGCCGAGCAGACGCTCGCCGCCGCCGAGGCGAACGTGGGCGCCGCCCGCGCCGCCTACTTCCCCAGCATCCAGCTGACCGGCAGCTACGGCTTCGCCAGCACCGCGCTGAAGAGCCTGTTCGACGGCACCGCCTGGACGTGGACCATCAATGCGCTGGCGCCGATCTTCGACGCCGGCCGCACCAAGGCCAATGTCGAGGCGACGAAGGCGGCCCAGGGCATCGCCGTGGCGCAGTACGAGAAGGCCGTGCAGACCGCCTTCCGCGAAGTGGCCGACGCGCTGGCCGGCCGCGCCACCTACGGCGAGCAGCTCGCCGCCCAGCAGCGCCAGGCGGTGGCCGCCACCGAGACGCTGCGCCTGGTGGACCTGCGCTACCGCAATGGCGCGTCCAGCAGCCTGGACCTGCTGAACGCCCAGAGCAACGCCTTCGCCGCGCAGCAGGCACTGGTGCAGGTGCGCCTGGCCGGCCTGCTGAACTCCGTGCAGCTCTACAAGGTGCTGGGCGGCGGCCTGGTGTGAATCTGCACCTGTGAGGTGGCGCGGTCCGCCGCGCCACCTACCATCGCCGCTCCGATCAGAACGGGGAGTAGCGACGATGGCGATAAGCAGTGCAGCAAAGGTGGCGACGGGAGTCGCCGTGGTGGGCGTGGCGTGGCTGGGACTGACCTGGTTCACCGGCCGCAGCTTCGAGCAGGGCTATGACGCCCAGCTCGCCGAAGCGCAGAAGAAGTACCCCTTCCTGAAGCTCACCGAGCTCCACAAGGACACCGGCCTCACCGGCGGCCGCTACGGCGGCAAGCTGCAGTTCGCCTGCGGGCCGGCCGCCGGCGCGCAGCCGCTGACCGTGGCCTTCGAGCACGAGGTGCAGTACGGTCCCTTCCCGGGCTTCAGGCATGTCGGCGCCGCCCACGTCAGCACCCGCGTGAGCGCGGAGCCGGGCTTCAAGGTCGAGGGCATCCAGTCCAGCTACGGCTACGGCGGCGGCTTCGACACCAGCTGGCGCCTGCCGGCGGGCGCGCAGGCGCTGCCCGGCGAGCAGGGCAAGCTGGCCTGGTCCGACATGGATATCGCGGTCTCCGGCCGGCGCGACGGCTCGCAGCTGCGCTACCGCTGGGCCGCGCCCGAATTCACGATGGCCTTCGCGGGCAGCACGGCCCAGCCGGCCATGGGCGCCGGCAGCATGACGATGAAGGGCCTGCTGGTCGAGGGCGAGTCCAGCGGCAGCAATCTGTGGCTGCGGCCGGGCACGCAGAGCGTGGCGATCGACCACCTTGAGAGCCACAACAGCGGCCCCGGCGGCACCAGCGTCGGCATGGTGATGGACAAGCTCGCGATCAAGGGCGGCGCCACGCTGGCCCAGGAACTGATGGACGTGCAGGGCAGCTACACGATCGGCAAGATCAGCGTCTCGCCCGGCGCGGGCCAGCCGATCGAGCTGGCCAATATGGACCTGCAGCTGAGCCTGAAGCGGCTGGAGGTCGCCGCGATCGAGAAGGCGATGCAGCAGTTCATGGACTCGCTGGGCCAGGGCTGCGGCACGGCCAAGGATCCGCAGGCGCTGAACGCGATGCTGATGCAGGCAGTGCAGCAGTTCAGCGCGGCGGGCAAGACGATGCTGCTGCGCGACCCGAGCTACTCGATCGACAAGTTCGCGGTGGACTTCGGCGGCAAGCGCGGGGAACTGTCGGCCAGCCTGGCCATCGCCGGCCTCAAGCAGGCCGACCTGGACGGCCCGCCCGAGGCGCTGAGCGCCAAGGTCGCGCAACTCGTCAGCGCCAGCGCCAAGGGCCGCGTGCCGCTGCAATGGCTGGCGGCCGGCGCGCAGGGCCTGCCGCCCGAGCAGGCCAAGGAGCAGGCCGAACTGGTCGCCGCCTCGGTCGTGCAGCGCGGCATGGCGCAGCGCGACGGCGAGTTCCTGGCCAGCAGCTTCAGCTTCGCCAAGGGCGAGGCGCAGGTGAACGGCAAGACGGTCTGGCAGGTGCCGCCGCAACAATGAAAAAAGCCGGCTCGAGGAGCCGGCTTCTTGCTTCAGCGGGAGCTGAGGATTACAGCGCGCGGATGTTCGCGGCTTGCAGGCCCTTGGGGCCCTGCTTGACTTCGAACTCGACGTTGGCGCCTTCGGCCAGCGTGCGGAAGCCGCCGTTGTTCTTGATTTCGCTGTGGTGGGCGAACAGGTCCTTGGAGCCGTCGGCCGGCGTGATGAAGCCGTAGCCCTTGCCGTCGTCGAACCACTTCACGGTGCCGTTTTGCAGGGTCGTCATTTCTTGAAAAACCTTCGAATTACAGATGTTGAATCCCGTCGGCATGCACGACGCCGCCGGGGGTAGAAACACTCAAGATCAATCGGGGAGTTGAAGCTGCCTCTGTGGGGCAGTTTGAAGACCTTGGAGAAAGGTCTTGTGCGGTTCTTGGGCGGGCAATGTAGCACAGCACCGCGTCAGTGCGAGGGCAGGATTTCCACCAGCACGCCGCTGAGCACCGCGTTGCCCGACAGCGGATCGCGCAGCCGGTCGTCCAGCAGGGCGTTCATGTTGACGCCCGGTCGTTCCGCGGCGCGGGAGAGGCGCGAACCGGGCAGGTCGTGGCCCCAGCCGTGAGGCAGGCTGACGACGCCGGACATCAGGTCCGTCGTCAGCGCCACCGGCGCCAGCAGCTCGGCGGCGCCGGCCTTCAGCCGCGCGATGGCGCCGTCGGCCAGGCCCAGGCGCTCGGCGTCCGTCGGGTTCATCAGCAGCGTGCAGCGCTCGGGCCCCTTGGCCAGCACCGGCAGGTTGTGCATCCAGCTGTTGCCGGAGCGCACGTCCCGGCGGCCGATCAGCAGCATGCCGTCGGGTTGCGGCGTTAGTAACGCCTCGTTGACATGGGCGAGCTCGGCCAGCAGCTGCGGCGGCGCCAGCTCGATGCGGCCGCTCGGCGTGCGCAGCAGCTCGGGGATGCGCGGCTGCAGCGGGCCGAGGTCGATGCCGCCGTCGCTTGCCTTCACCTGGTCCAGCGTCAGCCCATAGGGCCCGTGGCGCAGCGCCTGGTCGATCAGCGCCTCCGGCCCGGGCATCGCGGCGGCCTCGGGATCGAACAGCGCGGCCAGGCGCAGCAGCGTCTCCCATTCCTGTGGCTGCCCGGCGGGCGGCGCGAACACCGGGCCGCTGAAGCGCGCGTGGTTGCGGTGCGAAAGCTGGGGGAAGGCGACGTCGTAGTGCAGGTCTTCCAGCGGGGAGAGGCCGGGCAGGATCACGTCGGCGTGGCGGCTGGTCTCGTTGAGGTAGATGTCCAGGCTCACCATGAAGTCCAGGCCTTCGAGCGCGCGCGACAGGCGGGCGCCGTTGGGCGTGGACAGGACCGGGTTGGCGGCGATGGCGATCAGCGCCTTCACCTGGCCGGCGCCGGCAGTCTCGATCTCCTCGGCCAGCAGCGTGATCGGCAGCTCGCCGAACACCTCGGGCGCGCCGCTGACCCGGCTCGCATGCCGGCCGGTGCGCACGCCGCGCCCCGAGCCCGGCGCGCCCGCCGTGTTGGCGGCGAAGGCGGCGGCCTTGGGGAACATCGCGCCGCCGGGTGCGTCGAGCTTGCCCGTCAGCACGTTGAGCGCATCGATCAGCAGGCTGTTGAGCGTGCCGAAGCGCTGGGTGCAGGTGCCCAGCCGCCCGTAGACGCAGCCGCGCGGCGCGTCGGCCAGCTCGCGGGCCAGGCGACGCTGGGTGGCCGCATCGATGCCGCAGCCGGCGACCATGCGCTCGGGCGTGAAGGGCAGCACCGCCTCGCGCAGCGCTTCGATGCCGTTCGTCCATTCGGCCAGCCGGCCGGGCTTGGCGAGCCCCTCGTCGAACAGCGTGTGGACCAGGCCCAGCAGCAGGTACACGTCGCCGCCGGGGCGGATCGCCAGGTGCTCGTCGGCCTGCGCCGCGGTCTCGGTGCGGCGCGGGTCGACGACGACGATGCGCCCGCCGCGCTCGCGCATCGCCTTGGCCTTGCCGCGGTAGTCGGGCACGGTCCAGAGGCTGCCATTGCTGACCATCGGGTTGGCGCCCAGCATCAGCAGGTAGTCGCAGCGCTCGATGTCCGGCACGGCGATGGACAGCCAGTGGCCGAACATCAGGCCGGCGCCGAGCTGCTTGGGCATCTGGTCCAGCGTGGAGGCGGAGAAGAAGTTGCGCGTGCCCAGCGCCTTGATCAGCCGCGGCACGTAGGCCAGCAGGCCGACCTTGTGCGCGCTCGGGTTGCCCAGCACCAGGGCCAGCGCATCGGGCCCGTGCTGCTCGCGGATCGCCACCAGGCGGCGTTCGATCTCGGCGAAGGCCTCGTCCCAGCTCGCCTCGACGAAGGCGCCGTCGCGCTTGATCAGCGGCGTGCGCAGCCGGTCCGGGTCCTCGTGAAGGTCCTTCAGCGAGAAACCCTTGGGGCAGATGTAGCCGTGGCTGAACACGTCCTGCCCGGCGCCGCGTATGCCGATGACCTTGTCGCCCTGGGTGCGGACCTCGAGTCCGCAGCAGGCTTCGCACAGGGGGCAGATGCGGTAGTGGCTGAGCGTTTCCATGATCGTGTCTCCGGCGTCTGTCTCGATGGTGCCGGACGATTGTGGAGCGCCGCCATGACGTCGCACGTCATGAGGGCGACAGCGGGCCGCTCACATTTGCCGGAACAAGTGCGTGTAGCTTTCGGCGACCAGCAGCGCCTCGCCGCGGGCCTTGAGCTTGAGCTGCATGCGGCCGCGGAAGTCGCGGGTCACCGCTTCCACCGCGCTGGCATTGACCAGCGTCGAGCGGTGGATCTGCCAGAACTGGTTCGGGTCCAGCTCGTCCACCAGCTCCTTCAGCGGCTTGCGGATCAGCGCCTCGCCCTCGCGGGTGGCGACCCGGGTGTACTTGTTGTCGGACTGGAAGTAGAGCACCTCGTCGACGGTGATCAGGCGCAGCGTCTGGCCCACCGAGGCATTGATCCAGCGCAGGTAGTTGCGGCCGTTGCCGGCCGGGCGCGGGCCGGCGAGCTGGTCCAGCGCCTGGTGCACGTTCTGCGCGTATTCGGCCGGCGGACCGGCCAGGCGCTGGCGTACCCGGCTGATCGCGGTGAACAGCCGCGCGGCGGAGAGCGGCTTGAGCACGTAGTCGACCGCGCCATGGTCGAAGGCCGCCACCGCGTACTGGTCGTAAGCGGTCACGAACACCACATGGCTGCGCGCGCCGACCTGGCGGGCCACGTCCAGCCCGGTGGCGCCGGGCATCTGGATGTCGAGGAAGAGCACATCGGGCTGGTGCTGGTCGATCATGCGCAGCGCCTGCACGCCGTCGGCCGCCTCGCCGACGATGGCCAGCTCCGGCCACAACTGGCCCAGCTGCTCGACCAGCTCGTGGCGCAGGGTCTCCTCGTCTTCGGCGATGACGGCGGTGGGCATGTGCGGATCGCTCCTCGTCTTCAGGTTCTCGGGCTCAGCTGCAGCACGAAGCGGGTCTCGCCGGCGGTGGTCTCGCTGAGCAGGCGGGCCGGGCCGGGGCTCAGCACGCGCACCCGCTCGGCCAGCGCCTGCAGCTCGGCATCGTCGCCGGCGAGGCCGGGGCGGTCGAAGCTCAGGCGCACCCGCAGGCCGCCGTCGGCCGTGGTCTCGGCCGTCAGCTCGCACCGGGCCGGCGGCCTGTTGCTAACGGCCAGCCTCAGCGCACGCTGCAGCAGCGGCAGCAGGATCATCGGCGGCACGCCGGCGCCGCGCAAGGCCTCGGGCCAGTCGGTGGCGAAGGCCATCGGCGGATGGCCCAGGCCCTGCAGCACGGCCAGGTAGCTGGCCAGCAGTTCGGCCTCGGCGTCCAGCCGCGTCGTGCCCGGCTCGCGCAGGCGGGGCAGGGCGACGCGCAGGTGGCGGATCAGCTCCTCCATGCGGGCCGGCGCGGCCTCGTCCCCGCGGGCATAGGCCTGCTCGATGTCGACCAGCGCATCGAACAGCAGCTGCGGCTCCACCTGGGCCTGCAGCGCGGCCAGGCGGGCGGCCATCGCGTCGCGGCGCAGCTGGCTGTGCTCGTCCAGCAGGCGCTGCATCGAGAGCTCGCTGCGCCGGCGGCGCTGCAGCAGCTCCAGCACCGCCACCAGCATCGCCATCACCATGAAATCGGAGAGGATGTTCCCGGCCAGCGACATCGCGCCCATGTCGCTCACCGGCGGCAGGCCCTTCTTGGCCCGCATCAGGTCGCCGATGGTCGGCCAGGGCAGCATGTGGATCAGCGGCGTCAGCGCGACGTTGGTGAGCAGCGCACCGGCCAGCGCGGCCATGGCCAGCCGCAGCGGCCGGCGCGGGTGGGTGATGGCGCTGCGGTCGGCCGGCAGCCAGGCGGCCAGCAGCAGCACGCTGGCGATCACCGGCACCGCCAGCCGCGTCAGGATGGGCAGCAGCTTCTGCGGCTCCATGCCCAGCTCCAGCAGCGAGGTCAGGTCGATCAGCGCCAGCAGCGCGCCGGTCAGCGTGAACAGGCCCAGCTCGCGGAGCTTCAGCGAGCGCCAGGAGGCCAGCAGGTGGCCCAAGGCCGCCGCGGGTGTGATGCCGCGTGGCACCGGAAGCGCTGCGCTCATGCCGCCGCCTGCAGCGGCATGCGCACCCGGGCCACCACGCCGCGCGGCTGGGCCGCTTCCAGCTCCAGCGCCGCGCCGCTGCCGAACAGCGCGGCCAGCCGCGCGCGGGTGTTGGCCAGGCCCACGCCCGAGCCGCCGCTGCCGGCGAAGCCCTGGCCGTTGTCGCGCACCTCCACCGCGATCTCGCCGCTGCCGCTGGCGTGCGCGCTGATCTCGATGCGGCCGCCCTCGGGCAGCGGTGACAGGCCGTGCTTGATCGCGTTCTCGACCAGCGTGGGCAGCACCATCGGCGGCAGGCGCATCGCCAGCAGCCCGGCATCGGCCTCGATGTCGAAGGACAGGCGCTCGCCCATGCGCATCTGCAGGATGGTCAGGTAGTTGCGCACCAGCTCCAGCTCCTGCCCTAACGTGGAATCGCAGCGGCGCATGCTGGGCAGGGCGGCGCGCAGGTAGGCGATCAGGCTCACCAGCATGTCGCGGCCGCGATCGGGCGTGGTGGCGTACAGGCGCTTGACGTTGGCCAGCGTGTTGAACAGGAAGTGCGGCTCGATCTGCGCGTTCAGCGCCGAGACCTGCGCCTCCATCTGCTGGGCGGCCAGGGCCTCGCGCTCGCGGGCGGCCAGGCGCAGCCGGTCGATCGCCGCATGCTCGGCGCGCACCGAGCGCAGCAGCACGTAGGCCATGCAGCCCAGCACCGTCCACAGGCCGGCCGTGGAGACGAACCAGCCCCACATGAAGTGGGCCTTCGGGTCCCCGTAGTTGACGGCATAGTGGCGCAGCACCGCGCCGCCGCAGGCGCCGACGGCCACCGCCAGCACCTGCACCGCCAGCGCCCGTGCGCCCTGCGCCCAGGCGCGGCCGGTCAGCAGCGCTTCGGCCAGCGCGATCATCAGCAGGATCCCCAGCCCGGTGATCAGCGACTGGCGGGTGAACTGCACCAGCGAATAGAGCCACTCGCCCAGCGGCATCGGCTCGTAGTCATACCAGGCCAGTTCGCGCGAGAGCGCATGCAGCAGGCAGAAGTAGTAGACGGCCGCGATCATCCGCAGGTTGAAGACCCGCAGGAAGGCGGCGGCTGGATCGGCGCGAGGGCTCATGGTCGGCATTCTCCTGCGCGGGCGGCGCGCCGGCGTGCCCTTGCGACGAAATGGCCGCGGCCTTGGCTAAAGTCGGGCCCATGAGGATCGAGATCGAAGCCGGCGTGAGATTGTTCGTGGACATGGAGGGCCCGGGCCTGGTGCCCGACGGCCCGTCGATGCGGGAGAAGCCCACGCTGATCTGCATGCACGGCGGCCCGGGCTTCGACCACTCGGCCTTCAAGCCCGGCTTCTCGCGCCTGGCCGACCTGGCCCAGATCGTCTACTACGACCACCGCGGGCACGGCCGCAGCGACCCGCGGCCGCGCGAGGAGTGGACGCTGGACACCTGGGCGGACGACATCGTCCGTCTATGTTCGGCGTTAGGGATCGAGAAGCCGATCGTGCTGGGCCAGTCCTTCGGCGGCTTCGTCGCGCAGCGCTACATCGCCCGCCACCCGGGCCATGCGCGCGGCGTGATCCTGTCCAGCACCTCGCACCACGGGCGGCTGGAGCGCAAGCTGGCGATGTTCGAGCGGCTCGGCGGGCCGGTAGCGCGGGCGCTGGCCGAGGCCTTCTGGACCCGGCCCGACGCCGCCACCTGGCGCGCCTACTGGGACGGCTGCCGCGCGCTCTACAACA
>NZ_LYVQ01000208.1 GCF_001984095.1 Pelomonas sp. KK5
GTGTTTGGGGGGAGCCTCGATTCGCGGGGTGGGAGGCACGGGGAGCTGCAGCGCCGTTCGCCGTGGCAAGCCTCGGTAGAATCCCGGGTTCCCCGGCTGAGTCAGCCCGACCCGGCTCGCAATCCCGAACATCCATGGCTTCCACGCACAAGCACCTGCTTTCCTTCGAGGGCGGCAACGCCCTGTCGGCGTTCCGCGCCCAGGCCCTTTTGCCCAGGCTGCAGGCGGTCAACGACCGCATCAATGCCGTGCAGGCCCGCCATGTGCACTGGGTGTGGACCGACGAGGCGCTGGGCGCAGAGGGCAAGGACAAGCTGGCCGCGCTGCTGAACTACGGCGATGCCTACGAGGGCGGCAGCGAGGGCCACCTGGTCGTCGTCGCCCCGCGCCTGGGCACCGTGAGCCCCTGGGCCTCCAAGGCCACCGACATCGCGCACAACTGCGGCCTGGATATCCACCGAGTCGAGCGCGTCACCGAGTACCGCATCACGCTGAAGTCGGGCCTGCTCGGCGGCACGAAGACGCTCACGCAGGCCGAACTGATCGCCTGCGCCGAGCTGCTGCACGACCGCATGACCGAGAGCGTGCTGCTCGCCCGCGACGAGGCCGCCCACCTGTTCGATGACAAGACCGCGCAGCCGCTGGAGCATGTGGACGTGCTGGGCCAGGGCCGCGCCGCGCTGGAGAAGGCCAATGCCGAATTCGGCCTCGCGCTGTCCGTCGACGAAATCGACTACCTCGACGCCGCCTTCGGCCAGCAGCTCAAGCGCAACCCCAGCGACGTCGAGCTGATGATGTTTGCGCAGGCCAACTCCGAGCACTGCCGCCACAAGATCTTCAACGCGAAGTTCACGGTGGACGGCGAGGACCAGCCGCTGAGCCTGTTCGGCATGATCCGCAACACCGAGAAGCTGTCGCCGCAGCACACGGTGGTCGCCTACAGCGACAACGCCGCCATCATGGAAGGCCACGCGATCGAGCGCTGGATGCCTGCCGGCGACCAGCGCGCGCCGAAGTACGAGGCCCGTGCCGAGACCGCGCACGTGCTGATGAAGGTCGAGACGCACAACCACCCGACGGCGATCTCCCCGTTCCCCGGCGCCTCCACCGGCAACGGCGGCGAGATCCGCGACGAAGGCGCGACCGGCCGCGGCGCCAAGCCCAAGGCCGGCCTGACCGGCTTCAGCGTCTCCAACCTGAACCTGCCCGGCTTGGCCGAGCCCTGGGAGAAGGACGCGATCGGCAAGCCCGCCCACATCGCCAGCCCGCTGCAGATCATGATCGACGGCCCGATCGGCGGCGCCGCCTTCAACAACGAATTCGGCCGCCCGAACCTGGGCGGCTACTTCCGCGTCTACGAGCAGAACGTGGACGGCATCACCCGCGGATACCACAAGCCCATCATGATCGCCGGCGGCATCGGCGCGATCCGCTCGGACCTGACGCACAAGATCGAGTTCCCGGCAGGCTCGCTGCTGGTGCAGCTGGGCGGGCCCGGCATGCGCATCGGCATGGGCGGCAGCGCGGCGTCGTCGATGGCGGCGGGCACCAACACCGCGGACCTGGACTTCGATTCGGTCCAGCGCGGCAACCCCGAGATCGAGCGGCGCGTGCAGGAGGTGATCAACCACTGCTGGAACCTGGGCGACAAGAACCCGATCCTGGCGATCCACGACGTCGGCGCCGGTGGCATCTCCAACGCCTTCCCCGAGCTGGTCAACGATGCCGGCCGCGGCGCGACCTTCGACCTGCGCCAGGTGCCGCTGGAAGAGAGCGGCCTGGCGCCCAAGGAAATCTGGTGCAACGAGAGCCAGGAGCGCTATGTGCTGGCCATCGCGCCGGAATCGCTGCCGCTGTTCACGCAGATGTGCGAGCGCGAGCGCTGCCCCTTCGGCGTCGTCGGCGTGACGACCGAGACCCGCGAACTGGTGCTGGAAGACGGCCCCGGCGGCGAGCGCGCGATCGACATGCCGATGGACGTGCTGCTGGGCAAGCCGCCCAAGGTGCACCGCGACGTCAAGCGCGTGGCCCGCGATGGCGGCGCGCTGGACCTGAACGGCGTGGAGCTGGGCACCGTCGCCTACGACGTGCTGCGCCACCCGACCGTGGCCTCCAAGCGCTTCCTGATCTCGATCGGCGACCGCACGGTGGGCGGCCTCAACCACCGCGACCAGTTCGTCGGCCCCTGGCAGGTGCCGGTGGCGGATTGCGCCGTCACGCTGGCCGACTTCAAGGGCTTCGCCGGCGAGGCGATGGCGATGGGCGAGCGCACGCCGCTGGCCTCCGTGGATGGCCCCGCCTCGGGCCGCATGGCCGTGGCCGAGGCGATCACCAACCTGCTGGCCGCGCCGATCGAGCTGTCGCGCGTGAAGCTCAGCGCCAACTGGATGGCCGCCTGCGGCGAGCCGGGCGAGGACGCGGCGCTGTTCGACACGGTGCACGCAGTCGGCATGGAACTCTGCCCGGAGTTGGGCGTGTCGATCCCGGTGGGCAAGGATTCGCTGTCGATGCGCACGAAGTGGGACGAGAAGCAGGTCACCGCGCCGGTCTCGCTGATCATCACCGCCTTTGCATCCATTTCCGACGTCAGGCAAACCCTGACCCCCGAGCTGCAAGCCGGCGACACGACGCTGATCCTGGTCGACCTGGGCAACGGCCAGAACCGCATGGGCGGCTCCATCCTCGCCCAGGCGCTGAACCAGTTCGGCCCCAGCGTGCCGGACCTGGACGATGCCGGTCAGCTCAAATCGCTCGTTAGCGCCGTCAACGAACTGCGCGCTTCCGGCAAGCTGCTGGCCTACCACGACCGCGGAGACGGCGGCCTCTGGGCCACCGCCTGCGAGATGGCCTTCGCCGGCCACACGGGCGTCAGCCTGAACGTGGACATGCTGGTGCAGGAGGTCGAGGACGGCGACGTCAAGAACTGGACGAAGCAGGTCGATGCCCGCCGCAACGAGCTGACGCTGAAGGCCCTGTTCAACGAGGAACTGGGCGTGGTGCTGCAGGTCGCCACGGCGGACCGCGATGCCGCGCTGCAGGTGCTGCGCTCGCATGGCCTGTCGAAGCACGTCCACGTCGTCGGCAAGCCGAACACGAATGGTCAGGTCGAGGTCTGGCGCGATGCCAAGAAGGTCTTCGCCGCGCCGCTGGACAAGCTGCACGAGGCCTGGGACCAGGTGAGCTGGCGCATCGCCCAGCTGCGAGACAACCCGGCCTGCGCGGACAGCGAGCACGCGCTGGCAGGCGACGCCGCTGATCCTGGCCGCCACGTGCATCTCACGTTCGACCCGAAGGAAGACGTCGCAGCCCCCTTCATCGCTGCATCGATCAATACGGGCGCCCGCCCCAAGCTCGCCATCCTGCGCGAGCAGGGCGTCAACTCGCACGTCGAGATGAGCTACGCGATGTCGCTGGCCGGCTTCGACACCTACGACGTCCACATGAGCGACCTGCAGGCCGGCGCCGCCAGCCTGACCGACTTCAAGGGCTTCGTCGCCTGTGGCGGCTTCAGCTACGGGGACACGCTGGGCGCCGGCGAGGGCTGGGCCCGCTCGGTGATGTTCAACCCGGTGCTGGCCGAGCAGTTCAAGGCCTTCTTCGCCCGCGGCGACAGCTTCGCGCTGGGTGTGTGCAACGGCTGCCAGATGATGGCGGCGCTGTCGCCGATCATCCCCGGCGCGCAGGACTGGCCCAAGTTCACCCGCAACAAGAGCGAGCAGTTCGAGGCGCGGCTGGCGATGGTCGAGGTGCTGCAGTCCCCGAGCCTGTTCTTCACCGGCATGGAAGGCTCGCGCCTGCCGATCGCCGTGGCCCACGGCGAAGGTTTTGCCGACTTCTCGCAGCGCGGCGATGCGGCCAAGGTGGCCCGCGCGATGCGCTTCGTGGACAACGGCGGCGCCGCCACCGAGGCCTATCCGCTGAACCCCAACGGCAGCCCGGACGGCCTCACCTCCGTCACCACGGCCGACGGTCGCTTCACCGTGCTGATGCCCCACCCGGAGCGCGTCTTCCGCAACGTGCAGATGAGCTGGACCAGCGGCGACAAGGCCGAGCTGAGCCCCTGGATGCGGATGTTCCGCAACGCGCGCAAGGCGCTGGGCTAAGAAGCTGTGAACGAATCCGACATGCCCGCTCGTCCCGCCCAAGCGGCCCCACTCGGCGTTGCAAATGCTCGCCGTAGCCCGAGCTACGCCTGCGCTTTGCGCCTTGATTGGTGCCGCTTGGACCGGCCGCTCGGGCACGCCGGATTCATTCACACCTTCTGAGAACTCCATGTCCGATTCCGGCCAGCCGCCCGCGCGGCGACGCCGGAAGATGCGTCCATCGCAACGGCAATGGACGCATCGACATGGACTTCCGCATCACCGGCCTCGACCCCGCTCCCTTCCTCCCGCTCTACGGCCGCTCCGACGCCGCACTGCAGGCTGACAACATCGTTCGCGTGCGCATCGAGGCGCCGCACATGGCGCCCGACCGCATCGAGCTGCGCGACGCCGAGCCCGGCGAGACGGTGCTGCTGCTGAACCACGAATACCTGGACCACGGCCCCTATCGCGGCCGCCATGCGATCTACGTCCGCGAGGGCGCCGAGCAGGCCTTCGATGCCGTCAACCGGGTGCCCGATTGCATGGTTCGCCGCCTGATGTCGCTGCGCGCCTTCGATGCGCAGGGCATGATGGTGGACGCCGACGTGGCCGAAGGCGCGGCGCTGGAGCCGCTGATCGAGCGGCTGCTGATGCGCTCCGACGTGCGCTTCGTCCAGGCCCATCACGCGCGGCGCGGCTGCTACGCGGCCCGCATCGAGCGAGCCTGATCGGGCGGGCGGCGATACTCGCCGCTCCGATGGCCACCGAACTCCTCCTCGTCATGCTCGTCGCGATCGGGCTGACGATCTTCGCCGAGCGCTTCAGGCTGCAGCCGCCGCTGCTGCTGGTGATCGTCGGCCTGGGCGCCTCCTTCATCCCCGGCCTGCATCCGCCGAGCCTGGAGCCCGAGACCATCCTGGGCATCGTCGTGCCGCCGCTGCTGTATTCGGCGGCGCTGGACTTCTCCTTCTCCAGCTTCGTCAAGCGGCTGGCCTCCATCCTCAACCTGAGCGTCGCGCTGGTCTTCGTCACGACCGCGGCCGTCGGCTTCGCGGCGGCCGCGCTGATGCCGGGCCTGCCGCTGGCGGTGGCCTTCATCCTCGGCGCCGCGCTGGCCCCGCCGGATGCCGTCAGCGCCGTGGCGATCGGCCGCCAACTGGGCCTGCCGCACCGGCTGATGACCATCTTGAAAGGCGAGAGCCTCGTCAACGACGCGGCGGCGCTGGCCCTGTTCGGCGTGGCCACGCTGTGGGCCCGCAGCGGCGCCGAGCATCCGGGCAATGCGGCGCTGGCCTTCCTCTATGCGGCGGTGGTCGGCGCGCTGCTGGGCATCGGCATCGGCCAGGTCGTGGACCGCATCCGCCGCCGGCTGGACAAGCCGAGCCTGGTCACCACGCTGTCGGTGCTGGTGCCCTTCAGCGCCTATGCGCTGGCCGAGCGGCTGCACGCCTCGGGCGTCGTGGCCGTGGTGTTCGCCGGCTTCACGCTGAGCCATCGCTCGGCCGATCTCGGCTTCGCCGGCCGCATGCAGGAGCGCGAGGTCTGGCGCGTCTTCGATGCGCTGCTGGAGGCCTTCGCCTTCGCCTACATGGGCCTGCAGATGCGTTCGCTGATCCTGCAGGCGCAGGCGAACGGCTTCGACGCGAGCAGCCTCTTGGAAGTGGCCGCGCTGCTGCTGTGGGTGGTGATCGGCGTGCGGCTCGCCTGGATCATGCTGTCGGCCGTGGTGGCGCGCTGGCGCTACCGGCTCAGGCGGGCGGCGGCGCGCACCTACTCGCGCGTGGGCATGGCGCCGGAGCCGCTGAGCTGGGGCGAGAACCTGGTGCTCGGCTGGTCGGGCATGCGCGGCGTGGTGACGCTGGCCGCCGCGGCGGCCACGCCGCAGCTCACCGATGCCGGCACGCCGCTGCCGGGTCACAGCGCCATCATCCTGATCGCCTACGTCGTCGCGGTGGGCACGCTGCTGCTGCACGGCCTGAGCCTGCCGGCGCTGGTGCGCGCGCAGCGCCTGCCGCCGGACGACATCGAGGCGACGCGGCGCGAGCGCCGGCATGCAAAGACCGTCATGCATGCCAGCGCGGCCCACACGCTGGAACTGCTGCAGCAGCGCGGCGATTTCAGCGCCGCCGAGCTGGATGCCGCCCGCCGGCTGGTGAGCCGCAAGGAGCAGCAGGCCGATGCGGCGGCCGCGGACGGCGCCGCGGCCGAGGCCGGCGCGCCGGTCCCATCCCGCAAGGCCAGGCTGCTGGCGGTCGCCCACGAGGTGCTGGTCGCCCAGCGCCGCGCGCTGATCGCCGAGCGCGACGAGCGCCGGCTGGACGACGAGGTGCTGCGCGAGATGCTGGAGAGCCTGGACCTCGAGCAGGCCTTGATGGCCAACCGCTCGGGCCTGCTGATGACTCAGCCCAGCGAGGCGAGCAGTTCGTAGGAGCGCAGCCGCGCCGCGAAGTCGTGCACCGCGCAGGCGACGATGAACTCGTCCGCCCCGGTGCGCTCGCGGGTGGCGGCCAGGCCGGCGCGGACCGTGTCCGGCGAGCCGACGATGGACTCCCTCAGCATCCGCTCGACGCCCAGCTTCTCGCCCGGCGTCCATAGCGCCTCCATGCTGTCCACCGGCCGCGGCAGCAGGCCGCGCTGGCCGCGCTGCATGCCCAGGAAGCGCTGCTGGATCGAGGTGAAGAGGTGGCGCGCCTGCTCGTCGGTGTCGGCGACGACGACGTTGAGCCCCACCATCGCATAGGGCTGCGGGTGGCGGGCGCTGGGCCGGTACTGGGCACGGTAGATGTCCAGCGCCTGCTGCAGCAGCTCCGGCGCGAAGTGCGAGGCGAAGGCGAAGGGCAGGCCGAGGTAGGCCGCCAGCTGCGCGCTGTACAGGCTCGAGCCCAGCAGCCAGATCGGCACCTCGGTCCCCTGGCCGGGCACGGCGCGCACGACCTGACCCTCGCGCACCGGGCCCAGGAAGGCCTGCAGCTCGACGACATCGTCCGGGAAGCGGTCGATCTCGGCGCCGCTCAGGTGCCGGCGCAGCGCCCGCATCGTCGGCTGGTCGGTGCCGGGCGCGCGGCCCAGGCCCAGGTCGATGCGACCGGGGAACAGCGTGGCCAGCGTGCCGAACTGCTCGGCGATCGTCAGTGGCGCATGGTTGGGCAGCATGATGCCGCCGGAGCCGACGCGGATGCTCGTCGTGGCCGCGGCCAGCTGGCCGATCAGCACGGCAGTGGCCGAGCTGGCCACGCCTTCCATGTTGTGGTGCTCGGCCACCCAGAGGCGGACATAACCGAGAGATTCAGCGTGCTGCGCGAGGGCGATGCTCTGGCGCAGCGCGGTGCCGACGTCGCTGCCTTCGACGACCGGCGCCAGGTCCAGGATGGAGAGGGGTGCAATGCTCATGCGGGCAGTCTAGGAACTTGCCGACGGCCTTGCCGGGGCAAGGTCTATCCATCAATCGGTGCTGCTGCCCAGCACCGCTGGCGCCAGCCGCGTGCGTCCATCGCGCCAGACGCTCAGCTGCACCGTCTCGCCGATCTGGCGCCGCTCCAGCAGCGTCAGCAGGTCGTCCAGCGTGCCCACCGCCTCGCCGTTGACCGCGGTGATCACATCGCCCGGCAGCAGTCGGCCGGCGCGGTCCCGCATGAAGGGCGCCAGGCCCGCCTTCTCGCCGGCGCCGCCGGGCGCCACGCGCACCAGCGCCACGCCCTTGGGCAGCCGCAGTGCCTGGGCCAGGTTGCCGCTGGCCGCCGAGATGCCCAGCGAGGGGCGGATGTAGCGCCCGTCGCGGATCAGCCGCGGCACGATGCGGTTCACCTCGTCCACCGGAATCGCGAAGCCGATGCCGGCGCTCGCGCCGCTGGGGCTGAAGATCGAGGTGTTTACGCCGATCAGCCGGCCGGCCGAGTCGAGCAGCGGGCCGCCCGAGTTGCCGGGGTTGATCGCCGCGTCGGTCTGGATCGCGCCGCGGATCGTGCGGCGGTTCATCGACTCGATCTCGCGGTTCAGCGCGGAGACAATGCCGGTCGTCAGCGTCTGGTCCAGCCCGAAAGGGTTGCCGATCGCATAGACCTGCTGGCCCACCTGCAGCTCGCGGCTGCTGCCCACCGGAATCGGCGGCAGTTTCTCGCGCGGCGCCTTGATGCGCAGCACCGCCAGGTCGCGGTCCTCGAACACGCCGACCAACTCGGCGTTGTGCGTGCTCTGGTCGGCCAGCGTCACGCGAGCCGCGGTGGCGTCCTGGATCACGTGGAAGTTGGTGACGATATGGCCGGCCGTGTCCCAGATGAAGCCGCTGCCGGTGCCGCGCGGCACCTCGGACACGTTCATCGAGAAGATGTCGCGCTGCAGGGCCAGCGTGGTGATGTGCACCACCGAGGGCGAGACGGCCTTGAACACCTTGATGTGGTTCAGCTCGGCCGGCTCCAGCGGGCCGCGCGGCGTGATCGTGCGGGGCTCCTGGGCGCGGGCGAACGGGGTGAATGGGGTGAACGGGGCGAGGGCGGAGAGAAGGAGGAGGGCGCGGCGCTGCATCGATCTTCGTCGTTAGACTCTGGCCGCCCATGATACGAAGCGATGTTTCCCCTCTGCGTCTGCCGCGCCTCGATGCCTTGCGCGGTTTCGCCGTCGTCTGGATGGCGGCCTTCCACTTCTGCTTCGACCTGAGCCACTTCGGCTTCACGCGCTGGGACTTCTACCGCGACCCGTTCTGGACCGTGCAGCGTACGCTGATCGTCAGCACCTTTTTGCTCTGCGCGGGCATGGGCCAGGCGCTGGCGGTGGCGCAGCGGCAGAGCTGGCCGCGCTTCTGGAAGCGCTGGGCGCAGGTGGCCGGCTGCGCGCTGCTGGTGTCCGCGGGCTCGTACGCGATGTTCCCGCGCAGCTTCATCAGCTTCGGCGTGCTGCACGGCATGGCGGCGATGCTGATCCTGATGCGCTTTGCCGGCCCTCGGCTGAACGGTGTCGCCTGCCTGCTGCTGGGGCTGCTGGCGGTGCTGCTGCCGCAGTTCGTCTCCCATCCCTTCTTCGACACGCGCTGGACCGACTGGATCGGCCTCGTTACCCACAAGCCGATCACCGAGGACTACGTGCCCTTGCTGCCCTGGTTCGGGGTGATGCTGTGGGGCTTCGCGCTCGGCCGGCGCTTTCCGCTGACGGGTGAATTGCCGCGGGTGTTGAATCCGCTCGCGGTGCTGGGGCGCTGGAGCCTCAGCTTCTACATGCTGCACCAGCCGGTCTTGATCGGGATTCTTGCGCTAACGGCGACAATGCGCGGATGAGTACCTCGTCCAACAAAGTCCTGTTCGGCTTCCACGCCGTCACCGTGCGCCTGAAGACGCATCCGAAGTCCGTCACCGAGCTGCACATCGACCCGAGCCGGCGCGACCAGCGGATGAAGACCTTCATCGAGCGGGCCAAGGAGGCGGGCGCCAAGATCGTCGAGAGCGACGACGAGCGCCTGACCAAGCTGGCCGGCGGCCCGCGCCACCAGGGCGTCGTCGCCCGCGTGCAGCCGGTGGCGATGCAGCACTCGCTGGACGCCGTGATGGAAGACCTGGAAGCCGCTGGCGCCATGCCGCTGCTGCTGGTGCTGGACGGCGTCACCGACCCGCACAACCTCGGCGCCTGCCTGCGCGTGGCCGACGGCGCCGGCGCCCATGCGGTGGTGGCGCCCAAGGACCATGCGGTGGGCCTCAACGCGACCGTCGCCAAGGTCGCCAGCGGCGCCGCCGAGACGGTGCCCTACCTGATGGTCACCAACCTGGCCCGCGCGCTGAACGAGCTGAAGGAGCGCGACGTGTGGATCGTCGGCACGTCGGACAAGGCCACCAAGTCCATCTACGACATCGACCTGAAGCGCCCGGTCGCGCTGGTGCTCGGCGCCGAAGGCGAGGGCATGCGCCAGCTGACCGGCAAGACCTGCGACGAGCTGGTCAGCATCCCGATGCAGGGGGCGGTCGAAAGCCTCAATGTCTCCGTCGCCGCCGGCGTGTGCCTCTACGAAGCGCTGCGCCAGCGCCGCGGATAATTCGCGTCCCCGTCCCGCCAAGAACACCATCATGCCCGTCATCGAAGTCCGCCACCCCCTCGTCAAGCACAAAATCGGCCTGATGCGCGAGGCCGAGATCTCGACCAAGAAATTCCGCGAGCTGACCGGCGAGGTGGCCCGGTTGCTGGCCTACGAGGCCACCGCCGACTTCCCGCTGGAGAAGACCACGCTGCAGTGCTGGAGCGGCCCGACCGAGGTGGACCAGATCGCGGGCCGCAAGGTCACCGTCGTGCCCATCCTGCGCGCGGGCCTGGGCATGCTGGACGGCGTGCTGGACATGGTGCCCAACGCCAAGATCAGCGTCGTCGGCCTGGCGCGCGACCATGAGACGCTGCAGCCGGTGCACTACTTCGAGCGCTTCGTCGGCCAGCTGGACGAGCGCACCGCGCTGATCGTCGACCCGATGCTGGCCACCGCCGGCTCGATGATTGCGACGATCGACCTGCTCAAGCGCCGCGGTTGCAAGGACATCCGCGCGCTGGTGCTGGTGGCCGCGCCCGAGGGCGTGGCCGCGCTGAACAAGGCCCATCCCGACGTGCGCTGCTGGACCGCGGCGGTCGACAGCCATCTCGACGCCAACGGCTACATCATCCCGGGCCTGGGCGATGCCGGCGACAAGATCTTCGGCACCAAGGAAGGCTGAGCAGTTTGCCGGGACGAGGTTTCTTCCGGGCCCTGCTGCTCGGTCTGCTGGGCCTGCTGGCGCTGGCCTTCAGCGTCATCGCCACGGCCCAGGTGGTCCGTATCGACCAGTTGCCGCCCGGCCCGCTGGGCAGCCGCGCGCTGTACCTGCAGGAGCAGGCCGGCAGCCCGCCGCTGACGCTGGCCCAGGCCCGAGCGGCGCTGCAGAGGGGCGAGTTCCATCGCGACGAGCGGGCCATCGCCGGCTTCGGCCTGCGTGCGCGGCCGGTCTGGGCCTACCTGGAGCTGCAGAACCCGTTGGACGACGCGCTGGCGCTGCGCCTGATCGCCGGCATGAGCTGGATCGACCGGCTGGAGGTGGTGCAGGTCAAGGGTGACCAGGTGCTGGCCAGCTGGAACAGCGGCGACGAGGCCGGCCCGGTGGACGGCGCGGCCAACCTGGTGCCGGGGCAGGGCTTCGTGTTCCCGCTGGCCGTGCCCTCGGGCCGCAGCGAGATCTGGATCCGCGCGCAGACGGTCGACCCGCTGGTGCTGCCGCTGGGCCTGCAGCTGGCGGCCCAGGCGCCCGCCGACGAGCGCGGCATCCACTACGCCTACGGCCTGCTGTACGGCTTCCTGCTGGCGCTGATCGCCTACAACACGATGCTCTACGCCGGCCTGCGCCAGGGCAGCTACCTGTACTACGCCTGCTACCTGCTCAGCTTCATCGGGCTGAACCTGGCCTATACCGGCCACGGCTTCGCCTGGTGGTGGCCGGATTCCGCTCATTTCCAGCGTTATGTGAACCTGGTGATGATGGTCGTGTTCGGCGCCGCCGGCATCGCCTTCGCCGATCACTTCCTCGACCTGCGGCAGCGTGCCCGCCGCTTGCGGCAGTGGCTGCTAGGCGCGGCGGTGGCCGCGCTGCTGGCCCAGGCGCTGTGCCTGGCGGCGGACTGGCACGGGCTCGCCGTCTGGATCGCCTTCGTCTTCCTGCTGGGCTGCAGCCTGGGCCTGCTGCTGCTGGGCATCTGGGCCTATCGCAGGCGCCTGCCGGCGGCGCGCTACTTCCTGGCGGCGGTGGCGTTCGGCATGGGTGGCTCCAGCCTGACGACACTGGCCGTCTGGGGCCTGCTGCCGATGACGGCGCTGAGCTTCCATGGCGTGGAGTTCGGCGTGCTGGTGGAGGCGGTGCTGCTGGCGCTGGCGCTGGCCAGCCACCTGCGCAGCCATGAGCGGGCCCG
>NZ_LYVQ01000209.1 GCF_001984095.1 Pelomonas sp. KK5
ATCTCGCGCAGCGTCATGTACTCGCCGGCGGCGACGAAGCGCTGGCCGGCCGCCGCCGGCGAGAACAAGGCGCGCAGGTGCAGCTCGGCCAGGTCGCGCACGTCGACGATCGAGAAGCCCAGCCGCGGGATGGCCGGCGGGCGGCCCTGCAGCAGGCGCTGGATCACCTGCACGGAGCCTTGCGCTGCCCCCGCGGCCAGCGGCGGGCCGAAGACCGCCGCCGGGAGGATCGTCGCCAGTTCCAGGGCGTGGCCGGGCTCGCGGGCGATCTCGTCCCAGGCGGCGCGCTCCGCCAGGATCTTGGAGCGCCGGTAGGGATCGCGCTGCGTGGCCGCATCCGGCCAGGCGGATTCATCGCTGATCCACTCGCCGTCGGTGGCCAGCACGCGGGCGGCTGCGGCGGCCGACGTCATCACCAGCCGCCGCACGCCCGCCCGCCGCGCTGCCCGCAGCACGCGCAGCGTGCCGTCGCGCGCGGGTTCCAGCAGGCCGGCGCGATCGCGGCTGGCGCCCAGCGGCGAGGCGATGTGCAGCACGCGAGTGCAACCCTGGACGGCGGCGTCCCAGCCGGCATCGCTGTCCAGCGTCGCCTGCACCACCTGGAGGGCCGAGGCATCGACGCCCTGCGCCGCCAGCGTCTCCCGCAGCGCGCCGGCGCGGCCGGCATCGCGCAGCGTGCAGCGCACCGCATGCCCCTGCCGCAGCAGTTCCACCAGGCACCAGCCGGCGATGAAGCCGTTGCCGCCGGTCACCAGGATTCGTTCCTTCATCGATCGACTCGCTTTCCACATGCAACACCAACAAGTCTACATGTGTAGACTTTGCGGTGCAAATGGGCGGCGAAGCGCGACGGCCCGCGTCCTCAGTCGCCGTCGATCAGGTGCTGGAACAGCGGGCCCAGCGCGTCCGCCAGCGCAGCGGCGCGGGCCTTCGCCAGCGGCGCCAGGCCGATGGTCTGGCGCATCATCTGGAAGCCGGCGATCAGCGAGAGCATCAGCGCCGCGCGCTGCGGCGCCAGCGCGCCCTCCAGCGTGGCGGCGATGGGCTTGAGCTGGTGCTTCTCGATCAGTTCGCGTGCGATGGCCGCAGCGCGCGCGCTGCCGGCCGAGCGCAGCATGATCTGGAAGCCTTCCAGCGGGGTCTCCTCGGTCTTGGTGATCTCGATCAGCGTGGCGGCCAGTTCGCGGCCGCTGATGCCTTCGCTGGCCAGCAGGCGCGGCAGCAGCACCGCGGTGGCCACCATGCCGGCCTCGACCGCCTCGGTGAACAGGGCCTCCTTGGAACCGAAGTAGCGGTTGACCAGCATGGCCGTGACGCCGGCGCCGGCGGCGATCTCGCGCACGCCGGCGCCGTCGTAGCCGGCGCGGGCGAAGGCGGCGCGCGCCGAGTCGAGGATGGCCTGCCGCGTGGCGGCAGCGTCGCGCCGGCGGGGCGGCGGTTCCGGGGTTTGCCGTGGGGACATCCGCGCGAGTCTACAGGCGTAGAGCGCAGCCCCTGTAAGCTTCTGCCTCGTTGACGCGACCGATGCGTCCAGGAGGTTTTAGACCATGAGCCATTCGACCCCATCCTCTTCCTCGTCCACCGAACGCGCCGTGCTGGCCGGCGGCTGCTTCTGGGGCATGCAGGACCTGATCCGCAAGCTGCCGGGCGTGATCGCCACGCGCGTGGGCTACAGCGGCGGCGACGTGCCGCACGCCACCTACCGCAACCACGGCAGCCATGCCGAGGCGATCGAGGTGACCTTCGACCCGGCGCGGATGAGCTACCGCCGCCTGCTCGAGTTCTTCTTCCAGATCCACGACCCGAGCACGCCCAACCGCCAGGGCAATGACCGCGGCGCCTCCTACCGCTCCGCGATCTACTACACCTCCGAGGCGCAGAAGGCCACGGCGCTGGACACGATCGCCGACGTGAACGCCTCCGGCCTGTGGCCCGGCAAGGTCGTCACCGAGCTGGAGCCGGTGGGCGATTTCTGGCAGGCCGAGCCGGAGCACCAGGACTACCTGGAGCGCATCCCCAACGGCTACACCTGCCACTTCCCGCGCAAGGACTGGGTGCTGCCCAGGCGGGTGGAGGCCTGATGCCGGAGGCGATCAAGGCCGTGCTGTTCGACATGGACGGCACGCTGGTGGACAGCGAATCCACGCACCTGCGGGCGCTGCTGGATCTGCTGCATGAGCAAGACCTGACCCTGCCCGCCGGCTTCGACGAGGCCTGCACCGGCATGACGATCAATGCGGTGCACGAGCGCGTGGTCGATCAGTGCGGCCTGGCGATGGCGCTGGACGACTTCATCGAGCGCAAGAATGCCGCCTTCATCGGCCGGCTGGGCGAACTGCGGCGCCGGCATGGCGCCACCGCGGCGCTGGATCTGCTCGATGCGCGCGGCATCCGCTGGGCCGTCGTCTCCAACTCGGAGCGGCCGGTGATGGACGCGAGCCTCGCCTCGCTGGGCCTGGTGGCGCCGGGGCGGGTGACCGTCTCGCGCAACGAGGTGGCGCAGGGCAAGCCGGCGCCGGATCCGTACCTGCGCGCCGCGCAGTTGCTGGGCCTGAAGCCCGAGGACTGCCTGGTCATCGAGGACAGCGGCCCCGGCGCCGCCGCGGGCCTGGCGGCCGGCATGCGCACGATCGGCTGGCCGGAGCCGCATCGGGAGGACATCGTGTTCCCGCCCGGCGTCCATGTGCTAGCGGCCACGGAGCAGGGCGGGGAACTGAGTCAGGCGCTGGACGCCCTGACCTGAGCCGGAATCAGACCGGCTTGACCAGCTTGGAGCGGGCCCAGGCATCGGCCACGCGGCCGGGCGTCGAGTCCTCGCGCTTGACGCGCTCCAGCAGCTCGACGACGCGGTCGGCGATCTTCGAGACCTCGGCCATCACGGCCTGCTCCTCGCCCTCGCCGCGGTACTCGCGGGCGACGCTGATGATGCCGCCGGCATTGACGAGATAGTCGGGCAGGTAGGTGATGCCGCGGGCCTGCAGCGCGTCGCCGTCGGCGGCGGTGGCGAGCTGGTTGTTGGCGGCGCCGCAGACCAGCGCGGCGCGCAGCGTCGGGATCGATTGGGCGTTCAGCGTGGCGCCCAGCGCGTTCGGGGCGATGACGTCCACCTCGGCGGCCAGGATCTCGTGCACGCCGACGGCGACGGCGCCGAACTGCTCGACCGCGCGGGCCACCTTGGCCGCATCGATGTCGGCCACCACCAGCTTGGCGCCCGCCTGATGCAGGAAGGCGGCCAGGTGCCAGCCCACCGCGCCCAGACCCTGCAGCGCGACGCGCACGCCTTCCAGCGAGTTGCGGCCCAGCACCTTCTCGACGCCCGCGCGGATCGCCACGAAGACGCCCCAGGCGGTCTTCGGGCTCGGGTCGCCACCGAAGGCGCCGGCGCGCGGGATGCCGCTGACATAGGACGTTACGGCCTGCATGCCCAGCATGTCGGCGGTGGTGGTGCCGACGTCCTCGGCGGTGATGTAGGCGCCATCCAGCGACTGCACGGCGCGGCCGAAGGCGGCGAACAGCGCGGCGCGGTCGAATTGCCCGGAAGCGGGCTTCAGGATCACCGCCTTGCCGCCGCCGAAGGGCAGGTCAGCCAGCGCGTTCTTCAGGCTCATGCCCTGCGACAGGCGCAGCGCGTCGTTCAGCGCGGCCAGCTCGTTGTCGTAGGTCCAGAAGCGGCAGCCACCGAAGGCGGGGCCGCGGGCGGTGCTGTGCACGGCCAGGATGGCCTTCAGGCCGGTCTGCTCGTCGCTGGCCAGCAGCACGCGCTCGTGGGCGGGCTGGTCAGGGAGTCCGAACAGGGAGGAGGGGATGGAGGAGGCGGCGTGGTCGGCGAGGACACGCGACAGATCGGTAGCGGCGTTCATGACGGCTTTCGGTTTGGGCACTCGTGGTGCGATGAAAACAAAGGCCCCGGCGCTTGTGGCGCCGGGGCCGTCAGTGTAGTTGCGGCGTTAGCGGGGCGAGCCTGCGGCTTGCGCATGGGGCCATGCGCTGCCGGTATCAGGGCCCCTGGAAACCGTTTGCACGCAACGTGACCACCAGCGTGTCGCGATGGCCGTGCTCGCCGTCGGGCTGGATCGGCGTGGTTTCGTGGATCATCCGCTCGTCGTCGAGCAGCAGCAGGGTCCAGGGCGCGTTCATCGTGAAGCGCTGGCCGTTGGGCCCGCAGGCCTCGAAGACGCGCGATTCGCCGCCCTTGATGTGCCGGCGCTCGATCAGGAACACGGCCACCAGGTCCACGCCGTCGCGGTGGGCGCCCTCGGGTGTGGGGCGGCCGATGCCGTCGGTGGTGTCGATGCGGAACTGGTGGGCTTCGATGAACCAGGGCTGCCGGCCCTTCAGCCCCGAAGCCGTGCCGGCCAGGCCGAGCAGCAGCTTCGACCAGGCCGATGCAGCGACGGCCGCGGCGGCCATGGGCTCGAACCAGCGCTCGATGCCGCCGTGCAGCGCGTTGTAGTCCACCGGCTGCCAGTGGGCGCGTTGCGGGGACAGGGCCAGGGCCTGGCCCTCGGCCACGAAGCAACTGTGGCGGCGGAAGCGGTAGCGGCCGCCGTCCTTCAGGTAGGCGTCGGGCGGAAGGTCGTTCCAGAAAGGCGTCAGCGCCGCAAGCTCCTCGGCGCCGATGCCGAAAGCGCGGCCGACGTCGGCGGGCGACAGAACGGCATGGCCCCGTTCGCGCAGCTGCGCCTCGAAGCGGTCGGCGGGCACATAAGGCGGTTCGAACATCATGTCAGCGAGTGCTTGTCAGCTTCCGAGGTGAACGAGTCGGCATAGAACTCGTCGTCAGGCAGCCCGCAGCGGGCCACGAAATCGCGCTGGGCCGAATCGACCATCACCGGCGCGCCGCAGGCATAGACCTGGTGGCCGGAGAGATCGGGCAGGTCTGCCATCACCGCGAGGTGGACGAAGCCGGTGCGGCCCGTCCAGCCGTCGGCGGACTCGGACAGCACCGGCACGTAGCGGAGGTTCGGCAGCCGCCCGGCGGCCTGCAGCGCCCAGTCGTGCAGGTAGAGATCGGCCTGGCTGCGGCAGCCCCAGTAGAGCGTGACCGGCCGGGCCGAGCCCAGTTCCTCGATGCGCTCGAGGATCGCCTTGATCGGCGCGAAGCCGGTGCCGCTGGCCAGCAGCACGATCGGCTTGTCGCTCTCCTCGCGCAGGAAGAAGCTGCCGAAGGGGCCTTCCATGCGCAGGATGTCCTTGACCTTCATCGCGCCGAAGACGTGGTCGGTGAACTTGCCACCGGGCATGTGGCGGATGTGCAGCTCGATCGATCCCGGCGTGCTGTGCGGCGCGCTGGCCATGCTGTAGCTGCGGCGGGCGCCGTCGCGCAGGATGAACTCGACGTACTGCCCGGCATGGAACTGGAAGTTCTGCGTGGCCGGCAGTTGCAGGCGCAGCAGGGCCACGTCGGGCGCGGGGCGCTCCATCGCCAGGACGCGGGTGGGCAGCTTCAGGATGGGGAACTCGCCGGCGCCGGGCACGGTGCGCGCTTCCAGCTGGCAGTCGGTCTGCGGCGTGGCGCAGCAGGTGAGGACGAAGCCGGCGTCTTCCTCGGCGGCGGAGAGCGTCTTGGGCTGGTGGGCGCCGTGGATCACGCGGCCTTCCAGCAAGCGGCTCTTGCAGGAGCCGCAGGCGCCGTCGCGGCAGCCGTAGGGCAGGCCGACGCCCTGGCGGATGGCGGCGCTCAGGATGGTTTCATCGCGCTCGACCTCGAAGGCTCGGCCGGAAGGCTGGACGGTGACCTGGAAATTCATGGACAAGAAGGCTGGGAGCCGGCGGGCCGTAAACTGAATCCGACATTCTGCATCAGGCCCTTTTTCCTCATGTCTGCGACGCCATCTCCCCGCCGATTCCGGCTCCTGATCATTGGCTGCGGGGACGTCGGCATGCGCGTGCTGAAGCTGCTGCGCGGCCGCGGCTGGCAGGTCGCCGCGCTGACCAGCAGCCCGGGGCGCCACGCTGCCCTGCGCGAAGCCGGCGCGCTGCCGCTAATGGGCAACCTCGACAGGCCAGAGACTCTTGCTCGCCTGGCCGGCTGGGCCGATGCGGTGCTGCACCTCGCGCCGCCGCCAGGCGAGGGCGCCGAGGACCGCCGCACCGCGAACCTGCTGCACGTCCTGGCCCGCAGGACGCCGCCGCGGCGCATCGTCTACGCCAGCACCACCGGCGTCTACGGCGACTGCGCCGGCGCGCGTTTCGACGAGACCCGCGCGGTGGCGCCGGCCACCGCGCGGGCGGGCCGCCGCGTCGACGCCGAGAAGCAGTTGCGCGCCTTCGGCCGCCGCTTTGGCGCCGCGGTGACGATCATGCGCGTGCCGGGCATCTATGCCGGCGACCGCGAAGGCGGCCACCCGCGCGAGCGCCTGGCCGCCGGCCGGCCGGTGCTGCGCCGCGAGGACGACGTCTACACCAACCACATCCACGCGGACGACCTGGCCCGCGCCTGCCTGCTGGCCCTGTTCCGCGGCCTGCCGCAGCGCGTGGTCCACGCCAGCGACGACACCGAGCTGCCGATGGGCGACTACTTCGACCTCGCCGCCGACCTCTGCGGCCTGCCGCGCCCGCCGCGCATCGCGCGGGCCGAGGCGGCGGGCGTGATGACGCCGGTGCAGCTGAGCTTCCTGTCCGAATCGCGCCGGCTGGACAACCGCCGGCTCAAGGAGGAACTGGGCCTGCGCCTGCGCTACCCGCATGTCGAGCAGGGGCTGCTGGCATAATGGTTAGATTACTAATCATTAGTGGGCTTCCATGTCGTCCGTCGAGGAGCGCTTCAGCGCCGCACTGCACAGCACCGCCCGGGCCTGGCGCCTGCTGATCGACCGCCGGCTGAAGGGCCTGGGCATGAGCCAGGCCGGCTGGATGACGATCGCCTTCGTGGCCAAGGCGAAGGCGCCGATGTCGCAGTCCGAGCTGGCGCAGAAGGTCGGCGTGGAGGGCGCGACGATGGTGGCGATGCTGGACCGGCTGGCCGGCGCCGGCCTGGTCGAACGGGTGCCCTGCGAGAACGACCGGCGCGTCAAGCGTGTGGCGCTGACGCCGGCCGGCAGCGAGCTCTACGAGCAGGTGCGCGTGGAGGCGAACGCGGTGCGCAGGCAGGTGCTGGCCGGCATCGACCCGGCGCAGCTGCAGGCGGCGGCTGAACTGCTGGAGCGGGTGCAGGCGGTCGTCGACGCGGCGACCGAATGAGTGCCGAGATACCCGTCCAGGCGGTGCCGCTGAACCGCCGGATGATCACGCTCTCGGTGATGCTGGCGACGATCATCCAGACGCTTGACTCGACCATCGCCAACGTGGCGCTGCCGCACATGCAGGGCAGCCTCTCGGCCTCGGCCGACCAGATCACCTGGGTGCTCACGAGCTACATCGTCGCCGCCGCCATCGCCACGCCGCTGACCGGCTGGCTGTGCGACCGCTTCACGCAGAAGCGGGTGTTCCTGGCCGCCGTGGCGGGGTTCACCTTCGCCTCGCTGCTGTGCGGCGTTTCGATGTCGCTGACCGAGATCGTCGTCGCGCGGCTGCTGCAGGGCCTGTGCGGGGCGGCGCTGGTGCCGCTGTCGCAGGCGGTGATGCTGGAGATCAACCCGCCGGCCACCCGCGGCTCGGCGATGGCGATGTGGGGCATGGGCGTGATGGTCGGGCCGATCCTGGGCCCGAGCCTGGGCGGGTGGCTGACCGACAGCTACGACTGGCGCTGGGTCTTCTTCATCAACCTGCCGATCGGGGCGCTGGCCTTCTGGGGCATCTGGCGCTATATCCGGCCGACGACGGCGGCCCGCCTGATGCGCTTCGACGTGTTCGGCTTCGCCACGCTGAGCCTCGCCATCGGCGCGCTGCAGATGCTGCTGGACCGCGGGCAGGACAACGACTGGCTGAACTCCACCGAGACCTGGGTCGAGCTGCTGCTGTTCCTGGTGGCTGCCGGCTACTTCATCGTCCACACCTGGTTCACGCCGCCGCAGCTGGCATTCGTCGACTTCCGGCTGCTGAGGAACGGCAACTTCGTCAGCGGGCTGCTGTTCATCTTCATCGTCGGCGCGGTGCTTTACGCGGTGCGCGCGCTGACGCCGCCGATGCTGCAGACGCTGATGAACTACCCCGTGATGTCGGCGGGCCTGCTGATGGCGCCCAGCGGTGCCGGCACGATGGTCGCGATGCTGCTGGTGGGCCGCCTGGTGGGCAAGGTCGATTCGCGGCTGCTGCTGACGGCGGGCTTCTCGATCACGGCCGTCTCGCTGTGGATCATGAGCGGCTATACGCTGGTGCTGTCGCAGAGCGACATCCTCGTGCCCGGCGTGATCCAGGGCTTCGGCCTGGGCCTGGTGTTCGTGCCGCTGTCCACGCTGACCTTCTCGACGCTGGAGCCGGCCATGTTCGCGCAGGGCACGGCGCTGTACAGCCTGGTGCGCAATATCGGCAGCAGCATCGGCATCTCGCTGGTGCAGACGCTGTGGGTGCGCAACACGCAGGTGGCGCATGCCTCGCTGGCCGAGGCGGTCACCGCCACCAACCGCGCGCTGCAGGCGCAGTCGACCGGCGGCTACGACCTGTCCAGCACGCCGGGCCTGCTGGCGCTGAACGGCGAGCTGACCCGGCAGGCCGCGATGATCGCCTACCTGGACGACTTCAAGCTGATGCTGGCGCTGACGGTGCTGGTGCTGCCGCTGCTGTGGCTGATCAAGCCGTCGCGCAAGAAGCTGTCAGCGCAGGAGGAAGAGGCGCTGCACGCGGCGATGGAGTGATCGGTCAGCGCCGACGCACGCTGCGCCAGTAGCGGATCAGCAGGTACGCGCCGAGCATGCCGCCCAGGTGCGCGAAGTGAGCCACGCCGTCATGGCTGCTGTAGCCCATGAACAGTTCCAGCGCGCCGAATATCGCGACGAAATACTTCGCCTTCATCGGAATCGGCGGGATCAGCGGGACGATGATCCGGTCGGGGAACAGCATGCCGAAGGACAGCAGCAGGCCGTAGAGCGCGCCCGAGGCGCCGATCGTCGGCGACATCGAATGCATCAGCGAGGTCACCAGCAACTGCACCAGCGCTGCACTGAGCGTGCTGGCCACCAGGATCTGCGTATAGCGCTTGCTGCCCCAGACCCGCTCCAGCTCGGAGCCGAACATCCACAGGCCCAGCATGTTGAAGAAGATGTGCAGGAAGCTGCCGTGCAGGAATGCGTAGGTGATCAGCTGCCAGGGATAGAACAGCCCCGATGCCACTGGCCACAGTTGCATGTAGCCCAGGGGCACGGCCAGCGTTTGCGACAGCAGCGAGTCCAGGCAGAACACGGCCACGCAGGCGAGTAGGAATGCTTTGGTGACCGGCGGAAGTTGGGGCATGAAGCAATGGAATCTTGCGAGGGCCGCTGGCGGCGCGGCATGGCGCGGTGCACCACCGGCACAGTGTATGCGCGAAGAATTGGAAGGCCGACTTGGGGAAAGCGCATAGGGCGCTGTACGCATCCCGTAAAGAAGAGTGCGGGTGCTGACACGTGCAGGCCGGCCTTGCAAAGGCGAAGCCCCGCTCGGGGCGGGGCTCTGCGGTGTCCTGGCAAGCTGGGGTCTCGATGGGTGGTGCCCGGGGCCGGACTCGAACCGGCACACCTTGCGGCGGGGGATTTTGAGTCCCCTGCGTCTACCGATTTCGCCACCCGGGCCTCATCGATACGCGCTTGCGTTGGAAGCCCGCGATTGTGCCACACCGGGCAGGGTGGCCGATTGGCTGCCACAATGGCCCGCATGAGCAAGACGACGACAACGGTTCAGTACCCGACCCTCGAAGACGTGATCGGCAACACGCCGCTGATTCGCCTGCAGCGCCTGCTGCCCGAGGCGCAGGCCCGCGGCAATGTCATCCTGGCCAAGCTGGAGGGCAACAACCCGGCCGGCTCGGTGAAGGACCGGCCCGCCATCAGCATGATCAAGCGCGCGGAGGAGCGCGGCGAGATCAAGCCGGGCGATACGCTGATCGAGGCCACCTCCGGCAACACCGGCATCGCGCTGGCGATGGCCGCCGCGATCCGCGGCTACCGGATGATCCTGATCATGCCGGAGGACCTGTCCGTCGAGCGTGCGCAGACGATGAAGGCCTTCGGCGCCGAGCTGATGCTGACGCCGCGTTCCGGCGGCATGGAATACGCCCGCGACCTGGCCGAGCAGATGCAGCGCGACGGCAAGGGCAAGGTGCTCGACCAGTTCGCCAACGCCGACAACCCGCGCATCCACTACGAGACCACCGGCCCGGAACTCTGGCGCGACACCGAGGGGCGCATCACCCATTTCGTCAGCGCGATGGGCACGACCGGCACCATCACCGGCGTCTCGAAGTTCCTCAAGGAGAAGAACAAGGGCGTGCGCATCATCGGTGCGCAGCCGGCCGAGGGCTCGCGCATTCCCGGCATCCGCAAGTGGCCGCAGGAATACCTGCCCAAGATCTACAACCCGGCGGCGGTGGACGAGCTGGTGCTGGTCAGCCAGTCCGACGCCGAGGACATGGCCCGGCGCCTGGCCCGCGAGGAAGGCCTGTTCGCCGGCATCTCGGCGGCGGGCGCCTGCTGGGTGGCGCTGCAGCTCGCGAAGACGGTGGAGAACGCGACGATCGTGTTCGTCGTCTGCGACCGCGGCGACCGCTATCTGTCCACGGGCGTGTTCCCCGCGTGAGCGCCACCTTCCGCTTCTGCCCGCAGTGCGCCACCGAGCTGGCGCTGCTGACCGTGGAAGAGGACGGCGGGCCCAAGGAGCGCCTGCGCTGCCCGGCCTGCGGCTTCACCCACTGGAACAACCCCACGCCGGTGCTGGCCGCGGTGATCGAATGCACCGACCGCGAGGGCCAGGTCTTGCTGGCCCGCAATGCCGCCTGGCAGGGCCGCTTCTTCGGCCTGATCACCGGCTTCATGGAGGCGGGCGAGACGCCGGAGGATGGCATCCGCCGCGAAGTGGCCGAGGAGACCTCGCTGGAGGTCGACAAGCTGGAGCTGCTCGGCGTCTGGGACTTCCAGCGCATGAATCAGATCATCATTGCCTACCATGCCCAGGCGCGCGGCGAGATCCGGCTCTCGCCCGAGCTGGCCGAGTACAAGCTGATCGCGCCCGAGGACGTGCGCTGCTGGCCCGCCGGCACCGGCCAGGCGCTAGCCACCTGGCTGCGGCGCAAGGGCATCGAGCCGCAGTGGCTCGAATTGCCGAAAGTCTAGAATCGACGCCATGAACGCCAACAAAGAACTCGACACCCGCGGCCTGAATTGCCCGCTGCCCATCCTGAAGGCCAAGAAGGCGCTGGCCGACATGGAGAGCGGCCAGTTGCTGAAGGTGGTGGCCACCGATCCGGGCTCGATGCGCGACTTCCAGGCCTTTGCGCGCCAGACGGGCAACGAGCTGGTCGAGCAGTCGCAGGCGGGCGACGAATACGTGCATGTGTTGAAGCGCCGCTGAAGCAGGCAGGCCCGGCAGCAAGAAGAAAGGCCACGCAGTGCGTGGCCTTTTCGTTTGAGGCGCGCCGCCGCGGCGTCAGATCTCAAGGTTCTGCAGGTATTCCCGGAAGCCGGCACCCAGCTGCGGGTGGGTCAGTGCAAGTTCGACGTTAGCCTGCAGGAAGCCTTCCTTGCTGCCGCAGTCGTAGCGCTTGCCGTCGTAACGGTAGGCAAACACCTTCTCGCGGCGCAGCAGGCCGGCGATGCCGTCGGTCAGCTGGATCTCGCCGCCGACGCCGCGCGGCTGGCTGGCGATCTCGCGGAACACGCCGGGCGTCAGGATGTAGCGGCCGGCCACGCCCAGGCGCGAGGGCGCGTCCTCGGGGGCGGGCTTTTCGACCATGCGGTTGATGTCCACCAGCTTGTCGTTCACGGCGGTGCCGGCCACGATGCCGTAGCGGCGGGTGTGCTCGGCCGGCAC
>NZ_LYVQ01000210.1 GCF_001984095.1 Pelomonas sp. KK5
TCCCAGGCCTCGCGCACCTGCGCGGCGCTGGGCTGGAAGCGCTGCTCCGCACCCGCCGGCAGCAGCACGGCCTCGGCATCGGCCGCGGCGACGAAATGCCGGTTGCAGGGGTAGCAGGGATCGGGCATCAGCACCCGGTCGCCGCGCTCGAACAGCGCCAGGCAGGCCAGCTGCAGGCCGGCCGAGGCGCCGGCGGTGATGACGATGCGCTCGGGCGCGATGGAGAGGCCGAAGTGCTGGCGGTACCAGGCGGAAAGCTTCTCGCGCAGCGCCGGCAGGCCGGTCGCGGGCGTGTACTGCGTGCGGCCGCTCTCGATGCAGGCTGCCGCGGCCTGCTGCACCAGCGCGGGCGCGCCGAAGTCCGGCTCACCGATGTTCAGGTAGATCATCGGCCGGCCGCCGAGGGCCGGGTCGCACAGCGGGCCGCGGGCAATCTCCGCCGCGGCCTTGGCGCACTCCATCACGTAGAAGGGCTCGATATGGTCGAGCCGCTCGGCCAGCTTCATTCAGCGTTTCGCAGCGGCCACTTCCTGCGGACGCAGGTCGGCCGCCGCGCGGTCCAGCACGCCGTTGACGTACTTGTGCCCGTCGGTGCCGCCGAAGGCCTTGGCCAGCTCGACCGCCTCGTTGATGGCCACGCGATACGGAATGTCGATGCAGTGCTTCAGCTCGTAGGCGCCGATCATCAGCACGCCGTGCTCGATCGGGCTCAGCTCGGTGGTCTTGCGGTCCACGTGGCGCGAGAGGACGGCGTCCAGGTCGGCGGCCTCGGTGATGCAGCCGTTCAGCAGCGCGTCGTAGTGGGCCTTGTCGATCTTGCCGAAGCCTTCCTGCTCGCGCGTGTGGGCGTCGATGGCACCGACCTCGTCGCCGGTCAGCAGCCACTGGTAGATGCCCTGCAGCGCGGCCTCGCGGGAGCGGCGGCGGGCGGACTTGGGCTGCGCGCGCTTGGCCGGCGCCTTGGCGGCGGGCTTCTTGCCGCCGTTGTTGCTCGGGGCCTCGCTCATTGCAGCGCCTCCAGCAGGTTGGCCATCTCGACGGCGACGCGCGCCGCCTCGCGGCCGTTCACCTCGGCGCGGGCCCAGGCCTGCTCGGTGTTCTCGACGGTGAGGATGGCGTTGGCGATCGGCAGCTGGTTGTCCAGCGAGACGCGGGTCACCGCGGCACCGCTTTCGTTGGAGACCAGCTCGAAGTGGTAGGTCTCGCCGCGGATGATGCAGCCCAGCGCCACCAGCGCATGGAATTCCTCGCGGGCGGCCAGCGCGTCCAGCGCCACGGCCACTTCGAGCGCGCCGGGCACGGTGACGTGCAGGATCGCGTCCTCGGCGACGCCCAGCGCCTTCAGTTCGGCGGTGCAGGACGCGGCCAGCGTGTCGGTGATCTCGGCATTGAAGCGCGCCTGGACGATGCCGATGCGGAGCTTGCTGCCGTCCAGGTTTGCGGCCTGGCCCTTGTCGGAACCTTGCATGATGGTCTGCTGATCCTTGTCGTTATTGTTCGTTGGGGCCGACGAAGCCGGTCACTTCGAGGTTGTAGCCGGTCATGCTGGGCATGCGGCGCGGGCTGCCCATCAGGCGCATCTTGTGGACGCCGAGCTCGCGCAGGATCTGCGCGCCGACGCCGTAGGTGCGCAGGTCCATCGCGGTGGGCGTGGGCGCCTGGTCGGGCCGGGCCTGCAGGCGGCCGATGATGCCGTCGGCGTCCTCCCCGCAGTTCATCAGGATCGCCACGCCGGCGGTGCTGCGCTGGATCTGCGCCAGCGCGGCGGGCAGCGGCCAGGAGTGGGCGCAGGGGCCGGCTTCCAGCAGGTCCAGCATCGACAGCGGCTCGTGCACGCGCACCAGCACGTCGTCGGCCGGGGTCCAGGCGCCGTGGGTCAGCGCCAGGTGGACGGCGCCGGTGCGGTCGCGGAAGACCTGGCAGTCGAACTCGCCCTGGGCGGTGTTCAGCTTGCGCTGGGCCACGCGCTGGATCAGCGATTCGTTGCGGCTGCGGTGCTCGATCAGGTCGGCGATGGTGCCGATCTTCAGGCCGTGCTCGGCGGCGAACTTCTCCAGGTCCGGCAGGCGGGCCATGGTGCCGTCGTCGTTCATCACCTCGCAGATCACCGAGGCGGGTTCCAGGCCCGCCATGCGGGCGAAGTCGCAGCCGGCCTCGGTATGGCCGGCGCGCATCAGCACGCCGCCGTCCTGCGCGCGCAGCGGGAAGATGTGGCCGGGCTGGACCAGGTCGGCCGCCACCGCGCCGCGGGCGACGGCAGCCTGCACGGTGCGGGCGCGGTCGGCCGCGGAGATGCCGGTGGTGACGCCGGTGCGGGCCTCGATCGAGACGGTGAAGGCGGTGCCGTGCTTGGTGCCGTTGCGGGTGGCCATCGGCGGCAGCTGCAGGCGGTCGCAGCGCTCGTTGGTCATCGTCAGGCAGATCAGGCCGCGGCCGTACTTGGCCATGAAGTTGATCGCCTCGGGCGTCACGTGATCGGCGGCGATGACGAGGTCGCCCTCGTTCTCGCGGTCTTCTTCGTCGACGAGGATGATCATGCGGCCGGCCGCCAGTTCGGCGACCAGCTCGGAAACGGGGGAGATTGGCATGGGGCGGGATTGTAAGGGCCCCCGCGCTAACCCCTATGGCCGACGGGCCCTCAGCCGGATGTCTGCGCCGATCGGCGTGGCCTCGACGAACTGCCAGTCGAGCGCGTCGGCCAGGGTGGTGAACGGCCCCAGCGCCGCCAGGCCGCGGCCTTCGCCGATCAGCTTGGGCGCCAGGTAGACCAGCAACTCGTCCACCAGGCCTTCGCGCAGCAGCGAGCCGTTGAGCTTGTGGCCGGCCTCGACGTGGAGTTCGTTGATGCCGCGGCGGCCGAGATCGTCCAGCACCGGGGCGAGGTCGACCTTGCCGGCGGGGTTGGGCAGGGTGACGATCTCGGCGGCCAGCTCGGGCCGGGCAGCGTGGACGGCGGCGTAGAGCAGCACCTCGCCCGGGGAGCCGAGGATCTTCGCGTCGGCGGCGATCTCCAGCCGCGAATCGATGACGACGCGCAGCGGCTGCCGCTTCGTCTCCACCAGGCGCACGTCGAGCCGCGGGTCGTCCTCGCGCACGGTGCCGATGCCGGTCAGCACCGCGCCGGCGCGGCGGCGCCAGGCATGGCCGTCGGCGCGCGCGGCGGTGCCGGTGATCCATTGGGACAGGCCGTTGTCCAGCGCGGTGCGGCCGTCGAGCGAGGCAGCGATCTTCATGCGCACGAAGGGCCGGCCACGCTGCATGCGCGAGAAGAAGCCGATGTTCAGCTCGCGTGACTCGTCGGCCAGCAGGCCCGTCTCGGTGGCGATGCCGGCGGCCTGCAGGCGGGCCATGCCTGTGCCTGCAACTTGAGGGTTAGGGTCGACGACGGCGGCGACCACGCGCGCCAGGCCCGCCGCGATCAGCGCGTCGCAGCAGGGCGGCGTGCGGCCGTGGTGGGAGCAGGGCTCCAGCGTCACATAGGCGGTGCCGCCGCGCACGTCCTGGCCGCGGGCGGCGGCGTCGCGCAGGGCCATCACCTCGGCATGGGCCTGGCCGGCCTCCTGGGTGTGGCCGGCGCCGATCACCCGGCCATCGGCGGCCAGGATGACGCAGCCGACGCGCGGGTTCGGGTCCGACAGGCCGATGGCGCCCTCGGCCAGTGCGAGGGCGTGGCGCATGGCCGAGAGGTCGTCGGGGTGGTGCTGGGGATGCGCGGACATGGCGGCGAGTCTAGGGCACTGACAATGCGTCCATGCCGAATCGCCGACACCTGCTGATGACCGCCGCCAGCCTGCTGGCACCGCCCCTGGCGCGGGCCGCCTCCTGGCCCCGTGCCGCGGCCGTGCCCGGCGGCGTGGCGCGCGTGGCGCTGGGGCCGGCGGCCGAACGCCCGCGGGCGAGCCGTGCCACGCCGGAGGGCACGGTGCCTCTGCTGGTGGTCGGCAATCCGGGTGGCTGGACGGCGCTGGTCGGCATTGCGCTGGCGGCAGCGCCGGGCGAACAGGCGATCGAGGTCGAGGGCCGGCGCATCCCGTTTCGCGTGAGCGCCTGGCGCTATGCCGAGCAGCGCCTGCGCGTCGCCCCGGGGCAGGTCGACCTGTCGCCCGAAGACCAGGCGCGCCATGAGCGTGAGCGGGCGCACCTGGCGACCGTCATGGCCGCATTCAGCGAAGGCCCGCCCCAGCGGCTGCTGATGCAGCCTCCCGTCCCCGGCCCGCGCTCGAGCAGCTTCGGCCTGCGCCGCATCTTCAACGGCCAGCCGCGCAGCCCGCACAGCGGCATGGACATCGCTGCCGCTGCCGGCACGCCGGTGCGGGCAGCGCTGGACGGCCGGGTGATCGACGTCGGCGAGTATTTCTTCGCCGGCGGCTCGGTCTGGCTGGACCACGGCGAAGGGCTGCTGACGATGTACGGCCACCTGAGCGCCATGGACGTGAAGCCCGGCGACACGCTGCGCGCCGGCGAGCGGCTGGGTGCCGTGGGCATGACGGGCCGCGCCACCGGGCCGCACCTGCACTGGGGCGTGATGCTGAACCGGGTGATGGTCAATCCGGCGCTGTTCATCGAAGGCTGAGGCGGATCGATCGTGTCGTGGGCCACGCAGGCGGGTGCGTGGAGGGGGGGCGCCGATCGCCGATGGCCGGCGTGACATGCAGACGCTATTGGCCCGCCGCCTGCTGGGGGCTTGAACGCCCTTTGGGATAATCGCCCGGTGAAGACACCGAGTTCCCCCAGCCCCTGGCGCCTGTCCGTCGCTCCGATGATGGATTGGACCGATCGCCACTGCCGCTACCTCCATCGCCTGCTCACCCGCTACACGCTGCTCTACACCGAGATGGTGACGACCGGCGCGCTGCTGCATGGAGACAAGCCGCGGCATCTCGACTTCAACGACGCGGAGCACCCGGTCGCGCTGCAGCTGGGCGGCTCCGAACCGGCCGACCTGGCCGCCTGCGCGAAGCTGGCCGAGCAATGGGGCTACGACGAGGTCAATCTCAACTGCGGCTGCCCCAGCGAACGGGTGCAGAAAGGGGCTTTCGGGGCCTGCCTGATGGCCGAGCCGGCGCTGGTGGCCGATGGGGTCAAGGCGATGCGCGATGCCTGCGGCATTCCGGTGACAGTCAAGCACCGCATCGGCATCGATCGGGAAGAGAGCTACGAGTTCGTGCGCGATTTCGTCGGCACGGTGGCCGCCGCCGGCTGCGAGGTCTTCATCGTCCATGCGCGCAATGCCTGGCTGAAGGGCCTGTCGCCGAAGGAGAACCGCGAGATCCCGCCGCTGCGCTACGGGCTGGTCCATCAGCTCAAGAAGGAGTTCCCGGCGCTGACGATCGCGATCAACGGCGGCCTGAAGGACGACGACGAGATCGCCGAGCAGCTCGCCCATGTGGACGGCGTGATGGTGGGCCGCCAGGCCTATCACGAGCCCTGGCAGATGGCCGCCTGGGACCAGCGCTTCTTCGGCACGCCGGGCCCGGCCGAATTGTCGAATCGGGGCCGCGAACAGGTGGAGGCGGCCTGGGTCGCCTACCTGGAGAAGCAGGGCGAGCGCTGGCCGCAGGCGATGCGCCATGCGCTGGGCCTGTGGAACGGCCAGCCGGGCGCGCGGCGCTGGCGGCAGGTGTGGTCGGACCACAAGCTCAAGGCGATGGCGCCGGCCGCCGTGGCCGCGCTGGCCACGAAGGCGCGGCTGGAACAGCTTGAGCGCCTGGCGGCCGGCGAACAACTCGTCAGCTGAATTCCGGGCTTCGTCGCAGCGGGGCTGGCCGGGCGGGCCAGCGCTCGCGAAGATCGGCCGATGCGATCCCTCATCCTGCTGATCCTGGCGCTGCTCACCGGCAGTCTCGCTAACGCCGTGCCTGAGCGGATCGCCGATGGCGTCGTCCTGCTGCGCGACAGCTTCGAGCCCGGCAGCCAGCCCGACGGCAACAGCCTGCTGCTGCAGGGGCCGCAGGGCTGGGTGCTGTTCGATGCCGGCCGGCACGGCCCGCACACGCAGGCGCTGCTGGACTTCACGAAGGGCGAGCTGCGGGCCGTCATCAACTCGCATTGGCACCTCGACCATCTGGGCGGCAACGTGCTGCTGCGGGGCGGCCAGCCGGGGCTGGTGGTCTACGCCAGCGCGGCGGTCGACAAGGCGCTGTCCGGCTGGCTGGCCGACTACCGCCGCCAGCTGCAGGGCTACCTGAAGGACGAGCAGATCCCCGAGGCCGCCAAGACACAGATGCGCGTGGACCTGGCCTTGCTGGACGAGCCGCAGGCACTGGCCCCCGACATGCACATCACCGGCCCACAGGCGCTGACGCTGGCCGGCCGCGAGCTGCGCGTGGGCCTGGAAACGGCCGTCAGCGGCGGCGACGTCTGGCTGCTGGACACCGCCACCGGCACGCTCGCCAGCGGCGATCTGGTGACGCTGCCGGTGCCCTTCATGGACACCGCCTGCCCGGACGAATGGAGCGCCGCGCTGGGCCGCCTGGAGGCCGTGCCCTTCCAGCGCCTGGTGCCCGGCCACGGGCCGGTGATGGATGCCGCTGATCTTCGGCGTTATCGCGAGGCCTTCGATGGGCTGCTGGCCTGCGCGGCCGGCAGCCGTCCCGAGGCTGACTGCACCAGCGCCTGGGCCGCGGCGCTGGGCGGTCTGATCGCCGAAGCGGACCGCGCCCGCGTGCCGGCGATGCTGGACTACTATTTCAAGTCCCGGCTGCGCAGCCCGCAGCGGGACAAGTTCTGCACCGCCGCCCGATGAAGTCAGTCCATTTCCACTGTTATGACACCGCGCTGGGCTCCTGTGGCATCGCCTGGGACGAGCGCGGCGTGATCGTCGGCTCGCAGCTGCCGGAAGAGAGTGCTGCGGCCACTCGGGACCGGATGCGCGCGCGCTTTCCCGCCGCCCGCGAGTCGGGCCAGCCGCCGGCGTCGGTGCTGCGCGCGATGGACGGCGTGCGCCGCCTGCTGGCCGGCGAGACCGATGCGATCGACGAACTGCTGGCCGTCGAACTGGACGACAGCCGCCTGCCTGAATTCAACCGCCAGGTGCTGGCCCTGACCCGCCGCATCCCGGTCGGCCAGACGTTGACCTACGGCGAGGTCGCCACGCGCCTGGGCCAGCCCGGCGCCGCCCGCGCCGTGGGCCAGGCCGAGGGCCACAACCCTTTCGCTCCGATCGTGCCCTGCCACCGGGTGATGGGCAGTGGCGGCATCGGCACCGGCTTCTCCGCGCATGGTGGGGTGGTCACGAAGATGAAGCTGCTGCGCATCGAGGCGCGCGCCGCGGGGCAGAAAACGGTCGGCGAGCAGGGCGACCTGTTCTAATTCCGCCCATGTCCTTTGCTTCCCTGGGCCTCGCGCCCGCCCTCGTTCGCGCCGTGCGCGAGCAGGAGGGCTATCACACGCCAACGGCCATCCAGGCCGCGGCGATTCCCGCCACGCTGCGCGGCGCCGATGTGCTGGGCCTCGCCCAGACCGGGTCCGGCAAGACCGCCGCCTTCGCGCTGCCGCTGCTGCAGAGGGTCATCGAACGGGAAGGGCTGCGTCAACTCGCCGCCGTCGTGCTCGCGCCGACCCGCGAGCTGGCGATCCAGACCGGCGAGGTGCTGCGCGACTTCGCCCGCTCGCTGCCGCAGCGATTGAAGATTGCCGTGGCCTTCGGTGGCGTGTCCATCAACCCGCAGCTGATGGGCCTGCGCGGCGGCTGCGACATCATCGTCGCCACGCCGGGCCGCTTCCTCGACCTGGTCGACCACAACGCGCTGCGCCTGAACGGCGTGCAGATGCTGGTGCTCGACGAGGCCGACCGCCTGCTCGACCTCGGCTTCAGCGAGGAACTGCAGAAGATCCTCGCGCTGCTGCCGGCGCAGCGGCAGAACCTGTTCTTCTCGGCCACCTTTCCGCAGGCCGTCCGCACGCTGGCCGAAGGCCTGCTGCACGAGCCCGAGCGCATCGAGATCGCGCCCGAGCCGGTGCGCAGCGATGCGATCATGCAGCGCGCCATCCATGTGGACGCGGCCGACCGGACGCCGCTGCTGCGCCACCTGCTGGAGACGGAAGGCTGGACGCGCGCGCTGGTCTTCGTCGCCACCAAGTACGCCACCGAGCACGTGGCCGACAAGCTCTGGGCCAAGGGCATCAAGGCCGGCTCGCTGCACGGCGAGCTGAGCCAGGGCGGCCGCTCGAAGGTGCTGGCCGCGCTGAAGGCCGGCGAGGTGCAGGTGCTGGTGGCGACCGACGTCGCGGCCCGCGGCCTGGACATTCCCGAACTGCCCGCGGTGGTGAACTACGACCTGCCGCGCGCCGCCGCCGACTACACCCACCGCATCGGCCGCACCGGCCGGGCCGGCGCCACCGGCGTGGCGGTGAGCTTCATCCCGGCCGATGCCGAAGCGCACTTCCGCCTGATCGAGAAGCGCCAGGGCAAGCGCGTGCCCCGCGAGCAGCTGGCGGGCTTCGAGCCGGAGGAAGTGGCCAGCGAGCAGCAGGCTACCGGCGGCATCAAGGGCAAGCGCCCGAGCAAGAAGGACAAGCTGCGGGCGGCCGCGGCTGCCGAGGCTGCTGCCAACGGCCGCTGAGTGGCAGAGTCTGCCATTGGAGGTTTCTTGCCATGCCCACTCGTAACGTCGTGCTGACGGACCATCAGGCCGAACTGGTCGATCGGCTGGTGTCCTCCGGCCGTTACCAGAACGCGAGCGAGGTCTTGCGTGATGGCCTGCGTCTCGTGGAGCGCGACGCATCGGAGGCCGAGGCGAGACTCCATGCCTTGCGCGAGGCCGCGCGTATCGGCCTGGCCGACATCAAGGCTGGACACTACCTGGAGTTCGATGACGATGCCGCCCTGGCTGAACACCTGCAGGCCTTGATGGACGCGGCCCTTGGCGCGCCGAAGGCGAGACGTTCCCGATGAACGCTGCCGGGCGCCGTCGTTGGACGGTGCGCGTGGCGGCAAGTGCCAACGCCGACATCGACGGCATCGTTCGATGATCAGCGGAGCGATTCGGACAAGCGCAGGCGCGGACCTATGCCCAGACGCTGTCGGCGGCGGTCATGGCATTGCGGGATGGCCCGGAGATCGCCGGGGTCAAGGCGAGACCTGAGATCGGCAAGGGTGTGATGACACTCCGGGTCGCACGCCACGGTCGCAGAGGAAGCCACTTCCTGATGTTTCATCTGGCGAGTGCATCCGCTCGTGAACTCGAAGTGTTGCGGGTCCTGCACGAGGCGATGGACCCGCAGCACCACCTTCCCGAGTAGGCGCTCAATCCCAGGGCGCCGTTTCCAGCACCGGCGCCGCTTCGTCAGCCACCGCCGTGGCACTCTCGCTAACGTCCGGACTCGCCGGCAGCGCCGCCAGCGCCGCGCCCGCAGCGAAGAAGTCGTGCTCGCCGCCCAGGCCCTCGATCAGCGCCGGGATCAGCTCGCCCAGCTCGCCCGCGGCAATGACCGCGTCGGCGTCGAACTGCTCATCCTTCTGCACCTTGTCGTGGCCCTCGAAGACCAAGTCCAGGAAGGCGATCTTCTTGATCTGCAGCGTGTCGGTCAGCATGAAGGTGACGCGGTCCTTGTAGCTCATCGCCAGGCGCGTGGGCTTCTTGCCGCTCTTCAGGTGCTCCCGCACTTCGTCGATGTCCAGCGCATGGCGGGCGTAGCGCACGGCGGACTTCATCTCGTCCTCGCTCTTGAGTTCGCACTCGCGGTCGATCGTGAAGCCCTCGGGCGGCACGCCATCCATCAGCCAGGCGGCCATGCAGGTGGAGGGCGCCTCGGCGGTCTGCACCAGGTGCAGGGCCATGCCGTCCAGCGTCTTGACCAGCAGGCTCACGACCTCTTCGCAGCGGCCCGGGCTGGACGCATCGATCATCAACAGGCGCTGGGCCGGCGCGATCCACACGCGCACCGCGCTGCGCTTCTTGAAGCACAGCGGCAGCAGCTCGTGGGTGGCCTGTTCCTTGAGGTCCTTCAGCGCCTTCTTGCCGGGCTTGCGGCCGGTCTGCTCCTCGATCTCGGCGGCGATCTCGTCGACCCGCTCCTTGACGACCGAGCCGGGCAGCACCTTGGACTCGAACTGCAGCTTCAGGTGCAGGTGCCCGTCGATCACCTCGACCAGCGGGGCATGCTCGATGCCGCGCGGCGGCACCCAGCCGAAGGACAGTGGCTCGCTGGGATTGCAGGGCACGAACTCGCCCTTGGCGAGCGCGGCTTCAACTTCTTCGCGGCTGGGCTGCCACTCGGCGCCCAGGCGGTACACGGTCAGGTTCTTGAACATCCGGAAATCTTGATCAGCGTCGCTACGAAAGGGCGTGATTCTGACAGCTCAGGCGGCCTGTTCCGCGAGTTGGCGCAGCAGCCGCTCGAACACCTCGGGCGGCTGGCCGCCCTGGATCAGGTGGCGGTCGTCGATGATGACGGACGGCACGGAATTGATGCCGTGCTGCTGCCAGGTGGCCTCGGCCTCGCGCACCTCCCGGGCATAGGCATCGCCGGCCAGGACTTCGCGAGCCTTGGCGGCGTCCAGGCCGGTGGCGGCCGCGGTCTGCACCAGCGTCTCGTGATCCGACGGATCCTTGCCCTCGCTGAAGTAGGCGGTGAACAGCGCCATCTTCAGCGCCTTCTGCTCGGCCGCGCCGATGGTGCCGGCCCAGTGCAGCAGCCGGTGCGCGTCGAAGGTGTTGTAGATGCGGCTGCGCCCGCCCATGTCGAAGGTGAAGCCCAGTGCCGCGCCGCGCTGGTGGATGTTCTCCCGCGAGGCCTGCATCTGCGCTGAAGTAACGCCATATTTCTGCGTCAGGTGCTCCTCGATGTCCTGGCCCTCGGCAGCCATCTTCGGGTTCAGCTCGAAGGGCTGGAAGTGCAGCTCGGCCTTCAGCTCGGGCAGCTTGTCCAGCGCCTGCTCGAGCGACTTCAGCCCGATCACGCACCAGGGGCAGGACACATCGGAAACGAAATCGATTTTCATGCTCAGATCCTCCGATCGCTCGGGCGGGCGAGGTAGAACCACTCGGTGCCCGGCTTGGCATTGACGGCAGGGAACACGATACGCCCGTCGGCCGGTGCCAGCACGGCCTCGCCGCTGGCGCGGGTGCCGATGCGCTGGCCCTTCTCGACCGAGTCGAAGCTGGCCCAGGCGCGCTCGAAGCTGTCGCCCTCGTGCTCGCGGTCGATCACCTCGTAGAGCTGCAGGAGCTCGGGCTGGGTGGCCGGGCGCGGCGTCGCGGCCTCGGGGGCGATCAGGCCCAGCAGGGCCATCACGCGCAGGATGGCCTGATAGGCGAACTCGGGCGCATTCGGGTCGGCATGCTGGCCGCATTCCAGCGTGATGCCGTAGCCGCGCTGCGAGCGCTTGTATTCGGTGGTGCCGACACCGTAGTGCGGATCCTGCTGCAGCGAGGCGGCGCGGGCGTCGATGGCGGCATTCTCCGCGCGGGCGGCGCGGCGCTCCAGGCCCAGCGCGTAGGTGGAGAGCCAGCCCTCGACGATGCGCTCGGTGCCCACGCTCAGCGCCAGGCGCCCCTCGGCCTCCGCATGCATGAAGGGCTCCAGCGGGCCGTCGTTGTTGCGCGGGCCCAGCATCGCGAAGGGCTGGCCCTGGCCCTGGAAGGAGTGCAGGTCCAGCAGCACGTCGCAGGCGGCCAGCTGCGGGCACAGCTGGGTGTTGATGCGGTCCTCGTAGTCCTGCGGGATCACCGGCGGGCGCATGTTGCGGTTCAGGTTGCGGTCGCCCTCGCGGCGGCCGAGCTTGTTGGCCAGCTCGTTGACGACCGGGATGAAGGTGACGCTGCCCTTGAGCAGCGTCAGCGCGCCGCTGTCGAGCTGCTCGATCACGCGCCTGATCGCGGCCACGCCGCAGATCTCGTTGCCGTGGACGGCGGCCGTCACCAGCAGCTTGGGGC